>JABMMX010000351.1 GCA_013205435.1 Deltaproteobacteria bacterium
CCGTTGCAGCGACCGCCTCGTCCCAAGGCGCTGCTGCACGCCCGAAGGTGGCGCAGGGCATGACCAGGGTGGGAGAGGGGTGTTCTCCCTCTCGGGAAGAGTGTCGGGTCGATGGAAGTTGTCAGCGCCTTAGATGTCGCTGCAACGCCCGTCTCTTCGAAACAGGCTCTAGCCTCTGTCGCTGCCTGTTCTCCAGAGGGAGAAGCCTACAGCCAAGGTCACAAGCCCGATTCCGAGAGCGCTCGGGCCATCAATGAAGCCCTCGTTGAACTTGAAGATGGTCATCACTACCCCGAGGACGATCCCCACGCTGCTGAACAACATGAGCGCGAGACCCACCTGTTTATGCTGGTCGGAGGAGTTCTCTTCCGGGGTCATGCTGGACTCCCGTAGCCTAGGCAGCCTTGGCAAAGGCGGGGTCTGCCGACTCGCCGGCAGCCTCCATCCGAGCCTTGGCGATAGCATAAATCATCAGACCATAGCCGCACTTGGCGGCGATGTCGGCGATGCTGTATCCAACCTGCAGGGAGACCAGAGCGTCAGCGCCGCTGACCAAGCCAAGCGACTCGATGCCAAGAAGGTAGGTGATCGGGTAGAAGCCCCAGGTGCCAATCAGCAGAAGCTTCGTGTTTCGAAAGAGGACGTTGACCTCGGGCGACTCGCCCGCGGTTGCCTTGGAGAGCTCGCCCCAGAGGACATAGAGGATGTAGGCGAAGGGGATGCTCGACAGCGTGCCCCAGACCAAAGCCGTGGTCATGTCGTTGGTGACTTCGCCGGGGTAGCCAAGGGCGATCATCAGGGCAGAGGCAATGATAAGCTTGCCCATCATCGGGCCGCTCTTTCCCTTGGGGAGCGTCATGACCGCAATCAGCTCCGCAACGAGCAGCGGAACCGTCAGGAGCCAGTCAACGTAGCGATAGGCATCGTTGAAGGGCTTACCGGTTGCCACGTAGGCCGTGCCGGCTGCATTGATTTCGTAGGCTCCGTCCCACGAGTTGAAGATGCGCCAGTAGTGGTAGCCGGCGATGCCCACCACCAGTGCCGACATGACCAGCGCCGGCCGGAAGCGGAACGAGACCTGCGAACGACCCAAAATGAAGAAGATGAAGGACCCGAACATGGCCGCGGTTGCAAGCGACAACATGTTGTAGACGAGTCCAAATTGACCAAGACTAAGTTCCTGCATGTTTCCTCTCAAGGCTTTGGGGCGAGGACTGCTCGCTGGATTCGAGCGGGTAGTGGCGAATCGTTCTCTGTCAAGTCTCGAAAGTTATATTTGTTTGTGCGACAGCCCCACCAGCGTGCGGCTCATCGCATCGAGCCGGTCGGCAGCGGCCTGATCGTGGGCGTGGGGGTTGGGCGAGTGCAGGGGCCAGCCACCCTTCTTCGCAGCCTTGTCGCGATAGACGCCGGTCTGGCTGAAGAAGGCGCCGGGCTGCGCGGCCACCTCGGGCGCGAGCAGCGCGTAGAGCGTGGTCTGCGTGCCCTCCCACGGCTCAATCATGCCGGCGAAGAAGAGCACCGGGCGGAGGATGGTGTTCTGCATCCAGACGGGAAGCGAGTGGCGGATGAGGTTGGTCCGCACCCAGCCCGGATGGACGCTGACGGCCGTTACGCCCGTGCCCTCGAGCCGCTTGGCCAGCGACTTGGCGTGTAGCACATTGGCCAGCTTGGACTGCGCGTAGGCCTGCCAGCCCTCATACTTCCGACGCTCAAAGTTGGGGTCGTCAAAATCGATGCGTCCCTCAAATCCCTGCGCCATGTCGTGCAGGCAGCTCGACACATTGACGATGCGCGACGGCGCACCCTTCTGCAGCGCCGGCAGGAGCAGCTCGGTGAGGAGGAAGTGGCCCAGATGGTTGGTGCCGAACTGCATCTCGAAGCCGTCGTGGGTCTTGCTCTGCGGCGTGTTCATGACGCCCGCGTTGTTCACGAGACCATGCAGCACCTCGTGGCGCGCCAGCAGCGCGGTCGCAAAGGCCCGCACCGAATCGAGCTTCGCCAGGTCGAGCTCGGCTACCTCAATCTTCGCGGCTGGCAGCCGCTGAAGCACCTCGGCCCGTGCACGCTCGCCCTCGGCGGGGCGCCGTGCCGCAAGCACAACGGTCGCGCCCTGCTTGGCGAGCTGCTCAACGGTCACCAGTCCGATGCCCGAGTTGCCGCCCGTCACCACGATGGTTCGACCGGAAAGGTCCTGAGAAAACAGAGACGGTGGACAGATCAGGGGCTTGGGCATGGGCATCCTCGAGGGTAGGCGGCGACAGGCGAAATCGCGCCGAGCGATTCGGCCGCGGGCGGCCGGTTGTCAAGGGAGTGACTGCCATCCAAAAACGGCGTCGCGGACCCCGAGGCGTCGAGCGGCCCGCCGCCTCACCGCGCAAGGGCGGAGAGGTGAGGGCAGCGCGAAACCCGGCGAGGCCCGCGCACCTTCGGACTACTGCTTGTAGAGCAGGTCTTCGTCGAGCGCCTGGCGCGTGGTCGTCGCGTCGCGGTTGACCACCGCCTGGCTTACCTTCCGGTCGGTCGGACCCGTGCCTGTGGGGATGTTGTAGGCCGGCACGCCAGCCTCATCTTCGGTGGTCGACGGGGCCTCGGGGTTGGCGCTCGCCGCATAGTGCTGCGTGCGGCCCGGGAGGTCTGTCCGATAGACGTAGGCAGGATCGCTCGGCAGGAGGTTGAACTCCGAGGTGGGGTGGTTCGAGACGAGCGAGAGGTACTCCACGAGCGACCCGTCGAAGTGGACGGTGGGGTAGCCGAGGATGACGCGGGCCGCGAAGCCGTTCACCTGCACCTCGAAGTTCGTGCGGCACTGCGAGACGAGCACGGTGTCGACGGCAATCTCAGGCGTGTAACCCGCCGCGGAGAAGAGGGCGACAAGGTCGGCGCGGCTCTTGTACTTCCAGTTGTTGCTGCCGGTATCGACAAGGAGGTTGGCCCAGGGGAAGCTGGCAGCTCCCTTCACATGGCCCTCGACGGGCAGGTAGTTCTTGGCCTTGCCCGCGTCGTCGTTGCTCGGCGCGCCGGTCGAGTTCCAGGCCGTCGTGATGAACTGCCCGGGGAGGGTGTCGACGAAGGAGGCATTGCCGGCCGTGCGGAGGAACTGCGGGGTGGGGCGGGCGTCGATGATGAACTGGCGGTCGTAGCCCTCCACCACGCCGGTCGCGTTGAGCCCGCCGTCCACGATGGTGAGGAAGTCCTCGAGCGGGAGCGTGAGCGCGAAGTGGTCGTTTCGCAGGTCGCGGACCGAGAAGCCGTCGTTCGAGATGGCACCCTCCGTAAGCTTGCTGCTCGCGAGCGTGCCCGTGTAGTTCTGCGCGATGGTGCCGTTGAGGATGGCGATGTTGCGCAGGTCGGCGCCCCAGTAGGAGAGCCAGTAGACAGCGCGCGCGAGGTCCTGGAAGAAGGCGCCTGTCGTGCCGGTGTTGGCGCCGGCCGCGAAGACCACGAAGTCGCGGCTCAGGTCGATGCCGTAGCGTGTCAACCAGTCGTCGGTCGTCGGGCCGCTCGCCTGGTAGCGGACCGAGTTCGAGATGAGGCCGGTGTCGCGCGTCTCGTTGAAGCGGAAGGCGTCGATCTCGAAGACATAGACGCCGGTCGCGGGCGACGAGGGGATGTAGTCTTCGCCGGGCGCACGCGCCGCCGCGTTGAGCTGGAGGATGATGAGACGGGCGTCGCTTCCGAGCTGTGAGGGCCGTCCGTTGGCCGCAGCATCCGAAGCGGCGGAGTCCACCGTCGTCCAGTCCGTTGCATAGGTCTGCAGCGTCGAAGCATCGATGAGGCCCCAGCGGTTGAGGGCGTAGTCGTCAGCCGATGCGTTGGTGAGCCCATCGACCGTGACCCGGGTGAGCGGGTCGGGTCCGGGAATGCTCGTGTCGCCGGAGCCTGCACCCGTGTCCGTCTCGGTGTCGGCCTCGGTATCGGCCTGCGTGTCGGCCTCGGTGTCAGCCTGCGTGTCGGCCTCGGTTCCCGTATCGGCCTCGGTGTCGGCCTGCGTGTCAGCTTCGGTTCCCGTGTCGGCCTCGGTGTCCGGTTGCGCGTCGGCCTCGGTTCCGGTGTCGGCCTCGCCGCTGCCCGA
>JABMMX010000352.1 GCA_013205435.1 Deltaproteobacteria bacterium
GATCACCGCCGCGCTGCACGACGCCGGCCTCCGATTCTTCGCCCTCAAAGGCTGCGACCTCCTCCTCACAACCTACGAGCAGATTGGCGCCCGCCACCTCGACGACATTGACCTGCTCTTCCACCCCGACGACCTCGCTGCTGCCTCCGCCGCCCTCCTCGCCGCCGGCTATCCGCTCCAGACTGCCGGCACCGAGGTCCCCTTCGTCGATGGCAACTCCTACGCCGACTATGTCGCCTCCCAGGCCGCCGATAAGATCCACCCAGCCGTCCACGAGAGCGCCGACGGCCTCTCCATCGAACTCCACCGCATGCTCCCGCAGTCCGAGGCCCCTGCCGCAGACTTCGACCGGCTCTGGGCCGCACGCACGACCCATGCCCGCGACGGCCTCCTCATCCCGCTCCTGCCGCGTGAAGAGCTCACCCGACACCTCTGCATCCACGCCTTCGTGCAGCACTACGGCGACTGGCGCATCCTCGCCCGCCACCTCGCCGATGCGCTCCGACTCCACCGCGCCGGCTGGCTCCTCAACACCGACGCTCCGGCGCAAACAGACCTCCCCCTCCGCCTCACCAAAGCACTCGTAGCCCTCCACGCAAGCGCCTCGCCTCCGGCCGCTGCCACGCTCAGGCGACTCGTCTTCCCAGGGCCCCGCGCGCAGCGGCTCTGGGACCAGTCCATCTTCCAGCGGCTACTCCTGCAGCGGGTCGCACACGACGCCCTGCACCAGCCCCAGATGCTCCTCCGCAAGCTGCTTCCGAGCGACGACTACCTCGCCTATCACTACGGCGACGAGGCCCTCGCGGCAGGCCGCAAGCGGCTCCTCCTCAAGCGGCTCGCCATGCTCCCCTTTCGCCCCTTCACAGGCGCACGATGAGCGGCCTGCGTCGCGCACAGCTCGCAGGTATCGACATCGTCTGGCTGCCCTGGGCCGCCTCCGACCCGCTCGCTGCCATCCTCGACTGCCTCGGCGAGCCAGAGGCCCCAGCAACCGCCACGCTAAGCGTGTCGCTTCGGCCTGCCGACGGGCCTCCTGCGCCGCTCCCCGATGCCAGCCATCGCCCCCTCTTCTTCCACGGTCGCACCCGCGTCTTTGCAGCCGATGACCGCATCCTGCTCTGGGACGGCGCCAGCCTGCTCTCCCTCGCGGACGACGGCAGCGAGCTGCACGGCGAGGTCCACCCCAACTCGCTCGACGACGGCCACACCTTCAGCAGCGCCACCCTCCTCATCGCGCTCGCTGTCGCGCTCCGCCTCCGCCGCCGCTTCCACCTCCACGCCGGCCTCGTCTCGCTCGAGGGCCTCGGCACCCTCCTAGTCGCCGGCGATGCCGCCCACGGCAAGACCACAACCACCCTCTCGCTGCTGCGGCGCGGTGGCCTGCTGGCGGGCGACGACACCCTCTACATCGACCCCGCCGCGCGCTGCATCTGGGGCCTCCCCAAGCCCCTCAACCTCTCGCCGCGAACTGCCCACACCTTCGCCGAACTCACCGCCCGCCACCCCAGCCCTGCGGCCGCCGAGAGCGGCAAGAGCAGCTACCCTGCGGCCCTGCTCTTCCCTGGCGCGCTCCGCCCCTCGCTCGGCTACCCAGACTGGCTCCTCTTCCCACGCATCACGGGCGAGCCCACAACACGCCTCGAGGCGCTCGCACCCACGGACGCGCTCGGCAACCTCATGACTGCCTCGGCGCTCGTCGCCGTCGACGAACTCGCAGGCGCCGAAGAACACCTCGCAGCCCTCCTCGCCCTTGTCTCACACGGCCGCTCCTACGAGCTCCTGCTGGGCCTCGACGCGCTCGAACGGCCGGAGGCGATCCTCGACCTGCTCACCGCCGAAGCGAACCGCCCGCGCTAGGCCAGCGCGACCACGACCAGCTTGTCGGCAGCCAGCGATGCAACCATCTCCGCCAGGTCTGCGGCAGCAACTTCGCCCGTGACCTCGAACTCCTCGACCAACCCGGCGACGAGTTCTGACGCCAACTTCGAGCGGCCACCAAAGCGCTTCCAGAGGAAGACGCCCGTCACGTTCAGCTCGTAGTAAAACTTCGTGTCCATATCGAGCAGGACCCCCTTTCCGTCGGGCATCTCGGTGAGGATGACGCGGGCGCTGGGGGTGATGCGGGTGGTTTCGAGGTCCAAGGCAGTCTCACGCGGCTGAGGGAGGATAGACAAAGGTCACCTGATAGTCGGTGGACTCCCTCTCAAGCACAGGTTGCCCCCGAAGTTCAATCCAAGCGTGGCCCTCCATCACACCTTCGCGCTCGCGGAGCCCCATTTTGAAGACCACCTCCACGCCCCGCTCCCGCAGGCAGCGGTAACGGATGAGACTCCGCAGCATGCAGGTTGTCCGCGTGAAGCGCACACGGCGCAACACCAGCTCGGTCGCCCGCTCAACCGCCTCCAGCGTCCCTGCCTCGCTGCGACCGCCAAACCGGACAGCGGCGGGCGTCAGGCCACGCAGCAGTCGGTCCATGGGCAGCCTCTCAAGGGCAACAGGCAGCAGGCCGCGTAGCAGCACAACCTCCGCCACCAGCCCAGGCGCTGCTGCCACCTCCTGAAGGAGGCTAGGCAATCTTCTTCGGGCCACCGCCGCAGCCGGTCACCTTCTCTGCGTCGACCGCCCACTTGCCGCGCCAGCGCTCCCGCTTGGCCTCCACGCCGCCGCGACCCTCGTCGGTCCAGTAGGGCTTCTTGAAGAGCTTCATGCAGAAGTTACAGGGGAAGAGGTCCCACTCCGAGAGCGTGCCCTCCTTGATGGCCTTGTTCTTCTCGGTCTGCGCGTAGTGGATGACATCGAGCATCTTCTGATGCGCGTCTGCGAGGCTCACCTCGTGCAGGTTTCCGAGCACGTCGGCGGGCGCCCCTTCCGTCGGCACGCCGGAGTGCTGGCAGCAGAGCGTCAGGTTGCCCTTCGGGTCCACATGGAGAATCTCCGAGCGGAAGGGCTGACAGACGAAGAAGGGCTCTTCGCGGTAGAAGCTGTCCGTGAAGGAGACCGGCATATGCAGGCTGCCCTGCAGGCGGGTGATGGTGTCGAGCACCGTCCGCCACTCCGCCGTCGAGAGGAACATCTCCTCGTCGAGGTAGGTGCCCGTAGGCTGCGTCATGCCGAACGACATGCGCCCCGAACCCAGGTGGCTCGCCATCATCGCCATCTGCTCAATCTGGTGAGCGTTGTAGGCGTTGACCGTCATCTGCATGATGAAGGGAATCTTCCGCATGGTGCAGATGGCAACCGCCTGCATCACGTTGCGGAAGCTACCGGGGCCGCGCACCTTGTCGTGCACCTCTTCGGTCGCACCATCGATGGAGAAGTTCATCGCGGTGCAGGTCGAAAGCCGCTCGGGCTTCTCATCGAGTTTGGCCACCATCCTCGAAAACTTTTCGGAGTTGGTCACCACGTGCCACGTGTAGCCGCGGGCCACGATGGCATCGATGATCTCGTAGAACTGAGGGTGGAGCGAGGGCTCGCCGCCCGTCAGGCCAACATGCTTGCAGCGGTAGAGCTGCCAGGCCTCGTCCAGCACATTGCAGATGAGGTCGAGCGAGAGGTCTTGCGACTTAATCTCGGGGTCCCGGAGGCAGTGCTTGCAGTTAAGCTGGCACCGGTCGGTGATGTGAAAGACAACCCAAGTTGGATTCATAGGACCCCGTAGCGGACGCTAGCGCGCGATCGCCGGATTGAGAGTGGTGGCTTCGATGAGACCCGGGCGGGGACCACCATCGAGGACCTCGTTGGTGGTGATACGGGTGGTAAGGCCGGTCGTGATGTTGAGCACCATGATCTCGGTCTGGACGACGCTGGCCGAGGCAAAGATGCGCTCGGAGGTGACCAGGTTCCCGTTGGGGAAGAAGGCGGGCGAGCTATCGTTGGTCGAGCCCGAGACGGGCGTCGGCGTACCGGAGGTGCGGTGCGTCGTGCAGTTGAACGCGTTGCTGTGGAACTGCGTTGCGCCGCCGCCGAGGTCCTTCGTCCAGAGTGCGGAGGTGCCGGCCGGGCTGATGGCGGGCGCGCCAAGGTAGCCTGTGAGGCTGGCAGTGCTGTTGCCGGCACCGTCAACACCTACCGAGAACAGGGTCACAGCGCCGCCAGCTGCCTGCTTGGTGTAGATGACCGTGGAGGGGTCGCACTCGGCGATGGCCGGGTCGGCCTCGCCGTTGCCGCCGTTGTCGACAAGTACGGTGCAGGCAGCGCCGCTCGCGTCGAGGGGCTGCGTGAAGAGGCCGAAGTCGCCGCTGTAGAAGTTGGTGAAGACCAGCGCCGACTCATCGGGCAGCACGGTGAAGCCACCGCTCAGGAGACCGGTCGGGTCGGGGTTGCCCTGGTAGGCGAGTTCGGGGCAGACCGGCGTGAGCTGGTCGATAGCGCCCGTCTCGATGGCCAACTTGTAGATGCCAACGTTGGTGTTGGCAGGCGCCGAGCAGTCGGTAACCTTCATGGAGAAGTAGACGGAGCGACCGTCGGGCGACCAGCGGGCCGCCAGCTTCTGACCGGGGAGGTTCGTGACGCGACGCTCATCGGTGCCGTCCGCGCGGACGACGTAGAGCTGCGATGCCTGCTGCTCAGCGCAAGCCGAACCGGGCGTGCGAACGAAGAGGATCCAGGGGTCCTCGGTGACGGGAACGGCAACGCACTCGCCGGCGTCGCAGTTCGTGCCTGTGGGGCAGGCGGTCTCGCTCTCGGCGTCGCGGCACTCGCAGCTCGTCCCGATATCGTAGGCCGTGCGGGCCGTCTCAACACGGTTGTTGCCGCGGCAGAAAGGCGCAGGCGCCGCATCGCAGATGGTCGCGTCGCAGACGCAGGTGCCGGCTTGGTCAACGAAAGTGTCGAGGCAGTCGCCACAGGAATCGGGGCCGTCCGCAACGTCGCAGGCGCGGTTGTCGGGCTCGCAATCACGGGGGTTGAGGGTGTCGCACTCCAAGCAGGCAATGTTGTTCGCACAGTCAGAGTCGGCGCAGTCGGCGTTGCCGTCGCCATCATCATCCGTGCCGTTGCCGCAGCTCTCTTGGATGCCGCCGGTGTCGGTACCCGCGTCGACCGTCGTGTCCTCGACCGCGGTGTCGACCTCGGTGTCCTCCACGTTGGTGTCCTCCTCGGTCGTATCGGCCGTGCCGGTATCCGTGGAGGTGTCCGCGGTGGTGTCGGGCGCGGTGTCCTCGCAGCCCTCACCGGTGAAGAGGTTGCACGAGGCGCCCGTGTCCTCGGTCTTTTCCGTGGTCTCATCGCCGCAAGCCACGAGGGCCAGCGAGGCGACAAAGGTCGCGGCGGTGAGCGTGGAGGGCCCGCGGAGCAGCGCGAGCAGAGAGGTCGAATTCAGCGTCGTGCGAGCCATAACAATCTCCGAGGTCGAATAGAGGGCAAACGGTGGGGTGCGTTGAGCGCAAGGTTTACGGTCGAATCCCACGTAGCACAGCCACAGAGATGAGATCAAAAGAAGATCTTATGCAACAGCCCGCTACATGTGACAGAATTTGTCACCCCGACCCGCCCAGACTGTCTCTTTCCGTCACCGAAGCGACCGGCGAAGGCAGACACGAAAAAGGGCCGACAGGTCTTTTTCGAGACTTGTTCGGCCCTGTCAGGCGAACCGAGATACGAGGTTTGACTAGCCGGAAGCCGTGAGGCCGCCAGCCGAAACGCCGCCGCCCGAGAAGAGCGTAACGCGCGCCACAGAGCGCTTCTTGGCGAGGCTGGGAGCCTCGTAAGAGCGACGACCCGTCAATACAGCCTCCTCGAGGCCGACCGACTCAGCGACCACATCCGTGGTCGAATCCTGTTGCTTTGGCATTGGCCGTTGCTTGCTCATGTCTCGGCTCCTTCGAAGGGGCGGTAGCCCCGATGGGTGTCTGCGAATCGTCACGTCAATCCGACGTAAGGGAACAATGCATGAATCAAGCCAACAATGCAACATCTTCGATCGCACTTAGTAGTGCGCCAGCGATCCTTCCTTGAGAACCGTCCGGACTGCCGCTCGAACCGTGAACAGTGCAACCGTCGATGCAATCGCGAAGAGGATTACCAGCCGAAGCGCCACCGGCGCCAACTCCGCCCAACCGCCACCGGCCAGCGCCAAGCGAACCCCGTCCACCACGGGAGCAATCGGAACCCAAGCTCCGATCGCGCCCACCTCGGCCGGAAGTTGCGCCCGAGGCACAAATACGCCGCCAGTCACCACCGCCGACAGGTGCACGGCCCGGTTCAAAGGATCTCCCGCCTTGTAGCGGAGCAACAACGAGGCCGAGATCAGACCGACCGCCAGGAAGAGGAGCATTCCGCCTGCACCGAACAGCGCCGCGTAGAACCAGGCAACCGGATTCGGCGCAGGCGTCATGAAGAGGCTCGCCAGCACGACGATCCCGGTCGAGCGCATGACGCTCACCGAGAGATCAAAGCTCGGCATCGCAGTCATCAACGCGGGCAAAGAGTGGCCGGTCATCAGGCAGGCCTCGAGCATGCCCGTTGTCTGGTGGCGACGCAGCTTGCTCGTGAAGGCGCCAAGCGAGGTCCACATGAGGTCCATCACCGCGAAACCGCAGGCAAGAAAGGGGAGGACACCCAGGCCGCCCGCTCCCATCCCGTCGCCCACCAGCTTGGAGAGCCCGTGCAGCAGAAAGAAGAGCATCGCCAGCCCCGCCAGCCGGTTGAAGTGAACCAGAGGATAGCTCTGGGCTTCGCGGAAATCATGGAGCCAGAAGGCGCGGAGAAGCTTTGCTTGCCTCATCATGCCTCCTCCTCGTCCTGCTCCCGGGCGAAGACGGCATCGGCCGCGGCCGACACTTCCGCAAAGCCCCCCGACGCAACGATACGACCGCCATCGAGGAGATGGAGCACGTCGCAGAGGGCCTCCAACTCTGCCATGTCGTGAGAGGCGATCAGAATGGCCTTTCCCTGCTCCTTGGCGAGCTGCAGACAGAGCCGCTTGAACGATTCACGACGGCCTGGATCGAGGCCGGTGCTGGCCTCGTCAAGCAACAGCAGCGCCGGGTCGGCAATGAGCGCGCGACCCATCGACAGCCGCTGCCGCATGCCCGACGAGTAGGTCCGAAAGGGGCGATCGGCCTGCTTCGTGAGACCCACACGGGCCAACGCTTCCGCCACCGCTTCGGCCCGTGACCCGCCATCCATCTGCGCTAGTTCGGCGAAGAAGGAGAGGTTCTCACGGCCTGTCAGCCGGAGGTTAAAGGAGCGGTCCTCGCGTGAGACCCAGCCGATACGCCGGCGCTGTCTACCACCCCCCGTGGTAGGCGCCGAACCATCCACCAGGAGTTCGCCCGAGGTCGGCACCACCAGCCCCGCAACGCACCTCATCAGCGTACTCTTGCCGGCCCCGTTGGGCCCGATGAGCCCTACAATCTGACCCGCATTGATCTCGAACGAGATGTCGCGAAGCACCTCGACCGGCGGCGGTCGGCGAAAGCGTAGAAGCTCTCTGATACGAGGCGTGACCGTGAAGGTCTTGCAGACCTCATGCAGCCGCAGCACGGGCCTAGATGCCAAAGAGGGCGCCTCTTGGTGCAGGGCCCCTGGCTGATCCACTACGAGCGCTTGAAGGAGAAGAGCCCCGGCTTGGGCGCGCTTCCCGGCGAGGCAAGCGGCTTAGCATCCGTGACCCGCTGCGCGAGCTCCAGGAAGGCCTTCGTCACCGCGCTGTCGGGGCTGCCGACCACAACAGGACGGCCCTCGTCGCCCATCTTCCGCACGGCGCCATCGAGCGGGATCTCGCCCAGCATGGTCGTGCCGAGGCGAGCCGCTTCGCGCGTGCCGCCGCCCTGTCCGAAGATGTAGGTGCGCTCCTCATCGGCGACGATTTTATCGAGCGCAGCCGCGCTCTGCTCGTCGCCCTTGGCTCGCAGGCTCGCAGCAAGGTTGCGGGCCTCGGCTGCTCCGGGCCAGAGGTAGTAGGACATGTTCTCGACCATGCCGAGCACATCCACATTGAGCTGGGTGAACATGCGGAGGCCGCGCGCTGCATCGATGAGCGCCAGGTCGCTGGGGGTCGTCACGATAATCGCCCCATCGACCGGCACCGTCTGCGCAAGACTCAGCTGCGCATCGCCCGTGCCGGGAGGCATGTCGACGATGAGGTAGTCGATGCCGCGCCAGTCCACATCCTGCAGAAACTGACGGATGATGCCGGTGACGATGGGTCCGCGCCAGATGACCGGCGCGTCGTCATCCATGAGGAAGCCGAGCGACATCAGCTTGAGGCCGTGGGCCTCGACCGGGATGATGCGCTTCTCGCGGACTGCGGGGCGCACGTTGATGCCGAGCAGCGTGGGGACGCTGGGGCCGTAGATGTCGACGTCGAGCAGTCCAACATGGAAGCCCAGGCGGGCGAGCGCGAGCGCAAGGTTCACAGCCACCGTCGACTTACCAACGCCGCCCTTGCCCGAGGCGACCGCAATCACGCGACCAACGCCCTCGAGCGCCTTGGGTGCCTGGGATGCGCCCTTGGCAGCAGCAGGTGCAGCAGCCGCCTCCGGAGCCGGTGCCGCGCTGGCCTGATAGCCTTCGACGAAGCTCGAGACCCGAGCCTCCTTCACGCCCTCAACCTTCTCGGCGGCCGTCGCAGCAGCGTCCTCGAGGGCCCAGCGCTGCTCCTTGGTATGCTCTGCTTTGAACTTGAGCACGACGGAGGCGATGCCGCCTGCGACCTCGATCTTCTCGAGGATGTGGGCGTCCAGCAGTCCTTCGCCCGAGAGCGGGTCAACGACGGCGGAAACCTGATCAATCACTTCGCCCTTGAGCGCAAAATCGTCGGCCATGATGCGTATCCAAACTATCCAGAGAGGGAGCGCGGAGCCTAGGCTTGGACGGCTACCAGCCGCAAGAGGTTAGACGGCTGCGTTGTTGCGCAGAATGGTGACGACGGCGGTGCGGTCGTCGCCGCCCATGTTCGCCGCGATGCCATGCTTGATGTCGTGGCCGACCTGGTAGTCTCCGCAGCGCTTCTGCATCTGGCGAGCCACCTCGAGCACCTGCTTGATGCCGGTCGCGCCGACGGGGTGACCGAAGGCGAGAAGGCCGCCGCCCGTGTTCACCGGGATGTCGCCGCCAATCGCCGTCCGACCCTCGCGGGCGAGCGCGCCGCCCTGCCCGTGCGCCGCAAAGCCGAGCGCCTCGGTCATGAGCAGCTCCGTGATGGCAAAGCAGTCGTGAACCTCGGCAACTTTCATGTCGCCGGCCGTCAGACCGGTGTCTGCGTAGGCCTCCTTGGCCGCACGCTCGGTGATGCCCATGCGGGTGAAGTCGGAGACCTGCCCGAGCGCGCCGTTCGACTGCGCGTAGGAGAGCACCTCAACGGCATCGTCAGGCGAGAGTCCGAGCGCGCGCAGCCCCTCTTCGGAGGCCAGGACCATGGCGGCTGCGCCGTCAGAGACCTGCGAGCAGTCGCTGATCTTGAGGAAGGGCGACAGGTCGGGGTTCTTGAGGAAGGTGGGGTTGCGATCGCTGGCGGTCGCTGCCTGCTCGAAGGTCATCGGAACGGCCTTCATGTGGGCGTTCGGGTTCTTCGCCGCGTTGGCGTAGGCCTTCACAACCACATGGGCGACATCCTCCTCGGTCACGCCGGTCTCTGCACGGCAATGCATCGTGCGACGGGCGAACATAGCGGGGAAGGTGAAGTCGTCGAGGCCGCGCTCGGTCTCGTAGTGAGAGGCGCGGGCGAGGAAGTCTGCACCCTCGCGTGCCGACACGGTGGTCTGGGCCTCGGCGCCGATGGCGAGCGTGATGTTGCGGCCGGCCTGGATGGCCTCAATGGCGCCAATCATCGCGAGTGCGCCGGAGGCGCAGGCGCCCTCCACACGGGTGAAGGGGACGCCCTCAAGACGGCTCTCCACGCGGGCGAGCATCGAGCCGAGGTGGCCCTGCTTGCTGAAGAGTTCGCCAGCGAAGTTGCCGACGTAGCCCTTCTCGATGCGGGCGGGCTCCAGCCCAGTCTCTGCAAAGAGCTTGGCAAGCACCTGCGCGAAGTACTCCTCAAGCGTCGGGTTCTCGCGCTTGCCGAAGTCGGAATGCCCCTTCCAGATGAAGTCGGGATGCGACTTGCCGATGAAGGGAGTGAGCGCACCGCCCACAAGGAAGACGCGACGAAGAGGCTTCATGAAGATGCTCCAGCAGAGTGAATGTAGGCCGAGCGGCGTGGGCCTGCCGGCGCGGCGCAACTAGTCAGGTTTGGGCTGTTTGGCCACACCCCGCGCGAAACGCGGCGCGTTACTCGGGCAGCGTCTCGAGCGTCCCTGCGGTGCCGGTTTCGTCCAGCAGCACGAGGTCGTCGCGATGGATGACCGCATCGCCATTGGAGTATCCGAGCGTCTCGGCGATCTGCTCGCTGCGGAGGCCCCGAAGGCGCCGAATCTCCGAAGCCGAGTAGGCCACCAACCCGCGCGCAAAGGTGTTGCCAGCCTCGTTCTGGAGGTCGACGGCAGCGCCTGGGCCGAAGTCTCCGCTCACGCCGAGCAGACCGCTTGGGAGCAAGGACTTTCCAAGCTCCCGAAGCGCGCGCGAAGCGCCGGCATCGACCGAGATAACGCCGCTCGGACGGGCTCCGAACTTGATCCAGCTCTTGCGGGCACCGAGCTGCTGATCGCGGGGCACAAGCAGGGTGCCGAAGCCGGGGCCGCCGCTCAGTGCCGCACCCAGGCCGCTCAGTTCGCGGCCGGGGCCGATGATGGTTGGCACGCCGTAACCTGCAGCGATGCGTGCAGCCCTGATCTTGGAGGCCATGCCGCCTGTGCCCGGACCATCTTGACTGGCGGGACCGGCGATGGCGAGCAGCCCCGGGTCGTCGGCAAAGGCCACCGCGATGGGGTTGGCGCTGTTGTCGCGGGTCGGGTCGGCATCGAAAACGGCGCTGACATCAGAAAGGATGATGAGCAGGTCGGCGCCGACGACGCTCGTGAGCAGTCCGGCCAGCTGATCGTTGTCGCCGAAGCGGAGCTCCTCGGTCGCCACGGTATCGTTCTCGTTCACGATGGGGATGATGGAGGGCACAAGCTCCATCTCGCGGAAGGTGATGCGGGCGTTGAGGAACCGCTCCCGGTTGGCGATGTCGTCGCGTGTGAGCAGCACCTGGGCGACCTGCTTGCCGTAGAAGGCGAACTCCTCGCCGTAGAGGTGCATCAGGCGGGGCTGACCGATGGCTGCGAGCGCCTGCTTGGCCGACAGCGTATCGGGGCGCGCCTCATCCGCACGGCGCAGCGAAGCGATGGTGCGACGGCCCACCGCCACCGCTCCCGAGGTCACCAGCACGATGTGGCGACCCGGCACATCGGCGAGACGAGCGATGGTCTCGACGATCGCGCAGAAGTTGTGGCGGTCGATCAGGTTGGCTGACCCGCCGACCAGGACATTCGAGCCAACCTTGATGACAATCCGCTTGGCCCGCGCAAGACGAGCACGGGTCTCTGCTTCGGTCGCTGGGGCGACCCGCTCAACTTGAATTCTCGACACGGAGCAGACTCGGTTAGGGTTGACGGCTGGACATCTTCACGGCTTGAAGTCGCCATCGGCTACCACGCAAGGCCTCGTCGTGACAACGCGCTCCAACCATAACGCGACCATCGCCCTCTGGGTAGCGAGCTGGGTCGTCGCTGCGGTCTGCGTGTGGAACACGACGCCGGGGCTCGGCTGGCTCGACGCAGGCGATTTTGCCACCGCCGGCTTCACGCTTGGGGTGCCCCACCCGACCGGCTTTCCGCTGCTCACCCAGCTCACCAACTTCACGGGGCTGCTTCCGGCGGGGAGCCTTGGCAGCCGTTCCGCATGGCTCTCTGCAGCGGCCACGGGCGGCGCCATCGGACTGCTCCTCGCCGCCCTCTTCCGCTCGTCTGTCGGCAAGTCATACGCCCTCCTCGTCGCGGTCGCCGCGCTCCATGGTATCGCCACGCTGAGCATCCACGCCCGCACAACGGAGGTCTACGGGCTCACGCTCCTGCTTGGCGCCGCCATCATCTGGCTGCTCGCGCGGGCCGACGACCGACGCGATACGCCAGACCTTCGCCTCTCGCTGTTGCTCGGACTCCTGCTTGGGCTCGGCTTCGCCCATCACGCTATCTTCCGCCTCTGGGCGCCCGCCGTGGTGCTGCTCCATCTCCGTCAGCTCCCGCAGCCTCAACGCAGCCGCGCACTGCTCCTCGGTAGCTCGGGTGCCATCGCGGGAGGTCTCACCAACCTCTATCTGGTTGCCGCTGCGCTCCGTGGAGGCCCTCACAACTGGGGCGACCCGTCTACCCTCCCCGCGCTGCTGCGGGTGCTCGCCGGGACGGAGATTCGCGAGGCCTTCACGGGCGAGATGGGGAGCCTCGCCCACGCCTCCGGACACCTGCTCGAGGCGGTGCGGCAGCTCGGCGGCGCGGTGCCCCTTCTCGCATGCTGTCTGATGGTACTGTTCGGCCTGCTGCGGTGGCGAAGAGGCGAAGATCGGGCGACCTCAGCGCTCACCGCGGTGGCCACGATGATTGTCATCGAGGTCGTCTACGCCATCTTCCTCAACCCCATGGGGCTCCGCGACCTCCAGAACCTGCAGTGGACGGCGCTCCTTCTCCCGCTGCTTGGCATCGCCTGGGTCGAGAGAGCCGCAGGCCCCGTTCCGGCCAGAAGGTGGCTGCTTCCCGTCGCTGCCATCGCGCTCGCGCTGCTGTTGCGTGCACCCACCGACGCCCGCGCCGTGGGGCTGGCAGATGACTGGAGCTCCGAAGACCTCGCGTTGAGTGCCCTCGCGACTGCGCCCTCCGAGGCTGTTCTCCTTCCCGCGAGCGACAGCCTCATCGCCGGCACCCTCTTCCTCAAGGTGGCGGGCGACGCGCGCCCCGACCTCTACCTTCTCGGTCGTTCGCAGGCCTCGCGCGAGGCTTCGCTCCGCTACCTCGATGCACGCCAGCCCTTCACGCTGCTTGCTGACGCTCCAGAGAGGGGCGACCTCGCCGACCTCCGTCCCCGCTTTGACCGACTGCTCGCGCGGGCAACCGCATCGGGCCACGCGGTGCTCTGGGAGCGCCTCACCCGAGACACAGATCTGCCCGCGGCAACTGTACTGACCGACTGTTGGCCTCTCGCCATCGCCACACCAGGCGGCAGCTGCCCCGTGGAGCGGCGCATCGGAACCGGCTCGCTCGACGTCGACTTCGGCCAAGCCGCCAGAGCCACCTCAGGCGCAGCGCTCCCGCCCTACCAGAGTTGGCTCGCAGAGCAGCAGGGCGCTCGAGGCTCCGATGCAGCGCGTGCGGGCGACTGGCGGAGCGCCCTGCCCGCCTTTGCCGGCGCGGCGACGCTCGAACCCTCCTCGAGCCGGCTCTCCAACCTTGCCGTGGCGCTCGCAAACCTCGGGCGCTCCGACGAGGCCTTCGCGGCGCTCGAAGCGGCCTGGCCGCTCTATCCGCAGAGCACCAAGCTCTGCAGCAACGCTGCCTCCTTCCCCAACACGAACCCCGAAGTTCGGGCGCGCTGGGCAGAGCGCTGCCCGGCTCAGCCCGCGGAGTAGAAGTCGGCCACGGCCTCCACGACATAGGCCTGCTGCGCCTCTGTGAGGCCGGGGAAGATGGGGAGCGCGAGCGAGTCGCGCGTCGCCGCCTCAGCATTCGGGAACGAGGCACCCTGCGGCACAAAGGCAGCCAACGAGGGCTGCTGCGCAAGCGTCTTGGGGTAGTAGACAGCGCTGCCGATTCCGCGCCGGTCGAGGAAGGCTACCAGCTCATCCCGCCGCGGCGCCCGCACCACGAACTGGTTGTAGACATGGTAGAAGCGACCATCCGCACCGTCATCTGCCGGCAGCGCGAAGCCTTCAGGCAACGAGGCCGCAGCGAAAAGCGCACGGTAGCGAGCAGCGTTGCTCCGCCGCTCCTCTTCCACCGCGTGGAGGTCGGGGAGTTTGGCGCGGAGGATCGCGGCTTGCATGCCATCGAGGCGGGCGTTGTAGCCAAGCACGACGCTGTTGTACTTCGCCGCGAAGCCGTGCTGGCGCACCATTCGTAGCTGCTGCACCTCTGCCTCGGTGCGGACGAAGGCCATGCCGCCATCACCGTATGCCCCCAGGTTCTTGGCCGGAAAGAAGGAGACGCAGGCCATGTCGCCGAGCGTGCAGACAGGCTGGCCGTCCAGCCGCGCGCCGAGGCCCTGCGCCGCATCTTCGATGATGCGCACATCGCTGCGGCCAGCCTCCGCAAGCGCCGCACGAAGGGCGACCACATCGGCTGCGCGACCAAAGAGGTGCACGGCAATGATCGCGCGTGTCTTCGCTGTCAGCGCTCCGACCATCGCCTCCGGCGTCAGGTTGAGCGTCAGCGGGTCCACATCGGCGAAGACGGGGCGGGCTCCCACCAGTGCCACGGTGCTCGCCGTCGACATGAAGGAGTAGGCGGGCACGATGACCTCATCGTCGCCCTTCAGTTCGAGCAGCCGAAGCGCGAGCATGAGCGCCGCTGTGCCCGAGCTGGTTCCAACGCCCTGCCAACCCGGCACCTCGAGCCAGGCCGCGAGCTCCGCTTCAAGCGCTGCTGCTTCGGGACCTAGGATGAACTGCTGGTGTTCGAGGCAGCGGGCAACCGCCTGCTCAATCTCCGTCTTGCGGCGGAGGTGGAGCAACTTCATGTCGAGCAGGGGGACCGTCATCATCGCGTTAGCCGTCGTCGAAAGGTGGGTGCAGGTGTGGGACGCAGAGCGTCGGCACGGTGACGGCAGCCCTCGGCACGGTCACCCATGCTGATGGCTGCGAAGGCAGATGCGAGCTGCTCCCATGGCCGAACATAGTCCTGTGCGACCAACCCCGCCCAGCTGCCGGCCACCGCCGGATACTCGGGCAGCCAGTAGCGCTCGAACAGCTCCACATTCAGTCGCTCCACCTCAAGCGGATGTGGCGGCGATGCCCCCCGCGGCAGCACGCGGTAGAGCAGCCCTGCAGGGTAGGTGGCGAAGTTCTTCGGGATGCCTGAAGAGAAGATATTGGTAACGAAAAGGGGGCGCCCTGCGCTCAAGACCGCGTCAGCAATCGCGACTGTGCTGACGGTCTCACCCTCGGGCTCCGGCAGCGTCAGGCCGGTCAACTCCGCCATGCGATTCCGATACCAAGCGTAGTGCATCATCGTCGGATCGAGGTACTGCACATCGGCCCGCTCACCGAGTGCGGCCTGATGGTAGAGGAAGCCGAAGAGCCGGTGATCCTCGGTGCCCATGATGACCGCCCGTGCTGGCACAGAGACCAGTACATTCTCCACATAGCGGGAGACATCGGGGCGATGGTGTTCGCGCACCTGCTGAAAAGACATCGCTGCGCACAGCGTGATGAGCGCGCCCAGGATGGAAAACTGCACATCGTTTCGCAGCTCGAGCCGCCGAAACCAACCCTCAAATCCGAGCGCGACAATCACGGACCCGATGGTGAGCGGCAGCAGGTAGAACCGTTCCACGACCCGCGCAGCCACACCCACAGGCGCAAGATTCATCAGCGATACAAAGAGCGGTCCCACGCACACCAACGTGACGACGAGAAAAACGACGGCGAGGCGGGGCGGCATCTGCGCAAAGCGATTCCGTGTCGACAGCAGCCAGACCGTGCCACCTAGGAAGGCGATGAACCCGACCCAGTGGGTCTGCTCCATGAGGGCAATGGTGAGCGCGCCCACCTGGGTCCAGGCGTCAACCTTGTCTGCACGGATGCCGAGCTGCAGCGTCCCGAAGTCGACGCGCAAGATGTGGTGCACCAGCCCCTGCAGCGCCGTGAAGTCACCCCACACCCAGAGCGCTTCCGGGTTGGCAGCCTGGCTCTCAAGAAGCGCGTAGGGGAGCAGCCCAACCAGCGCTGCGCCCAGCGCAACTCCAAGCGCTCGGAGCGGCGCAACCGACTCTCGGATGCCAACCACGAGCCCGTAGAAGCCGATAGGGGCCATCAGTACAGCAGAGTGATGGTTGGAGAGCGCTAGCCCCGCAAGAAGACCGAGCAGGCCTGCGCGAAGGGTACCTCGATGGGGCGAGAAGGGGCCAGCAACTGCGACCATGCCAACGCAGAGCGCCGCGTTGAGTGCGAAGACCTCGGGGCTGGTCGACAGCGACCAGGTGAGCGGAGCGAAGGCCCAGATCACTACCGCAACGCCCGCCGCCAGTGGCTCGGCACCCCAGGCGATAGCAGCACGAAAGAGCCCTACGGCAGCCCCCATTCCTATCACTGCGGTAAGGAACGAGGCCCGCGCCGCGGGCGATGCAATGGGCACAAAGTCCAGCAGCCGGAGCAGCATCGTATAGAGCGGATAGCCAGGCGGGTGCGCCACGCCCGGACCGCCCGCCAGCGTCGCAAACTCGCCTGCGTCGCCACCCAGCACCTCGGTGGAGAGCGTCGCTCCATACACCACAGCGATGCAGCCGAAGAGGAGCAGCATCAGCCCCTTCGGCCCCACCAGCCAGGCGAGGGTCTCGTACCGTTCGGACTGGCGCTCGCTAGGCATACCGCACCAGCGTCAGCCAGAGGCAGAAGAGCACCAGTGCTGTGCCAGCCCAACCCAAGGCAGCCTTCCAAACAAAGCTGCCGTCGGCGCGGAGGCCAAACCAGGCAAACCCGGCCACGGCGCCCAGCCAGCCCACGAAGCCGAGCGAACCGGCGAGTGCGAGCCAAGGATTGGGGCGGCGAGCCTCGTAGCCATCGAGCTGCGCGAGATAGCGCGCCTGGTCGTCCGGCTGCGCCTTGCCCGAGAGACGCCGCTCCGCCGCCATCCGCGCGGCGATCTCGGCGTGCAGCCGGGGCAAGCGCCCCGCGTGCGGCGTATAGAGGCCGCGGGTGAGCATGATCGAGGTGCGCGCGCTCCGGAGCGCAACGAGCGCAAGTTCACCCTGTCCGGTGGCGTCGGCCTTCGCGGCAACCTCATCGAGCAGGGTCAGACCGACCTCGGAGCAGCCGTCGAGCGGCACATACCACTCCGCCGCGTGGCGCGCAGCGAGCAGCGCCGATGCCAGGTCACCCGATGCGAGAAACCCCTCTGCCGCATGCAGCTCCTTTCGGCAGGAGACCGCTGCGCGACCCGCTGCAACCGCGAAGAGGCCAGCGAGCAGGAGCAACACCACGCCAACAGCTCCGGCGATCCTCCTCGGGCCCCACGGCCGCTCATCACGCGGTTCGAGCATGAAGCCTCAGATGAAGTCGCGGCGACGGAAGATGAAGATGGCAGCACCCATCGCAACCACGATGTAACCTAGGCCATAGAGCGTAACAGCGCCAAAGTAGGCCATCCCCACGGGGTAGCCGTAGGTCAGCTGCGTCGTGATCGTGAACAGATTGAGATCCGGCGCGAGCGCCACAATCCCCTGAAGCAGATGGCGTGCCGCCGGCTCCTCAACCTTGGTGAGGAAGGCTGCCAGCTCCTGCACCAAGCGGCCGATGAGCCAGATTCCAAGCGTGATGAAGCCCGACACATAGGGCGTCGAGAAGGAGCCACAGAAGAGCGCAAACGAAGCGATCATGACCGACTCAACATAGGTCAGCCAGAAGGCGCCCAGCAGCTGCAGGTCGACCGTGCCCCCGCGAAACAGCAGGGTTGTAGAGAGCGCGGCCGCCATAAGCATCAGCTGCACCGCAAGCGTCATCGCGATGCCGCCGAACTTGCCGAGGAAGTAGGTGGCCCGATCGATCGGCTTGGAGAGCACATTGTAGAGCGTCTTGCGCTCAATCTCCTGGAACACGGAGGTGATGCCCAGGAAGATGGCGATGATGTCGCCGAAGAGGTTGATGGAGAAGAGGCCGATATCGAGCAGGAACCGGCTGTCTTGATGCACCGAGGCCGAACCGAGCACCACGGAGAGCAGGATGAGCAGGATGGCGAAGAAGAGGATGGAGTAGAGGATCTTGTTCCTCACTGCCTCGCGGAAGGAGTAGAGCGCGATGGCCGCAACGGTCTTCATGGCGCCTCCTTCCGAGCAGCCTCAAGAAGGAAGATATCCTCAAGCCGCTGGCGGTGCGGCGCGACGGAGAGCACCGAGCCGCCGGCTGTCAGCACGGCCTGCAGGAAGCCGTCCAGAGAGGCCTCCGGAGCGAGCAGATAGCGGGTGGTCCCGAGCGGCTCACGCGTGGTCCGGGAAGCCAGCGCCGCCAGCCCCGCGAGCCCTGCCTCGTCGCCCCGCACGACAACCTCCACGTCACGCAGCGAGCCGTCCACCAGCTCGTCCAAGCGGCCCACTTTGCGTACCGTGCCGCCCACCATCATCGCCACCCGATCGCAGATCTGCTCCACGTCGGGCAGGATATGGCTCGAGAAGAGCACCGTCTTACCCTCATCACGGAGCGACTCGATGATCTGTCGCACGTCGCGCCGCCCCATCGGATCGAGCCCGGACTGCGGCTCATCCAGAATCACAAGCTCGGCATCCGGCAGCAGCGCCTGGGCCAGCCCAACCCGTTGCAGCATGCCCTTGCTGAACTTGCGCAGCTGCTTGTCGCCCACCTGCCCCAACCCCACACGGTCGAGGAGCTCGGGGATGCGCCGCTCCGCCACCTTGCCATCCATGCCGTAGAGGTGGGCAAAGTAGGTGAGGAGCTCATCGGCGCGGAGGTAGTCGTAGAAGTGGGGCGTCTCGGGGAGGAAGCCAACCTTGGCGCGCGAAGCGGCCTGCGAGGCATCGATGCCGAAGATGGTCGCGCTACCTGCGTCGGGCTTGATGAGCCCCATCAGCATCTTCAGCGTCGTTGTCTTTCCCGCGCCGTTGGGTCCGATGAGGCCGAAGATCTCGCCCCGCTGCACCGAAAACGAGGCGTGCCGTACCGCAGCCACCTGCTTGCGCCAGAAGCCGATGCGGAAGGTCTTCTCCAGCCCGGAGATCTCGACCACCGTCTCTGCCGAAACACTACCCATGAAGGCCCTCCTGCCACTCGCTCTCCACCAGACGCAACGCAGCAACCACGGTCTCCACCTCCGACAGCTCCATCTTCGGATGCAGCGGCAGCGAAAGCAACTCTGACGCGCCTGCTGTCGCAACGGGGTAGGCCTCGGGACGCGAGCCGAGATGCTCGCGATAGAAGGGCTGCGACGCACAGCTGTAGGTCCCCATCGTCGTCTCCACGCCAAGCTCCCGCATGCGTGCCACGACCCTCGGTCGAGGCGTCTGCCCGCGCCACCAGACCACGAAGGCCTGAAAGACGGCGCCCGGGTCTCGCCAGCCTGCGGGAATCTCCACGAGCGGCTCCTCCTGCAGCACCTCCAGGTAGCGCTCTCCGAGGCTCCTGCGCGTCGCGATGATGCCCTCCAGCCGCTCCATCTGACCCACACCGAGCGCGCCACCCAGCTCCGAGAGCCGGTAGTTCAGTCCCGCATCCAGAAAGGTCATGCCCTCGCCGCCGGGCTCCATGCCATGGTTGCGCAACCGACGCAGCCGGCGGGCCAGCTCCGCGTCACGCGTCACCAGCAGGCCACCCTCCCCCGTCGTCACAATCTTGCGCGGATGGAGGCTCACGCAACCCACCCAGCCAATGGTGCCGGCCATCGCTCCGCCCACCCGCGTCCCGATCGCGCAGGCCGCATCTTCGATCAGCCGAACCGACGGCGCGCGCCGCTCCAGCATCGCCGCCATCTCAACAACCGGTGCCGCGAGCCCGAAGAGATGCACCGCGATCACGGCCCGCGTCGCCGGCGTAAGCGCAGCCTCCACCTCGGCGACACCGGGTGAGAGCGTCGCAGGGTCCATGTCGACAAAGACGGGTGTCGCGCCCTCCCGCACCACACAGTTTGCCACGGAGGGCCAAGTGAAGGTTGGCAGGATGACCTCGTCGCCGGGCCGCAGATCGAGCGCCATCAAGGCCAGGTGGACCGCCGCCGTACCGCTCGAGCAGGCCACCACCTCGGCACCGAGAAAGGCCGCTGCGAGCGCCTCGGTCTCGGCAACCATCCTGCCCTGAATCAGCATCCCCGAAGCAAGTACCTCGGCGACGCGTTCCAGATCGCGCGGCTCAAAGCTGGGGTGGCTGAGTCGGATCATGCGCCCGTCCGATACCAAGCGATGGTGCGCTCGATGCCAGCTCGAAGATCGACCTCGGGCGCGAAGCCTAGCAGCGTGCGGGCCAGGTCGATGCTCGGGATACGGACCTCGATATCGGGGTAGTCCCGCGACTCCGAGACGATGGGCGACGATGAGCCCGAAACTTCAACAATGAGTTCGGCAAGCTCGCGGACCGAGACGGTCGCCTCTGGGTTGCCCAGGTTGAAGGCCTGACCGACGGCCTCGTCACGCTCCATGGTCGCGATGGTGCCAGTGACCATGTCGTCGACGAAGAGCCAAGAGCGGAGCTGCGCGCCGTCGTTATGCACCACCAGCGGCTCGCCCAGAAGCGCCTTGCGCACAAAGTGATGGATCGCGCCCTCCCCTACTTGGCGCGGGCCGTAGACGTTGAAGGGACGCACGGTCGCAACCTGCAGACCATGCTCGCGCCCGAAGGCGTGAGCGACGTGCTCCACGGCGAGCTTGGCCGAGGCGTAGGTCCACCGGCTCTGCGACACGGGCCCCACGGCGGTGTCATCGGACTCCGACACATTGCGCGCCTGCCGGCCGTAGACCTCCGAGGTGGAGAAGACCACGACCCTCGGCGGAACAGGCTGTGCGATGGCCGCATCGAGCACCGCAAATGTGCCCTGAATTGCCACCCGCATGGTGCGGACGGGGTGGTTGAGCACGGTGGCCACGCCGGCGATAGAGGCGAGGTGGTAGACTTGGTCAACGCCCTGCATCGCGGCTGCGACGCCGGCGCCATCAAGCACATCACCGCGAACAAGCGTTACGGCAGGGTGGGCCTCTAGGCCTGTCCCAGCCATGGCGTTGCGTGCGAAGGTATCGAAGATGCGAACATCGCAACGGTCTGCGAGGCGGAGCGCGAGCGTGCTCCCGATGAAGCCCGCTCCCCCGGTGATGAGGACAACAGGCCTGCGCGTTGTGGAACTGCTCATCACTCTACCTCGTCGATGGTCGGGATGGCCAGTTCAGAGGCCGAAAAGAGGAGTCGCGGCTCGGGATGGAGTTGCAGCGAAGTTTCGGCAGCAAGCGCTCCCCAATGGAGCTCGTTGCGGAGCGCGACAAGCACCTGCCGCTCCTGCAGCAGCGCGTGCAACTCGGGCCCGCGAAGCGCCGCACCTAGCTGTGTGCGGAGCGAACGCACCTGCTCTGCGCCGTCGTCGGCCAGGAGTCCTGCGCGGGCCGTAGCGAAGGCCTCCGCGCGGGTGCCGGACTTGCGCGCGATCGTGGCTGCTGCGAGCCGGATGGTGGACGATGCCTCGGGCGTATTAGCGGCCGCAATCAGTGCCTGCCGACCGAGCTGCTGTACGCGCTCTTTGTCTGCGGCGTTCACGGGCTGGTACTCAAACAGGTAGTTGACCGCGAGCATGGAGAGCAGCACCGAGTCGCCGGGGAAGCGCTCCAATCCCCGCTCAAGGTGGCGATTGGAGGCATTGACGGAGTCATTGTTGATCAGGGAACCATACATGACGATGGTGCCAGCCCACTCGTAGACGATGCGGTAACGAGGGTCGACGCCAACGACGGCGTCGATGTGCTGGTCCATCCAGCGCGGGTTGCGTGCGAGCCCGTAGGTCTTCGCGAACTGAGAGAGCGCATTGAGCCAGAGCAGGTCGGCGGCGGCCTCGTAGTGCCCTAACGAGAGCACCCGCCACACGGTCGCGGAGGAGGCGGGCGAGGCAGCGACGCTCCGCGAAGGGATGGGCTCGCCGGCCCGGAGCAGCGTCGCACTCAGCTTCGCCTGCGCGATGAAGGCAGCGCCTACAAGACAGGCGACCGCGGGCAGCAGCGAGGCGAACCGGGCGGGTTTCGATGTCGCGAGGAGTTGCACGGTTCGACCATCGAGACGGGAGCGGCAAAGGCCTGCCGCAGCGTAGGAACCGATAGGCGAAACCGGCGCCGCTGTCATGTTCGGAGCGAGGGGAAAGAGGGAGAAAGAGGCGACAAAAACGAAGAGAGCCAGCCCGAGAGCTGGCTCATCATCCTACACGGAATCGATTACTCGATTTCCTTGTCGATGTAGAGGCCAGCGCCGCCCTTGATCTCCATCGCGGTGACGGAGGCAACGCGGGTGAAGGTGGCGAATTCGGCATCACCGTCAAGGTTACCGAAGGCCGTTGCAGTGAACTTGGCCTGGTTGGTGGTCGAGCCATTCGAGTTGTACTGGTAGGCGTAGTAGCTCGGGTCGGAGACGGCGAACTGCAGTGCGTTCCAGGTGGGAACTCCGTCCCACGAGGAGGGCGCCGTGGTGACCTTCACATCGCCGATGGTGGCGAGCGCCGGGAGGGGACCGGCGGTGTCGGGGAAGCTGGCGGCAAGGATGCCACCGCCCGTACCGGCGTGCTCGGAGGCGAAGTAGGTGACGGAGGCATCGAAGAGCTTCCGGACGTTCATCGTGGCTTCGGCCGTCTTGGCGCGCTTGATGTACTTGAGGAAGGCCGGAATCGCGACCGCGGCAAGGATGCCGAGGATGGCGACGACGATCATGAGCTCAATGAGGGTGTATCCCTTGCGGTTACGGACGGACATAGTGCCTCGATGTCTTTTGAGAGGGGAGAGTCAGGAGGAGATACTGCACAAGTCAGGCCATTGTGACGATCTTCACGCGCTCAGGCAAACAAATTGTGCAGCGCAAGGAAAGACGGGGGCTCGCGAGATCCGAGCGGCCCGGAGAGCTGCCCTGCAGGGCGCATCGTCGTCCGGCCAAAGGCGACAAAAGTTGTCAGACGGCCTGGGTGGCGGACGAAAAACGCCGAACGGCTAGCCAAAAACGCCGAACGGCCGGCGATGAATTCGCCGACCGCCCGGGGTGACCGAATGGGTCGGGATCGATTACTCGATCTCCTTGTCGATGTAGAGACCAGCGCCGCCCTTGACTTCCATGTCAACGACTGCGCCGACGCGGGTGAAGGTCGAGTAGATGGCGTCGCCATCAAGGTTGCCGAAGGCGGTGGCGGTGAACTTCGAGTCGTTGGTCACGCCAGTTGAGTCGTACTGGTAGGCGAAGTAGGACGGGTCAGAGACCGAGAACTGGAGGGAGTTCCAGGTGGAGTCCGCGTCCCACGAGGAGGGCGCCGTGGTGATCTTGACGTCGCCGATGGCGGCGAGCGTGGGAAGGGTCGCCGTGGTGGCCGAGAACTGAGCCTGGATGATGGCGCCAGCGGGCGAGGTGTGCTCACCAGCGAAGTAGGTGACCGACGAGTCGTACAGCTTGCGGACGTTCATCGTCGCCTCGGTCGTCTTCGAGCGCTTGATGTACTTGAGGAAGGCCGGGATGGCGACCGCGGCAAGGATGCCGAGGATCGCGACGACGATCATGAGCTCAATGAGCGTGATACCCTTGCGATTGTTGATGCTGTTCATTGCTTCTCTCCTCAAATGTGGTGGCGAGATTGCCACCGGGGTTGGATGTCAGATTAGATGCGACCTTCGTGCCAACTCTGAAGACCGGAAAGATCAGGTGGCCAAGTGTTTCGATATCTTCATGAATTCAAACGAAAAATATGGAAAACTGTTTTTGCTACAGTTGTTGGAAGTGACCGCTCGCGACAACTCTCTTTCCGTTTACCCGCGCATACCTGAAGGGCTGTCCGACACCTGCGCCCAATTTTGTCAGCGGCGCGCGCTCGCCCGTCTGTTTTTGGGCAGATCCGGCTCACTCCGCCGAATTCACAACCAATGGCACGCCCTCTGTCATGCCACTGGTCAGCACAAACCTCGCTGGGGTGCCGTCGCCGTCCTGGTCGCTCACCGCAAAAAGCTGCCAGTAGAAGGAGCCCGCAGCCACAGAATCACAGGCCTCCGAAGAGCTGAAGCTCGCGCCGCTGATCGCAGGGGGCGTGCCACAGGTGTCTGCAGGTGTTCCCGACTGAACATAGAAGGCAAACCTGCTCTGGGACGGCACATTGATGCCGAGTGCCGAGAAAACGCCATCGACGGGCGTGAAGGGGGCGTCGACACTCTGCGGCACCGCCGTGGGCGACCAGGCTGATGCTCCCGCATACTGGCCCCGTGAGCTGCGATAGGTCTCCTGCGCCGTTGCAAGGGAGGCGAAGAGCTGGTTGACCTTCACCTCGCGGCCCTTGCGGACCTGCTTGCCCCAGGCGACGGCAGCGAGGGAGGCGAGGACGCCGATGATCGAGACAACGATCATCAGCTCGACGAGAGAGAAGCCGCGGCGAGAAGAGGCGTGGTTTGGCATGAGCGTGTTCTCCTTGGAGGGTTACGAGGGGTCGTCGATGTCGCCGCCGTCGATGCCATACTTCTGCAGGCGGTAGCGAAGGGAGCGGAAGCTGATCTTCAGCAGGCCGGCGGCGTCGGTGCGAACGCCCGATGCGCGCTTGAGCGCCTTTGAAATGAGGGTGCGTTCGAGCTGCTCCACGATGGCCTCGAGGTCGACGCCCTCCGCGGTCACTTCGAGCGATCCGCCGATCTCGCTGGGGCGGACGGCCTCCTGCATCCCCTGCGGGAGTGAGTCGCGGGTGATGATCTCTCCGAGTTCGAGCGTGACGGCGCGTTCGACGATGTTCTCCAGCTCACGGACATTGCCCTGATAGGGGTGGCCGAGCAGACACTGCATCGCGTCCTTCTCCACGCCCCGGATGGTCTTGCCGAGATCGGCCGCATACTTGGCGATGAAGTGGTGAATGAGGAGCGGGATGTCGTCGCGCCGCTCGCGCAGCGGAGGCAGGTGAAGTTCGATAACATTGAGGCGGTAGAAGAGATCTTCGCGGAAGGTTCCTGCCTTGACCATGTCTCGGAGGTCACGGTTGGTTGCGGCCACCACGCGGGCATCAACGGTCTCTTCGGTTGCCGAGCCGACCCGCTTGATCTTGCGCTCCTGAAGTACACGGAGCAGTTTTACCTGCATGGGGAGCGGGAGCTCTCCGATCTCGTCGAGGAAGATGGTGCCGCCCTCCGCGGCCGAGAAGAGACCCTTTTTGTCACCCGTGGCGCCCGTGAAGGCCCCCCTGGTGTGGCCGAAGAGTTCGCTCTCGATGAGGCTCTCGGGGATCGCACCGCAGTTGATGGGGATGAAGGCCCGCGAGGAGCGGTCGCTCTGGGCGTGGATGGAGCGGGCGAACATCTCCTTGCCCGTGCCGCTCTCGCCAGTGATGAGCACGGTAGTTTTGGCAGGCGCGACGCGCGCCACCATCTCGTTCACGCGGCGCATGGCCTCGCTCGTCCCCACAAGCCCTACCCCCTTTCGGGTGGTGGCGAGCTGTTTCTTGAGGGAAATGTTCTCGCGCTCGAGCTGCCGGACATCGAGAGCCTTGGCGACCTGAACGGTGAGTTCGTCGATCTTGAAGGGCTTGGTGATGTAGTCGGCCGCCCCCTCTTTCATGGCTGCGATTGCGGTGTCGGTGCTGGCAAAGGCGGTCATGAGGATGACCTGTGTGCTGCGGTCGGCAGCCTTGGCTGCCAGCAGGACCTCCATGCCCGACTTTCCGGGCATCTTGAGGTCGGTAACGACGAGATCAAAGTTGTCTTGCGCGAGGCGGATGCAGGCGATGTCACCCGACTCGCAGAGCTCAACCTCGTGGCCCTCCTTCTTGAGGACAATCGCCGCGAGCTCACGGATGCTGCGCTCATCATCAACAACAAGGATCTTTGCCATGTTAGGACCTGGTGGGGAGCGCGGACGGCGGAACGGGATGAGTTGCGGTGCTGATGGCCGCGGCGCGCACGGCCCCTCTTACCCGTTCCGAGGCTGCCGGCGCTACCTCTGCGGGAAGGTCGGACGAGGAGAGCAGTGGCATCATGAGAACAAACCGTGCGCCGCCGCCTGGGGCGTTGTCTGCGAGCAGCACGCCGCCGAGCTCGCTAACGATGCGGTAGCTGGTGGCGAGTCCGAGTCCCGTCCCCGACTGCTTGGTGGTGAAGAAGGGCTCGAAGAGGTTCTGCCGCACCTCCTCTGTGAGGCCCGGACCGGTATCGTCGACCTGGACGGCGACATAGGGGCTTCCGCCCGCTCCGAAGGCCATGCGGGAGGTCGTGACGCGCAACCTGCCGCCCCGCTCCATGGCCTGGCAGCCGTTTCGGACGAGGTTGACCAGCACCTGGCGGATCCGCTGGGGATCGGAGTCGAGCATGAGTTCGCCGGAGGCGTGGTGCTTGAGTTCGATGACGACACCATCCGAGATGCGGGCATCGAGCGTGGCCATCTGCACCACCTCTGCCACCAGCTCGGTGAGCGGGAAGCGGCGACGATTCACCTGGATCGGGCGGGCATACTCAAGAAACTCCTCGACGAGTCCGTTGAGCCGGTCGACCTCGCGGACGACGATGTCTGTGAGCTGTCGTTCTTCTGCCCCCTCGGGGGTACGCTTTGCCAAGAGCTCCACACAGCCGGAGATGGAGGCGAGTGGGTTCCGAATCTCGTGGGCGATGGCGGCGGAGAGTTTTCCGATGGCGGCGAGGTGGTCTCTGCGTTGCACCTCGACCTCCATCGACTTGAGCGCTGTCAGGTCTTGAAAGGTGAGCACGTAGCCGTTGGGCAGGCCGCGCGGGTCGCGCAGGAGCGCGACCGAGAGCCCCACCACGAGGTCGTCGCCGTTGGGCCGAGTGAGCGTGCCCTCGACTCTGCCGTCGGGAAGGGTCGCGTCTCGGGTGGCCTCGGCGAGCAGGGCGGCGAGTTCGGGAAGCAGGGTTGCAAGTGGCTGAAAGCGGGCGGTCTCTTCGGGCACGCCGGTGATTTCTGAGGCGGCGGGATTGAAGAAGGAGACGCGTCCGTCGAGGTCTAGCGTGACGAGGCCTGCCGAAAGGGAGCGGACGATGTTGTCGTTGAGGGCGCGGAGCTGCCGGATATCGAGCTGTCTGCGTTCGAGTTCCGAGCCCACCTGCCCGATGCGCTCGGCGAGGTAGCCGGCGCCGAAGCCGACGGCGTAGAAGGCGGCGACATGGACGACGACGTTGTCGAAGGGGAGCTGCTGCGAGGCGGTGGCCTCGGCAAAGAAGAGTGCGGGGACGGAGCCGAAGGAGCTGAACTGAATGACGAAGATTACCAGATAGCTGAGCGCGGCGATGGTGGCGGTAAAGAGAGCGCCCTGCCTTCCGCGGAGAATCGCGCCGGTGAAGATGGTGAAGAAGAAGAGGAAGGTGAAGATGGACTCGATGCCTCCCGTCATGAGGACGAGCGAGGTGGCGAGGAAGGCGTCACCAAGGATCTGGACAGGGACAAGGAGGTCGAGCTGGGCCGCGCGTCGGAGCCAGAGAGCGAGTCCGATGGTGCCGATGTAGGTGACGATAATGATGGCTGCGACGGCGATGTAGGTCGGGTCGGAGAAGCCGGCAGGGTCGTCAAGGTTGGCGATGACGGCGGAGCCAAGGAGAAGCGAAGCCACCACGACCCGGAAGAGCATGAGCCATTCGAGCCGTTCGCGGAGCGATCCGTGTGGGAGGCTCGCGGCGCCCGTGTTGGGGTTCAAGGAGGCCCCCCGGCAGGTCGACTGCTAGCCAACATTGTCGGCCATGGTGAAGATGGGGAGATACATGGCGATGAGCATTCCACCGACGACCCCGCCGATGAAGATCATCATGACCGGCTCGAGGAGTGCGGTGAGGGCGTCGACGGCGACGTCGACCTCGTCTTCGTAGAAGTCAGCGATTTTGTTAAGCATGGTATCCATGGCGCCGGTGGCCTCACCAACGCCGATCATCTGAACGACCATCTTGGGGAAGATGCCGGTCTCGGCGAGGGGCTCAGCCATGGTGCGGCCTTCGGAGATCTTCTCGCGAACGCGCATGATGGCCCGCTCGATCACCTTGTTTCCAGCCGTACGGGAGACGATCTCAAGTCCATCGAGGATTGGGACACCGGCAGAGACGAGGGTACCGAGCGTTCGGGTGAACTTTGCGACGGCCGACTTTCGGATGAGGGTACCGAAGATGGGCGTCCGGAGCATGAAGGAGTCGAAGAGGTATCGGCCTTTCGGATTGGCGACCAGGGTGCGGAAGCCGGTAATGGCTCCGAAGATACCGCCAATGTAGATATACCAGTTGCTGGCGAAGTTGTCGGAGAGGTCGATAACGAACTGGGTGGGGGCGGGGAGCGCCTTCTTTCCCATCGATTGGAACATGCCCTGGAATGTGGGGATGACCTTCCAGAGGAGGACGATGACGACGACGAGAGCGATGGCCGCGATCGAAAGCGGGTAGGTGAAGGCACCCGCGACCTTTCGGTTCAGCTTCACCGACTTTTCGATGTAGATGGCGAGACGGTTGAGGATGGTGTCGAGAATACCGCCGACCTCGCCGGCGGCGACGAGATTGACGTAGAGTTCGTCGAAGACTTTGGGGTGCTTGTTGAGCGCAGTGGCGAAGGTGGATCCGGTCTCGACGTCGTTTTTGACCGAGAGGATGATCTTGGCGAAGTTCTTGTTGGGTTCGCCGTTGCCGAGGATTTCGAGGCACTGCACGAGGGGCAGACCTGCATCAATCATGGTGGCGAACTGGCGGGTGAAAATAACCAACTCTTTGTTGGTGACGCCGCCACCCAAGGAGGGAAGCGCGATGCCGGCAGACTTCTTCTTGATCTTTCCGGGCTGGATGTTCTGGGCCCGGAGCCGGTTGATGACGTCGGCCTCGTTGTCGGCCTGCATCTCGCCCGAGCTCTCTTCGCCGGTGCGTGTTCTTCCTTCCCAGAGATAGGTAGCCATGGTGGTTGCTCGGGTCAGTTAGGAGGAGTGAGGGCGGACTCCGCCGCCGTGGCCGCTGAGCATGCTTTTGAGCTCATCGACATCGGTGGAGCGGTTGATCGCCTCTTCGACGGTAATCTGCTTACGCTGCAAAAGCGAAAACAGGGACTGGTTCATGGTCTGCATGCCATACTTTCCACCAGTCTGCATCTGACTGTAGATCTGGTGAAGTTTGTCTTCGCGGATGAGGTTCCGGATGGCCGGGGTGATCACGAGCACCTCGAGGCACATGGAGCGGCCGGGTCCGTGGGCTTTGGGAGCAAGCTGCTGGCTGACGACCCCTTCGAGAACGAAGGAGAGTTGCGCCCGCACCTGGTCCTGCTGATGGGAGGGGAAGACATCGACAATGCGGTTGATGGTGGCGATGGCTCCGTTGGTGTGGAGCGTGGCCAGCGCAAGGTGGCCCGTCTCGGCGACCTGGAGGGCGGCCTCGATGGTCTCTAGGTCGCGGAGTTCGCCCACGAGGACAACATCGGGATCCTGTCGCAGGACATAGCGGAGCGCGGTCTTGAAGCCGCTGGTGTCGGAGCCGACCTCACGCTGGTTGACGATGGAGTTCTTGTGCGGGTGAAGGAACTCGATCGGGTCTTCGATGGTGAGGATGTGGTGGTGCTTCTCCTCGTTGATCTTGTCGATCATGGCAGCGAGGGTGGTCGATTTTCCGGAGCCGGTGGGGCCCGTGACCAGCACGAGCCCGCGCTTCTTGTTTGCGAGTTCGCCGAGCGCAGGGGGCAGCGAGAGCTCGTCGAAGGAGCGGATCTTGAAGGGGATCTGGCGGAAGACACCGGCGACGGCGCCGCGCTGCATGAAGACGTTGGCGCGGAATCGAGCGAGCGCTTTAACGCCAAAGGAGAGGTCGAGTTCGTTGCTCTCTTCGAACTTCTGCCGCTGGCTGTCGGTGAGGACGGAGTAGCAGAGTTGGCGCGTCTCGGCGCTGGTCAGCGCGGGGAGGTTGAGCGGCTGCAGGTGGCCGTCGACGCGGACGCGGGGTGGGCTACCGACGGTGATGTGAAGGTCGGAGGCACCCTGTTCGTGCATGACCTTGAGGAGCTGATGAAGATTGGCCACAACAGAGCCTTGCGCCGGAGTTCGACTAGTCGGGGGCGGAACAGCGGACGACCTCTGGGATGGTCGTGACGCCCTCCAGGAGTTTGGTGATGGCGGCCTGCCGGAGTGTCTTCATGCCAAGGCGGATGGCCTCGTTTTTGAGTTCGGCGGCCGAGAATCCCTGCAAGATGCACTCCTTGAGTCCGTCGTTGATGACAAGGACCTCGTAGAGCGCGACGCGGCCCTTGTAGCCCGTGCCGTTGCAGCGGGTGCAGCCTGTGCCGCGCCCCTTGTAGAGTTTGGTCATGGGGATGAGCTCTTCGGGGACCTGGACCTCGCGGAGACCCGCCTCATCGAGGGGGATTTCCTCTTTGCACTCGCCGCAGACGCGTCGTGCGAGACGTTGGGCGACGATGACATTGAGGGCTGCTGTGACGAGGAAGGGCTCGATGCCCATGTTCAGCAGACGGGAGATGGTCGACGGGGCGTCGTTGGTGTGCAGGGTCGAGATGACCATGTGACCGGTGAGCGCGGCCTTGATGGCTATTTCCGCGGTTTCGAAGTCGCGGATCTCACCGACCATGATGATGTCGGGGTCTTGCCGGAGGAAGGAGCGGAGCGCCGCGGCGAAGTTGAAGCCGATGGACTCTGCCATCTGGCACTGGTTGATGCCGGGGAGATTGAACTCGACGGGGTCTTCGGCGGTCGAGATGTTCTCGCTCGACTTGTTGAGTTCTGCGAGGGCTGAATAGAGCGTGGTGGTCTTTCCGGAGCCAGTGGGGCCGGTGACCAGGCACATGCCGTAGGGGCGGTGGATGCAGTCCTTGAAGGCGCGCAGGGGCTCGGCTTCGAATCCGAGCTTGGTCATGTCGAGCTGAAGGTTCCCCTTGTCGAGCAGACGCATGACGATTTTTTCGCCAAAGAGCGTTGGGCAGACGGAGACGCGGTAGTCCATCTCCTTGTCTTTCCCGAGCTTGAGCTTGATGCGGCCGTCCTGCGGCAGGCGCCTCTCGGCGATGTCGAGCCGTGCCATGATCTTCATACGCGAGGTCATCGCGTTCTTGAGTTTGAGAGGTGGCTTCATGACCTCATAGAGCACGCCGTCGATGCGGTAGCGGACGCGCATCTCCTTCTCGTAGGGCTCGATATGGATGTCGGATGCATTGCGCTTGATGGCATCGACGAGGATCAGGTTGCAGAGCCGGACGACGGGTGCCTCTTCCGCGCTCTTGTTGAGGTCGGAGAGGTCGATGGCCGCACTTCCGCTGCCATCTCCATCGCCGTCACCGTCGGCGTCGTCGAAGTTGAGGTCGCGCCAGAGGCCCTCCACATCGACGCCCTTCTCGTAATACTTGGTGATGGCCTCGCGAATGGCCGCCTCGGAGGCGACGACGACCTCGATATTGTAGGAGGTGAGGAACTTGAGGTCGTCGATGGCCGTCAGGTTGGACGGATCGGCCATGGCGACGATGAGGGTTCCGCCGGCGCGGTTGACAGGAATGCAGAGGTGGCGGGTGGCAACCTCCTTGGGCACGAGATCGATGACCTCGCGCTTGATGTCGAAGTCGGCCAGCGAGATGGAGGGGACGCCGTAGGCCTTCGAGAGGAACTGTGTGAGCTCCGTCTCGTCGATGAAGCCTAGCTTTGTGAGGGTGTAACCAAGCCGCTCACCGGACTGCCGCTGCTCGTCGTGGGCCCGCTGGAGCTGGGCAAGCGAGATGAGGTTCTCGCGGACTAGAAGTTCTCCGAGGCGACCACCTGACGACATGAAATGACCTCCGCTGTGCGCGTGGACTTCCGCTCACGCGACGAACTAGGTAACAAGTGGAGATCGGAGGTGTCAACGAAGCCGAGTGGCTCGAACAGCTCCGAATGATCCCCCTCCCCTGGTCGATGATGTCTGACGCCACGCCGAAGAAGCGCGCTACCCTGGCCGTAAAGCCCGCCCCTGCCACCCTAGCGCAGGCTCCAAAGGCAGCAAAGCCCGCCCCTGCTACCCGAGCGCCTGCTCCGAAGGCCGCAAAGCCTGCTCCGAAGGCGGCCACGAAGGCCGAGCCCAAGCCGAAGGCGGCTCCGAAGGCCGAGCCCAAGCCGGTGAAGACAGCGGCCGCGAAGCCGGCCACGAAGGCGGCCCCGAAGGCGGAAAAGCCTGCTCCGCAGGCGGCTCCGCAGGCGGAAAAGCCTGCTCCGAAGGCGGCTCCGGAGGCGGCAAAGCCTGCTCCGAAAGCGGCCGCGAAGGCCGAGCCAAAGCTGAAGGCGGCTCCGAAGGCCGAGCCCAAGCCGAAGGCGTCTCCGAAGGCCGAGCCCAAGCCAAAGGCGGCTCCGAAGGCTCCGGAGGCGGCAAAGCCTGCTCCGAAAGCGGCCGCGAAGGCCGAGCCCGCCGCGAAGCCGGAGGCCACCACCTCGCCTCCGACGAAGCTTCTGCTGGTGACCGGCGCGACAGGCTTTCTGGGACGCCATGTTGTGGCTGCTGCGAAAGGAGCAGGCTGGCGCGTGCGGGTGCTTGCTCGAGCTACCTCCAATCTCGGCCCGATCGCCGGTCTCTACGACGAGGTCCACACAGGCGATGTTACAGACGCGGCGTCACTCCGTGGATCGTGCGAGGGTGTGACGGCCGTTGTTCACTGCGCCTGTGCGGTTGCTTCGACCTTCGACGCAGGGCGTGCGGCCGACGCGGCCTTCATGGCTGTGAATGCGGAGGGCACGGCAAATCTGGCCGACGAGGTGCTGAAGGTTCCGGGGCTGCGCTTTGTGCAGGTCTCGAGCACGGCCGCGATGGGCGCGCCGCAGACGGCGGTGGTCGGGCCAGACAGCCCCTGCCAGCCCAAGACACCCTACCAGCGGTCGAAGCGGGCGGCAGAGCTGCTGCTGCTCGAGCGGGCGGAGCGGGGCCTCAATGTGGTGATCGTCCGCACCTGCGTCATTGCCGGTCCGGGCAAAGAGCGGAGCGAACTGCTCAAGATGTTCAAGCTGGTGAAGGCCGGCCTCTTTCCCTTCCTGGGCAACAATCTCGACATCCAGAAGCCGCTCATCGATGTGGATGATGTGGTGCAGGCGCTGCTGCTGGCGACCGAGCGTGGCACGGGTGGCGGCATCTATCTGGTGACCTCCGGCGGCCGCCACACGATGCGTGAGATTCTAGAGGTGGCGCAGTCGCTGACCGGCGGGCCGCGGACCCATGTGGCCATTCCCGTCGCAGCGGCGCGACTTGCTGCGCGAGCCTTTACGCAGGCCAGCAAGTTCCTGCCTGACTGGAATGTGCCCATCACCGATGAGCGCATCGACCTGTTTCTGGCAGACCGCCAGATCGACATTTCGCGCGCGGAGCGCGAACTCGGCTATGCGCCGAAACACCAGAGCGTCGAAGAGATGCTGGGTGCCACCTACCGATACTATCGGCAGCGAGGGATGATATGAGCCAGACGAAGCATGATGGCGCTGCGCGCCAGCGCGAAACGGAGCCGCTTGGCATCACCTACGACCGGCTCCGGCTTGACGCGCTGCTGACGCGGCTCGTACGCGAGCGGGGGATCAAGACGGCGCTGGAGCTTCCCGCCGACGGGGCGAAGGCGATGCCGAGCATTTACAGTCTGGCGCTTGCGCGGGCAGGGGTCCATGTGACGCTCTATCGCCCGGAGGAGCAGGGACTTGAGGTTTGGCTCCGGCTTGGGCTGATCGACAAGGTAACGGCCGTCTACGAAGGGACGCCGGCTGCAACGGGGTTGCCCGATCGGTCGTTTGACCTGGTCTGGAACTTCGTCTCGGTGGGTTTCCGCCCCGACTTTGGCGACATCATTGGTGAGATGGCCCGGCTGTCGAACCGGCATGTGCTGACGGTGCACTGCAACGGTTTCAACTGGGGCTATCCGTGGCACAAGCTGTTGCACGCCGCCTTCCGGCTGCCCTGGACGCATGGTGAGACAGCCTACTTCTTCCCGAACCGGGTCCGTGACGTCTACCGCGGGCGCGGCCTGAACCCTGCAGAGTTCGGCCACCTCGACATGCCGTGGTGGCCCGATCCGCCGGGCTTCCGCGATGTGCGTCTGCACCTGTCGGGTGGAGACCGGGTCGAGGATCTGGAATGGACGGCGCCCATCGAGGCCATCTACGCCGGCGGCGAGGTACCCAAGCTGGTGCAGCGGCTGGCGAAGATTGAAGAGAGCGAGATCCCGACGCCTGTGCGAACGATCTTCAGCCATCTCTTCTACCAGCTCGGTGAGAGGACCAGCGCGTGAAGGTTGTCGTCGAGAGGTCGGGGGCAGCCCGGGCGGACGACGAGGCTGACGAAGAGGTTGCGCCGCGGGAGAATCCGTTTGAGCCGCACGCGGTCTGGTACTGGCCGGTGGCGCTGCTGCTCTGCCTGCTCGCGCTGGCTGTGATCTGGGTGCCGGCCTTTGTGCCGGGCCAAGACACGCCGGTGCATGCCTTCTTCGCGCGGGCGTTGCGTGAGCGGGGCCTCTTTGAGGGGCTGCTGGAGGGCCGGTTCGCGCCGACCTCGCAGCTGTCGGTCTATCTGAGTGTTCCGTTCGCTTCGCTGGAGCCGGCGCTGGTGGGCAAGCTGACGCGGACGCTGGCGGGCGGCCTGCTGCTGGCCGCGATGCTGCTATGCGGTCGTGAGACGGGCGAGCGTCGGCCCATCGGGTTTCTGCTGGCGCCGGCGCTGACCTGCGCCTTTCCGCAGGCGATGGGGTTCGACAATTTCGCGCTTGGCATGGCGCTCGGCGTGTTGGCGATTGCGGCGACGCTACGCGCATTGTCGGGGCGCAAGATTTGGTATCTTCTTGGTTTGATGGTCGCGGGCATGCTGCTGGCGTTCGCCCATGCGGTGGCCTTCGGGTTGACCGCGGTGGTGGCAGGGATGCTGGCGCTGCTGCTGGCCACCGACAGGATGAGCACCCGCGTCGCACGGGTTGGCCTGACGATGATCGGCTTTCTGCCGGGCGGGCTCTATGCGATCTGGGCGACGCTGGTCGTGACAGCGACGCAGACGACAAACGGCGTGTCAGAGGGGCTCGGCGTGCAGCGGCTTCCGCTGCTGGAGCAGTTCACAAACCTGTGGGATGTATCGTTCGGTGGGTTCTCATCGTTCGGACTGCTGCCGGTCGCGGTGGCCTTCACGGCCTTCTTGCTGCACCTGCGCGGGCGTTCGGAGGGTGGGCGTCGCACGCGGCTGTTTGTGGGCGTAGCGACCGTGGCACTGCTCGGACTCTACTTCGCGGTTCCGTTTCACATCCCCGGCTGGGCCTATGCGCAGCCGCGTGTGCTGGCGGCGCTCTTCACGCTGCTGCTGCCCTTCGCGGCATGGGGCGGGAAGTGGCGGTTCTTTCTGCCGGCCTACAGCGGGCTGATCGCGGTCTTCCTCGGCGCGAGTATCGTCGGGGCAACAGCGATGGGCGAAGAGGTGCGGGCTGAGACAATGCGGCTCGGTCGCACTGGGCCGGGCTTGGTCATGCCTGCTGTGGTTTCGGCCGGTCGCGCATCGAAGAACCCCTATGTCTCCCCGCTGCAGAACGCAGCATACTACGCCCTGTGGGATGGCGGCGCGCTGCCGGAACTGTGGGTTAGCAACCCTGCGATTCATGCTGTGTATGGCGTCGCGGGGGTGCAGATGCCGTCCGCTCCACCGGCCTACTTCGCGCGGTCGCTGGCCTGCGACGGTCCAAAGGCCTGCGAGGCTGCGCGGAGGCGTTTTGTGGACCGCGTCGCAACGCAGGGCGTGCGATTCGGGAGGACGCTGCTGGTGGGCGCGGATGAGGCCATGCTGGCGCAGTTCGCTGCGCGGGGATTCGGGCCGGTCGCGCCTGCGCAGTTCACCTCTCATCCCGCTTCGGCGCGGGTGCGATTCCGGATTCCCGCTGAGGCTGCGACACGACCAGTTTCGGTCAGGCTGGGCTACACGGGATCAATCGGCTGGTTCGCCGGCATGACGCGCCCGCCTAGCCTGGTTCCCGCCGACGGGATGGCCGAAGTTCGGTTCGACGGACTACCGGCAGGTGTCACGCAGCTGATGGTGACGCTCGAGGCCTCGAAGGAGGCTGCATCGCGCTCGCTCTACCAGGTGGAGTGGGAACAGGGTGCTGGCCGAGAGCAGGTGGTGACGCTCGGAGTGGCGCCCTAGTCGAGGGCGAGATTGAGGCGGCGACCGAGTTCGCGCACGGCGGGATGGTCGGGGGCGCGCTGGCGGAGCTGGCTCCAGTAGGCGTCTCGCTGCTCCATCGCGGCGGGGCCGAGCGAGCCGTAGAAGAGGACGAGGAGGCTGTTGCTCTGTACGCCATCGGGCGACGCACCATGCATGCGCACGAGCTCGTCTTCGAGCAGCGCAAGCCTGCTGCGCTCTCCTGCGGCTGCTCGCAGCGCAGCACCAAGCGAAGCAACGGGGTCGGATGGTCGGATAAATCGGAGCGCCTTCGCTTCGAGGGCCGGGTAGCGGCCGCGGCGCGCGTAGATTGTGGCCGGTTCTGACCAGAAGAGGGGGATGAAGTCGGGGTCACGGTCGAGGAAGCCGAAGGCGGGGCTCACGCCGGGGTTGGCCGCGAGGATCCAGTCGCTCGGAAGCCGTTGCTCGAGGTCGCGGAAGGCAGCCGGGTCGTCTTCCGCTGTGATGCATTCGAGGAAGAATTTGGCGTCGAAGACCATGTCGTTGCGGCCATCAACGAGCGTCTGGAATCCTGGGGCGCCCGCCCAGATGAGGTAGCCGCCGAAGTGAAAGGCGTTGTGGACGCGGGGACCGAGTTGATGCTTGTGTGCGAAGGCGATGGCGGCTGCGGGCATCTGCGGTGATTCACCCACCCCGAGTTGGTGGGGCGAGGCGAGGTGAATGATTGCGGCACCCATGACCGTCGCGGAGGCAAGCGCCGAGGCAGGTCGCAACGCCGGCATATGAAGCGGGCGACGCTCGGCGAACCAGACAAGAAGCAGCAGCGCCGAGGCCGCAAGATAGGGGAGCCAGCGGACAGACCCGGGCGCCTGCGCGAGGAAGAGCAGCAGGACCGCGGCGGGCCAAGCGATGCCCGAGAAGGAAGCATCTCCCCGCACCAACCTGCGCAGCGCTGCCGCCGCAGCTACAAGCGCCGCCACCACGAGGAGGACGAGCGCCGGGAAGTGCAGCCAGGCATCGTGCAGCGAGATGGGCTGAAACTCGGAGACGTGCTGCCGGTAGATTTCGGTGTTCATGACACCGAAGGTGGAGGTGAGGAGCGCCATGCCCGCAGGGTGCAGCAGGGCTGCGACGAGGGGCGCGAGGATAAGGAGCGCTGCGGCAATGAGCCCGCGCCGGTCGGGAGCTGGGCCGAAGATCAGCTGCGCTATGCTCCACCTCGATAGGAGGCGTGCAGTCGCGAGATAGAGGAACAGCCCGACCAGGAGCGGAGCAATCGCGAGTCCGCCGCGGTGGAGCTGGAGCCAGGTGACGACGAGCATCGCGACGGCGCCGAACCAGATGGCGATTTCACGGCTGGGGGCGCGGCGCTGCGCGGCTGCTCGTGCCTGCTCGATGAGCACCAGCGCGAGCGGAAAGAGCGCGAGGGTGAAGAGGCGAGGCCGCGGTGTGGCGCTCATGGAGACGGCAGCAAGATAGGCCGCAGCGAGCAGTACCGGCACAACGGCACTGCGGCGCGGGGCGAGCGACTGGAGCGCGGCCGGCAACGGGAGGAAGAAGAGCGCGACGAGGATGGCAACGCCTGCGTAGCTGGCGACCGCGAAGGCCCCCCAGAGGAGGAGGTCACCGCCGAGGTCCTTTACGCGCCAAGGCTGCCCGAAGTGGGAGAAAGAGAAGGTGTCGGTGGGGAGCGTGTAGCCCGTCGCCGCGGAGAGCCTCCCCGATGCGAGATGCCAGAAGGCATCGGGGTCGCCTGTGATGCGCCAGGTAGTGACGAGCCCGAGGAGGAGACCGACCGCGAGCAGCGCCCAGGCGCCTCTGGAAGAGGCGGGCCGATGATCGGGCTGGGGCGCGTTTCCTTCCATGTTTCCTGCGTCAGAGAGACAGGAGGTTGCTACCGAGTGGCAGCGGTGTTTCGCAAGCCCAATGCCGCGGCGTGGGTGGAGTTTGGCCGCTGCCCCTGCTAGCCGAGCCAGGAGAAGTTGTCGTCCGGAGGCACCGTTGCAACGCGAACAATTTGAGCTGCACGCTTCGTTGGAGTCGCGCCACTGGTGGTTTGTGGGTCGTCAGCGCGTACTGCGGGCCATCGTGGAGCGGCTCGGCGCTCCCGTCGCCGGCGCCGAGATGTTCGAATTCGGCTGCGGCACGGGCGGTACGCTAGCTGCAATCGGTGGCGGCTACCGGTGTGCGGGAGTGGACCCAGACGAAGCGGGGATTGCTGCCGCGCAGCAGCGCTTTCCGCAGCACAGTTTTGCGGTCTGGCAGCCCGGCGAGCCTCTTCCTGAAGCACTCGGCCGGGCAGAGGTGGTGCTGATGCTCGATGTGTTGGAGCACATTGAGCGGTCGAGAGAGGCGCTGAGCGCGGTCATCACCGCGATGAAGCCGGGCGCCCATCTACTGATCACGGTGCCTGCCGACATGAGCATCTGGAGCGGGCACGATGAGCACTTTGGACACTATCGCCGGTATGACGCGGAGATGCTTCGCTGGGAGTGGAGCGACCGGCCTGTGGAGGTGCGCCTGCTGAGCCACTTCAATGCGCTGCTGCATCCCGTTGTGTCTGCGATACGACGGTTGAATCGGCTGCGCGGGAGGTCGTCCGGCGCCGCAGGCACCGATCTCTCGATGCCTCCCGAGGCTGCGAATGGCCTGCTCACGCGGCTCTTCGCGGGGGAGCGCCGTGCGCTGGTCGCGGCCATCGACACGGGTGAGCCCGCCTACGCGCGGGGCGTAAGCCTCGTGGCTTTGCTGCGGAAGCAGCCTTGAAGCCGGCGCTGCTTGAGGCGTTGACGCTCGTTGTGCCCTGCTACAACGAGGCGAAGCGATTCGACGCAGCCCGGTTTTCGGAGGCGCTCTCTCGGTTTTCCGGGTTGCAGCTGCTGCTGGTCAACGACGGGAGCAGCGACGCGACAGGGTCGGTGATCGAGTCCTTCGCGGCCAGCTCTGCCGGGCGGGTGCGGACGCTATCGCTGGCCCAGAATCGGGGGAAGGCGGAGGCGGTTCGCCGTGGTCTGCAGGCTGCTATGGACGATGGGGCGTCCTGGGTTGGATTCTGGGACGCCGACCTCGCGACGCCGCTCGACGCGCTGGCGGAATTTTCGGCTGCAGCCTCGCGGCACGACGGGGCGCGAGCGTTGATTGGGTCGCGTGTGCGGCTGCTGGGCCGAGAGATCGACCGGAACCCAGTGCGCCATCTGCTCGGGCGGTTCTTCGCAACGGCGGCCTCGGTAACGCTCGACCTGCCCGTCTAC
>JABMMX010000353.1 GCA_013205435.1 Deltaproteobacteria bacterium
ATCGCCACCCTCGGGGCGGGGGCCACGGTCGTCACGGCGCGGGCCACGATCGCCACCCTCGGGGCGGGGGCCACGGTCGTCACGGCGGGGACCACGATCGCCGCCCTCGGGGCGGGGGCCACGGTCGTCTCGGGCGATGCGCGGCGAAACGCCGGGCGGGTAGATCTCGACGGCCCAGAAGTTGCCGGCCTTGAGGAGCTCCACGAGCTCAGCATGGTTCGTCGGGGTGCCGCTCATGAGCGTCGCCCAGCGAGGCTCATTGGCCTGCACGCCGGTCGCAGCCGAGCCACCGAAGGCGGGTACGCCGGAGTAGCCGACGGCCTCGAGCGCGATAGCGTTGGAGGAGGGGTGCGAGCCGTTGCTGCCAACCTCGATGCCCGAAAGGCGCTGGTGCACAAACATGCGGTCGCGCGGGCTCAGCTTGCGGTCGCGATCGTAGGGATGCGCGAGCAACACCACGCCGCCTTCGCGCTCTGCGTAGTTCACCACATCTTCGAGCGTCGGGCGTCCGAAGGCGATCAGCTCACGCCACTCTTCGCGGGTCAGGTAGGGGTCGATCTGCGGCAGCACCAGGATGGCATCGCCACCGCGGGTCGACAGCTCAACGCCCACAAACACGCGGAAGTATCCAAAATTCCCGCGGGCGATACCGCGCGCCACTTCGGCAGAGGCTTCGCGGTCGGCGAACAGAATGGCGTCGAGGCCTGCGGCGCGAGCAGCGCTCACAACGTTGTCGACAGAAGCGCCACCCGAGGCACGCGAGTAGGTATGAAGATCAATCAGCACGGCAAAACCCCTAAGAAGGCGGGCGGCGGATACCACGCAGCGCAGGTGATGTCCACAATCGCACCTCCGCGCGGACCGCACAGAAAGCCGCCTCGAAGCCGCGCAAGGTTTGCCTCCGGAGCCCACTCCTCCTAACCGAGAGAGCATCCTCGGAGGCCCATGCTACGCCACCTCGCCACCCGCTCTCTCTGCGTGCTGCTGCTGCTGCTCTCCGCAGCCTGCAACGACGAGGCAACGGCGCCCTCCCGCGAGGCGCTCATCGCACAACTCAGAACGGCCGCAGCAGCAGCAGCGCTCGCTTCGCCGCCACCTCCCGCGCCGGCCTCACCAGAGGCCCTCGCGCTCGGCCAGGTGCTCTTCACCAGCAGGCTCCTCTCGGGCAACCGCGACACCTCCTGCGCCACCTGCCACGACCCCCTCTTCGCCACCACCGACGCCCTCTCGCTCTCCATCGGCACAGGCGGCGTCGGGCGCGGGCCCAACCGCCAGCTCACCCCCTTGCGCAGGCTGCATCCCCGCAACGCGCCCGACCTCTTTCTCCGCGCCACCGACCTCCAGACCAGCCTGCTCCGCGACGGCGGCGCTACCCGCCTCGAAGACGGCTCCTACAGACCGCCAGAAGAGGCCGAGCAGCCCTATCGAGACGGGGTCGCAGGGCTCTTCTCCGCGGTAGCACTCTTCCATGTGACGCAGCGCTTCGACATGCGCGGAAACGCAGGCGAAGAGGCCATCGACGGCACACCGAACGAGATCGCAGCCATCGACGAAGATGACTGGCACAGCATGTGGGATGCCCTCGCAGTCCGGCTCCGAGAGGAGGCAACCATGCGCCCGCTCATCGCGGCCGCCTTCCCCGGCGAGGCGCCCGAATCGCTCTCGCTCGAGCGAATCTTCTCAGCGCTCGACGCCTTCGCCGCGCAGGCCTTCGACAGCCGCGATACACCCTTCGACCGCCTCCTCTCAGGCGACGACAGCGCACTGTCCGACAGCGCACTCCGCGGAGGCCTCCTCTTCGCTACCACGGCCGGCTGCACCCGCTGCCACAACGGCCCCCTCCTCGCCGACGGTACCTTCCACAACCTGGGCGTCCCCTTCGTCGGGCTCGGCCAGGAATACGAAGAGCCCTACGACTTCGGCCGCGCCTCGCAGACCGAGCGGACCACCGACCGCTACGCCTTCTCCACCGCGCCGCTACGCAACACCGCAGCCACCGGCCCCTGGATGCACAACGGCGCCTACACCACGCTCGAGGCTGCCGTCCGCCACCACCTCGACCCGCGCGACGCCATCCTCCGCTACGATTGGCAGCAGCTCGACCCGCTCCTGCAGTCCACCTGGCATGGCGCACCCATCGACAACGCGCGACTCCTCTCCACCCTCGACCCGCTCGTCGCGACGCCGATCAGCCTCTCCGACCGTGACTTCGACGACCTCATCGCCTTCCTCCGTGAAGGGCTCACCGACGCAGATGCACTCGCTCGCGTCGCCACCATTCAGGCACCATGAAGCAGCTCGCAGCACACCTCGCTTCGCTCCTCGCCCTCGCCACCCTCATCGCCTGTGGCACCAGCGGCGGAACCACAAAGGCCGGCACCGATGCCGCCGTCGAAGACAGCGCGAGCGGCTCAGCCGATGACACCACCGCTGACACCGCTGTCGATACCGCGACCGTCGACACAGGCTCCGGAAGCGACACGACTGCAGACACCTCGGAAACAGCCGACACGGCTACAGATACCGCTGCAGATACCACCATCGAAGACACAGCGACCGACACCACCATCGAGGACACCGCGACCGACACCACGCTTGAAGACACTGCCGCCGACACAGCGGCAGACACCACCGCAGACACCACGCCTATCCCAGAGGACTGGATACCAAGCCGCTGCTCGCCCATCGAGGCCGAGCTCGCTGCAGCCCGCGAAGAGATGGCCATGTGCGACCGCTCCTCGCAGTGCGCCATCCAGCTCAACCCGCTCTGCCCCTATGGCGGCGGCTGCTACGAGTTCTTCCGGCTCGACAAAGACCGCTCCATCATCACCTCTGTCTACGACCGCTTCGTGGCCGGAAACTGCGGCGATTTCGTCTGTCGCTGCGGGTCGCCGCCGGCCACAGGTTGCATCGACGGCAGCTGCCAGGCCTGCCCCGATGTCTGCACCACCGCCTGCCCCGCAGACTGCAGCTGCGCCACCGACGGCTGCGGCTGCCCCATCCCCGTCTGCGCAGGCGCGCTCTCCGACTGTGGCGGCCTCCTCGACGCCATGCGCACCGCCATCGGCGACATGCAGCCCTGCAACGCCGACACCGACTGCGCCGCCGAACTCGCCCCTGCATGCGCCGAGCTCGGCTGCTACTACGCCCACAACACGACGGCGCAGACGAGCCACCTCGCCGCGCTCACCGCCTCCTACGACAGCCTCTCCTGCAGCACCCTCTCCACCTCCGCCTGCCGATGCGGTCCCGCCCCCGCGGCCGTCTGCCGCGCCAATCGCTGTGTCACCGAATGAACCTCCTCGACCTCATCGCACGCCGCCTCGGCGCCTCGCCCGAACGGCTCCGCGAGCACCTCACCGCGGCGCCCAACACACTCGCCGTACTCAAGCAGACCGGCCTGCTCCACGAGCTCACCCGCAACCCCATCGAGAGCTACCGCGCGCTCGGCGGTCAGCGACCGTCGCTCAAAAACCTGCACCGGATCATGGCCGCCAAGGAGCCCAACCGGATCGCCGTCTGCGACCTCGAGCGGATGCTCACCTACGCCGAGATGGATGAGGCGATCGACCGGGTCGCCACGCTCCTCCGCAGCCGCTTCGGCATCGCCGCCCGGAGCCGCGTTGTGCTGATGTCGGAGAACCGGGTCGAGTATCTCGTCTTCTGGTTCGCGCTGCTGCGCCTCGGCGCCGCCGCCGTTCACGCCTCCTTTGAACTCCGCCCAGCCGAGCTCGATCATGTGCTGCGCAACAGCGGCGCGGGGCTCATCTGCGCGAGCAGCCAGGCACTCCCCGTCGCCACCGCCGCCACCGCAAACTTCGACGAACGCACCGTCGCGCTCCTCCACATCGACGGCCTCGAAACCGCAGACGCAGACAGCGGATCCTTCGGCGAATCCATCGCCTCGCTCCACCAGCTCTTCCGCGCCACGCAGAGCCGCGACTACGCGCCCGGCGACGACGGCGAATCGGTCGTCTACACCTCCGGCACCACGGGCCGACCGAAGGGCGCAGTCCGCAACTTCTCGGCCATGACCATCACCGAGCTTGCCGCCATCCTCGAGCGGCTGCCCTTCGTCGCAGGCGAGCGCCACATGGTCGTCGGCCGCCTCTACCACAGCGCCGCACAGGCCTTCACGGGGCTCATCACCGCGCTCGGCGGCACGCTCGTGCTCCGCCCACGCTTCGACGCCGCAAACCTCTTCGACGACCTCCGCCGCGAGCGCATCGAGAGCCTCTTCCTCGTCCCCAACATGCTCGACAAGGCGCTCACCCTCGAGCCCACCGCCTCGCGCACGCAGCCGCTCCCCCAGCTCCGCGCCATCGTCTGCGGCGCCGCACCCTTCCTGCAGCCCCTGCGCGAACGGGCAGCGCACCGGCTCGGCGCCGGCATCCTCAACGACTTCTACGGCGCCACCGAGCTCGGCTGGGTCACCTGCGTCAACGGCCACGAGATGCTCAAGCGGCCCGCCACGCTCGGCCGCGCCATCCGTGGCCACGAGATCACCATCCGCGACGCCGACGGCGCCATCGTTCCCGCCAACACCGTGGGCCTGGTCTGGACCCGCAGCGCGCAGCGCATGGAGCGCTACCTCGGCGACGAAGGCGCAACCTCCGACATCATGAAGGCCGGCTGGACCACCTGCGAAGACCTCGGCTTCCTCGATAGCGAGGGCTACCTCTTCCTTGCAGGTCGAGCGCGCGAACTCATCATCTCGGGCGGCATCAATGTCTACCCCGCGGAGGTCGAGGCGGCGCTGCTCCACCACCCCGCGATCGCCGATGCTGCGGTCTTCGGACTCCCCGATGCACAGTGGGGCGAATCGGTCGCAACCGCCGTCGTCCTGCGCGAACCGATCGCGACAGGCGAACTCCGCCGCTGGGCACTCTCCGAGATGCTCCCCGCCAAGGCGCCACGCCGCTGGTTCATCGTCGACGAGCTGCCCCGCAACCCCACAGGCAAGATTATGAAGCGCGAGCTCCAGGCCCGCTTCACCGAGCCCCCCGAGAGCAGCCCGGCCTGATGCATCGCAGCCTCCCCATCGTGCGCTGGCAGGATTCTGAAACGAACCTGCTCCGAGACGAGGTCGCAGTCGAAGCGCCGCTCGAGCTCCGCCTCTCCTTCGTACGCGACGGAAGACGCCTCGAACGGCCGCTCCTCACCACCCTCCGCACCCCGGGCGACGACGAGGCGCTCGCGCTCGGCTGGCTCTTCGCAGAGCGGGTCATCCGCAGTGCTGAGGATGTAGAATCTGTAACCATCGAAGCGGCGCTGCCGAGCAGTGGTGATGTTGTCGCACAGCGGATGTTGGTGAGGCTCGCAGACAGCGTTTCCGTCGACCTCGAACGGCTCGCACGGGCCACCGTCGCCAGCTCCGCCTGCGGCCTCTGTGGACGCCTCACGCTCGGCGCGATCGGCCGCTCCGAGCCCATCGTAGCCAGCGGCGGCGCGTGGCCTTCACACGCCGAGCTCGCGGGCTGGTCACGGCTCGTTGCAGCCCGCCAGCAGACCTTCGACGCAACGGGCGGAATCCACGCTGTCGCCCGCTTCTCGCTCGCCGGCGAACTGCTCGATCTGGCGGAGGATGTGGGCCGTCACAACGCCCTCGACAAGGTCATCGGACGTGCGCTCCGCAACAGCGCCTTACCCCTCAGCGGCGAAGCGCTCTGGCTCTCCGGCCGCGCCGGCTTCGAGATGGTCGACAAGGCTGCCCGCGCCGGCGCTCCACTCGTTGTCTCGGTGGGCGCGCCAACCACCATGGCTGTCGAAGTCGCACAGACCGCCGGCATCACCCTCGTCGGCTTTCTTCGCAACGGCCGCCACAATGTCTATGCCCACGCGGAACGCTTTACGCGCCACACCTCCGACCCCAGCGCCTGACCGCATGGCGACAGCTCCCCACACCGCGCCGGGCCACCCGCTCGTCCCCGTCGATCGCGACGACTCGCCACGCGTCGGCCGCCGCGCATCGCACGCCGGCGGCCTCGGCTCGCTCGCTGCGACCGTCCGCTACACGCTGCCCGAAAGCGGCGTTGCGCGGGGCCTCTCCACGCTCGGAAAACTGAACCAGCAGCAGGGCTTCGACTGCCCCGGCTGCGCCTGGCCCGAAGGCCACGACCGCTCCTTCGCCGAGTTCTGCGAGAACGGCGCAAAGCATGTGGCAGACGAGGCAACCACGAAGCAGATCGACGCAGCCTGGTTCGCCGCACACAGCATCGAATCACTCGCCGCGGAGAGCGACTTCTGGCTCAATCGACAGGGCCGCATCACCGAGCCGATGATCTGCCGCGAAGGCGATACCCACTACCGCCCCATCGCCTGGGAGGAGCTCTTCGCCGAGCTCGGCGGCGCGCTCGGCCGCCTCGACTCGCCCCACCGCGCGGCCTTCTACACCAGCGGCCGCGCCAGCAACGAGGCAGCCTTCCTCTACCAGGCCTTCGTCCGCGCGCTCGGCACCAACAACCTGCCCGACTGCTCCAACCTCTGTCACGAGTCGTCCGGCTGGGCACTTCGCGACTCGGTGGGCGTCGGCAAAGGCACCGTCTCGCTCGCCGACTTCGACCACGCCGACACCATCCTCGTTATCGGCCAGAACCCCGGCACCAACCACCCCCGCATGCTCTCCACCCTGCAGGATGCAGCGCGACGCGGCGCCAACATCGTCGCCATCAACCCGCTCATCGAGCCAGGCCTGCAGCGCTTCGCCCACCCCAAGGAGCCCTGGACCTTCCCCGTCGGCGGCACCCGCCTCGCCACCCACTACCTGCAGGTCCGCATCGGCGGCGACGGCGCCCTCATGAAGGGCCTCATGAAGGAGCTTCTCGACCTCGACGCCACCACGCCGGGCGCCGTCGATCGCACCTTCATCGAGCAGCACACCGAAGGCTTCGAAGCACTCCGCGACGACCTCGCTCGCTTCGACATGGCCGAGCTCGAGGCCATCTCCGGCATCAGCCGCGCTACCATGCGCGAGCTCGCCGAGCTCCTCGCCCGATCGCCCCGCGCCATCTACTGCTGGGCCATGGGCCTGACCCAGCACGAGCATGCCACCGACCTCATCCAGGAGGTGGTCAACCTGGCCCTGCTCTGCGGCCACCTCGGCAAAGAGGGCGCAGGCCTCTGCCCCGTCCGGGGCCACAGCAATGTGCAGGGCGATCGCACCATGGGCATCGACGAGAAGCCCTCCGAATCCTTCCTCGCCCGCATGGATGCAGCGCTCGGCTTCCGGAGCCCGCGCGAGCACGGCTTCGACGCCGTCGAGGCCATCCACGCCATGCACCGCGGCGACCTCGACATCTTCGTCGCGCTCGGCGGCAACTTCCTCTCCGCGATGCCCGATACCGCCTACGCCGCAGAGGCCCTCCAGCGCTGCAGCTGGACCGCCCAGATCTCCACCAAGCTCAACCGCTCCCACCTCATCGGTGGCCGCAACAAGCTCATCCTCCCCTGCCTCGGCCGCACCGAGATCGACCGCCAGACAGCCGGCCTGCAGCGGGTCTCCGTCGAAGACTCCATGTCCTGCGTCCACGCCTCCCACGGCCACCTCGAACCGGCCTCCGCACACCTGCTCTCCGAGCCCATGATCGTGGCCCGCTTGGCCCAGGCAGCGCTCGGCGACAGCCCGCTCCCCTGGGTCGACATCGCCTCCGACTACCGCCGCATCCGAAGCCTCATCGAGCGGGCCATCCCGGGCTTCGAAAACTACGACGACCGGCTCGACGCGCCCGACGGCTTCGTCCTCCCCAACACGGCCCGCCAGCGCCGCTGGAATACCGCCTCCGAGCGGGCCGGCTTCCGACTGCTCCCTCTGCCCAACCTCGACCAGCGGCCCGGCGAACTGCTCCTCATGACCATCCGCAGCCACGACCAGTTCAACACCACCATCTACGGCCTCGACGACCGCTACCGCGGCGTCACCCGAGGCCGCATGGTGCTCTTCGCCAACGCTGCCGACCTCGCCGAGCGCGGGCTGCTCGCCGGCCAGAAGGTCACAGTTGCACATGAGCGCGACGGCCGCAGGCTCGCCGCCAACGGCTTCACCCTCGTCCCCTACGACTTGCCCCGCGGCAACCTCGCCGGCTACTTCCCCGAGCTCAACCCGGTCGTCCCCATGAACCGTGTTGCTCGCAACAGCGGAACCCCCATCTACAAGTCGGTCCCTGTCACCATTCTCCGCTACGAGGAGCCGCAACCCGCTGCTCCCAACTCCCTGTCCGAACCATGAACAAACGATACCTCTCCGGCATTCAGCCCAACGGCGACCTCCACCTCGGAAACTACTTCGGCGCCATCCGGAAGCACATCGAGGCGCAAGACAACGCCTTCTACTTCCTCGCCAACTACCACGCCCTCAACACCATCCACGACGCGGCCACTCTCGACAAACTCACCACCGAGGCCGCCGCAACCTACCTCGCGCTCGGCCTCGACCCAGACCGCGCAACCCTCTTCCGCCAGAGCGATGTACCCGAGGTCTGCGAGCTCTCCTGGCTCCTCGCCACCGCCACCGGCAAAGGCCTCCTCGACCGGGCCCACTCCTACAAAGACAAGGTCAACCGCGGCCTTCCCGCCAGCATGGGCCTCTTCTTCTACCCCGTGCTCATGGCCGCGGACATCCTCGCCTGCGACACCGATGTCGTCCCCGTCGGCTCCGACCAGGTGCAGCATGTGGAGATGTGCCGCGACATGGCCACCCTCTTCAACAACCAGTATGGCCGCGAGGTCTTCAAGCTGCCCGTCTACGAGCTCGGCACGCCCGTGCCCGTGCCCGGCATCGACGGCCTCAAGATGAGCAAGAGCTCAGACAACACCATCCCCATCTTTGCGCCCGCCAAGCAGCTCAAGGCGCGGGTCATGCTCATCAAGACAGACGGCACGCCGCTCGAGGCCCCCAAAGACCCCGACAACTGCAACGTCATGGCCCTCTACAAGCTGGTCGCCTCGCCCGAACAGGTGACCATCCTCGAGGAGAAGTACCGCAATGGCGGCTACGGCCACGGCCACGCCAAGCTCGACCTGCTGGCTGCACTCGAAGAGCGCTTCGGCGCCGCACGCGAACGCTACAACGCCCTCATGCAGGACCGCGCCTCCGTCGACAAGGCGCTGGCACACGGCGCACTCCGAGCCCGCGCCGTCGCACGCCAGGTAACAGACCGCGCACGCGAGGCAACCGGCCTCCGCTAGGTCGCACTGCCGAGCTGAAAGGGCTGCCAGGCCGCCGCCTCATAGAGCCCCGAGGCCTCGCGGTGGCCGAGAAGGAAACTGCGCGCGTCGGAGGTCTCAGGGAAGATCCGCAGCAGCATCGTCTGGCGCAGATAGGTCAGTCCAGACCCCTTCTGACCGCCCGTGGAAAGACGGCCGCCGCCAAGCACATGGCTCACCATCTCGATGTGCCGACCGCGCCAGGTGATGATGCCCTGATCGAGCGTGAGCACCCCCTCCAGCAGCTCCTTGGGCCAGGTGAGCAGCGGCAGGTGGGCATACTGCAGAATGAAGAGCATCGCGCAGCGGGCCGGCGACGAAACGAACCAGTCGAGCCGTGCCAGCGCCTGTGCCACATCGGCGTCGTCGTGCGACGAACGGCCCGCGCCAGGCCCACTCGGATCGGCGCCGCGCGCCTGCTCCAGATCGCGGCGAAAGGCCTCCTCAAACCGGCCACGGTACCGGGCCACAAAGGTATCACGATGCGTCGGAGACGGCGCACCGCCCGCAGGGTCGGGATAGGGCGTGCGCTCCAGCCAGGTCATGATGAGCGCCCGCACGCTGCTGTCTGACAACGTCCGGTCGCGGCCCTTCAAGATCGCCGTCGACGGGTCCGCCACCGTCTCCATCCGCCGATGCCAGAAAGACTGGTAGCGGGTCGCGGTCGCTTCGAACTCCTCGCCGCCCGCAAAGTGGGACGCGCGCTCCGACGCGTAGGCCAAGTAGCCGTTGTCGATGAGGCCGGCGAGCCACTCAAACTCACGGAACCGGAACGAGTCAAAGCCGGCCGCGCCAAACAGGTTCTGGCGGAAGTCGAAGAAGTCGATCGACGACAGCGTCTCCAGCACCTCCATGTGCTCCGTCAGCAGCGCAGTGATCGTCGTGCAACGGGCCACATGCCGCGCCACATCGCTCACCTCGCTCTCTGCCACGCGCGGCTGCGAGAGCACTGTCCGCGCATACTCCAGCTCATCGTTCATCTGGTCAAACCAGATCTCCATCGCCTGGTGCGTGCGGATAAAAAGCTTTTCGTGTGGCGCCGCGATCGATGGCTCCGTCGGCTCCACCAGCGGGAGCCCGCGCGACAGCACACCCTCGTGGCCGCTCCGCAGAATGTAACCCTTCGGACCGTAGTACTGTACCGGCATCGTCTACCTCTCCGCGCGCCCGTTAACGAGGCAGGGCACCTACCACCCTCCTCGCGCATCTCACAAGCAAACCCCTCTCGCGGCAGGCCCCGTTGAAACCCACACTCCTCCTTCTCGCCACACTCCTCCTCCTTCCCGCAACCACCCGCGCCGCCGGCTGGACCGCTCCCACCGGCACCACCTACGCCGAGCTCGGCGCCTACGCCCTCTGGGGTCCCTTCACCCGCTCCAGCACAGACGTCGTCCGCGGCCCAGACAGCACAAACCTCAACCTCCGCCTCTACGCCGAAACCCACCCGATCCCCTCCGTCGAGCTGCTCCTCAACGCCCCGCTCCTCGACTACGCAGCGCTCGGCGACGACGGCTTCCTACGCTTCGGAGACCCCACCGCCGGACTCCGCTGGGTTGCCCTGCAGCGCGAGCTGAGCGCCCTCTCGCTCACCGCCACCCACACCTTCCACACGCAGGAGCAGACCCTCTACGCGGTCCGCGAAGTGCCGGCCGACGACACCACGCTCTACGCTCCCAAAGGCCCCGACTTCGACACCACCGAGGCCGGCCTCCACTACACCTCCACCGATCGAACCCGCTGGTATGGCGCCGACCTCGCCTACGCCTACCGCGGCGATGCCGCAGACCAGCTCGTCGCCGGCGCCTCCCTCTGGTCGCCCTGGGGCGACAGCCCCCGCTGGTCCTACACCGTCGGCCTCGTCGCCCGCCTCAACCTCGAAGAGGAGCGGCCCGCAGCAGAGGTCTATCCAGCGCTTAACCTTGCTCCGGCCGGCGCGCTCCAGCTCTCCAACGGCTGGGGCGAACAGGCGCAGAACGCGGGCTTCTACGGCCGCGCCGACTACGCCCTCACGCAACACCTCTCGGTGGGCGGCGGGCTCGACGGCGGCTTCTGGTACACCGGCTACCCGGCCGGACCGGGACTGGTCCTCCGGATGGCCTGGCGGAACTGACTACTTCGACGCGCCCAGCAGCGTCTGCAGCTCACCCGACTGGAACATCTCCGTCGTGATGTCGCAGCCGCCCACAAGCTCGCCGTCGATGTAGAGCTGCGGAATCGTCGGCCACTTTCCGTACACCTTCACCGCGTCGCGCTTCTCGGGGTCGACGAGGATGTCGCACGAGCCAAACTCGGCACCCAGGTGCTGCAGAATCTGCACCACGCGGGCCGAGAAGCCACACTGCGGAAAGTCGGGCGTCCCCTTCATGTAGAGGAAGACCTTCTGGCCCTTCACATCGGCCTCGATCTCGCTCATGACGTCGCCACCCTGGGCGCGCGTGCGGGGTGCGCTCTGCTGGCCGGGGCCACGCTGGTCTGCTGCGATGGGCAACGAAATCTTCTCGCTCATGATGCTCTCCTCAGGGTTCGTTGGGTCAAAAATCAGGGCGCCGTCGTCTTCAGCGCCAGCGCATGGATCCGGTCGCGGAAGGCATCGCCCAGCGCCTCATACACAGCCTGATGCTGACGCACACGCGACAGCGTGCGGAAGCTCTCCTCTACCACCACCGCGTCGAAGTGGTCGAAGGTGCCGGTCGTGTCCACCACCTGCACCCGCGCGTTCGGAAAGGCCTCCAACAACTTCGCTCGAATCTCTTCTGCCGTTATCATCGCTTCATCCTCGCTCGCAGGTAGGCTGGCGGGATAGGTTTGTTGCCGATCTCACGCAAGCACCCCGGGCCAGATGCTCGACATTCAGCACCACCAACTCTCCAACCACGACGGCTGGAACCTCCAGCTCCGGCAGGCCCGCCACCGCTTCCGCCACAACCCGGCGCTGGCCCCCATCGCCATCATCCCCGGCTACGGGATAAACAGCTTCCTCTTCGGCTTCCACCCGCGCGGCACCTCCATGGAGCTCTGCCTCGCCGAGGCCGGCTTCGAGGTCTGGTCGCTCAACCTCCGGGCGCAGGGGGGCTCACGCCCCGTCTCGCCAGCCGCGGAGCCACCCTCCTTCGCAGCCTTCGCCTGCATCGACCTGCCGGCAGCGATCGAGTTCATCGGCCGCCAGACCGCCAGCCCCGGCCGCCCCATCTCGCTCATCGGCTGCAGCCTCGGCGGCACCATCGCCTACACCTACCTGGCGCTCCACCCGCAGCAGAGCCGCGTCGGCGCCGTGGTCACCATCGGCTCCCCCATCCACTGGGACAGGCCGCCGCTCCTCTTCAAGCTCCTCGGCGTCCGCCCCGACCTCATTGAGCGCCTCAAGCTCCGCGGCACCCGCTCCATCGTCCGCGCTGCGCTCCCGCTGCTGGAGCGCATGCCACGCCTCGCCCATGTCTACCTCAACCCGGCCCACGTCGACCTCCACGCCCTCCACGATCTGGCCCGCACCGTGGAGAACCCCCAGCCCCGCCTCAACCGCGAACTCTCCGAGTGGCTCGCCGCCGGCACCCTGACGGTCCGTGGCCGCGACATCGCCGAGGAGGTCCGAAAGGTAACCGTGCCGCTGCTGGTCACCCGCGCAAACCGGGATGGAATCGTCCCCACCGAGTCCGTCTCCTCCGTCTGCTCCCGCTGGGGTGGCCGCGCAGACGAGCTGGTCGTCGGCACCCCGGACGACTGGTACTCCCACGCCGACCTCTTCATCGGCAACGAGGCCCCCGCCAAGGTCTTCGCCCCCATCGCCGCCTGGCTCACCGAGCGCGGAGCGGAGCGGGCGTGACCCCTTTCACCTGAAACGCGCCGCCTGGCCCCGCTTCCTCGCCATGTGCGGCCCTATGGCGGCCCCATAAGCAGGTAGAGGCCAGGGCCGAGGTTCCCCTCGATGCCGGTGTCGAGCGCCGTCACGGTCAGGTCCACAGAGCGGCCATCGTCGGGCAGCAGCGACTCCACATGCACCGCGCCGTCGGCAAAGCGGCGGAGCGCGGGTGCAAGCGCCTCGGTGGTGGCGATTGGGGTCAGCATGCGCCCGGTCGCCACCTCACGCAGCGAGGCCACACAGCCCGTGCTGGCAGGGCAGAGGTGGCCCGCAGGCTCACCCAGCGCACCGCACCAGAAGTTGTTGTCGCCCGGATGGTGCTGCGTCGTAAAGCCGTCGGCAAAGAGCACCCCGCGCGCCCGCGTCTCGAAGAGCGCAAAGTCGTCCACCTCCCACTGGGCACCGCCGGCATAGCTACCCGCCAGGGTCATCGTCTGGCCCGGCGCGCGGGTGATGCAGAGCTCCACCTGGTGCACAATGGTGGGCGCCTGCGGGCAGAAGATGAAGTTCTCCGCGAACAGGTCGTTTCGGGCGCCGTTGGCGGTCAGGTACTGCTGCGTCGAGCGGAGCGTTACGGCCGGCGCCACCTGCAGCGACCGGTACTCCGCGGCATCGATGCAGAAGGGGATCTTGCTGCCGCCGCCGATGGCCTGCAGCACCGCAGCAGCACGCGACCGCGGAAGCTCACACCGCTCCCGATGCAGCGACACCGTCAGCCCCGCCAGTTCGCTCGTGCTCACCACCATCGCGGTGCCCGTGATGCGGCCCGGCCGAAGCGCGTCGGTCTGCAGCGTGGCGCGCGGCCCCGACACCAGCGATCCGCTCAGCTCCAGCCCCGTGCCCGCAAACGAGGCGGCGTCGATCGCGATCGACCAGCTCTCCAGCCGCAGCTCGCCGGCCGTCGCAGGCCCGCTGCCCATCACCTCGATGGTCACGTCGAGCAGGTCGCCCTCCTCGAGCGGGTCGCCGTTCCGGTCGACCAGCCGCACGCCGGCGTAGAGGGTCTCGCCCTCGTCGCAGCTCACCGCCGTATCGCTGCTCGTGTCGGTCGCGCCGGTGTCGGCAGGTCCGGTATCCACCGCCGTGTCGGCGCCACTGTCCGCCGTGGTGTCGGCGGCAATATCATCGGTCGAATCGGCCTCCGTATCGGCCACCGCCGTGTCGCTGCTATCGGTCGCGGTATCGGCGTTCGCGTCGCTCTCGGTCGTGTCGTTGAGCCCCGGACGATCGGTATCTTCGGTCGTGTCGGCACCGACGTCGGCCTTCGTCCCGCTGCTCAGATCGGTCGCTGAGCAGGCCAGCAGCAGCGGCAGCAGTGCGGGGATGATTCGTTGCAGCATCATGGCGAGGGCTCCTTCGGGCGCGCGTCGGCGCAACCGCGAGCCGCCCGTTAACCACGGCCGCCCGACGCGCGCAACTCTCGCGGACCCGCGCTAGGGGAGCCCTCTCAGGCCTCCGCGTGGTAGACTGGTTGGTCGGAGTAGACCGGTTGGTCGAATCACAGCCCTCTCGGTAGTCAGAACTCGCCCAGCTCATGTTGAATTGTTTACAAAAGTAGACTAATGCCAGCGTGAGGGTAACTTTTGTAGAACCTTTCAAAAAAGAACAGTTGTCTAGAATCGTTGCTCACGCCCCTGTGCAGGTCTACAAACCTCAACGTTCGGGAGGCGGATCCACACCGCAATCCCATTATATTCCGCGGTAAAATCGCGGTGAATTGCCCGAACGAACCGGCCTATCCCCCCAGTGCATCTGCTGATTTTAGGGAGCGAAAAATGAAACAGAATCACCCCCTTGAGACCTCCGCGCAGACCCATCTAAGTGCTGAAATTTTAGAGTTCTGCGACGGCGTTGCATCGCTCCAAGATGTCGCGCTCGCCTCCCTGCAGCGCGGCGTCGCTCCCCGAGTCGTCGCCTTCTCGCTCCAAAACCTGACCGGTCTCCCCTCCGACATCGACGGGGGCTCCTACGCCAGCCAGATCATCGAACTCGTCGCCGCCTGCCAACCGCTCGAGCGGCGCATCATCGCAGAGCTCGCACTCCTGCCGGGTGGCACCACCATCCACCACATCATGGAGCTCACCCGCGACCCCATCATTGGCATCGAGCAGGCGGCCCTCGCGCTGCTCGCAAGCGACCTCATCCACTGGGACATCGTCGGACTCCGGCTCCGCAGACCGGCTGCGGCCGTCGTCGTCCGGAGCAACCACCTGAGCACCGAGTTCGCGGCAGCCGTCGAGGGACGCATCTCCCGCCACACCGTGCAGGATGCCATCTCACCCACGCTCATCGCCGAGGAGAGCTGGTTCGAGCTCGCAAACGCACTCGAGCGCGTCAAGCTCCCGCCCACGACCCTCTGGCGCGGCCTCCGACTCCTCTTCGACACCAACGGCTCCGAGCCCCACATCGAGCGGCTCCGACACCTCGCAACTCTCCCCAGCAACGAGGTGGGGTTCCAGCTCCTCCGCGCCTGCCTCCACCGCAACGGCGGCGAGCTCGAGACAGCAATCGCCATCACCGCGCCCCTCATCGACGACCCCACGCTCGGCAACGACGCTCGCCTGGAGCAGGCCCGCTCCCTCTTCCTTGCAGGGCGCCTGAAGGAGACCGAGGCCATCCTGCGCGACACCTCGCCGCTGCTCGAGCCGCTCGCAGCAAGCGACGCCCTCCGCTGCCTGGCGCTCGTCGCACAGGCAGACGACCGTCCCGACGACGCCCGCGATCTCAACCGGCGCGCCATCCATACGGCCCGCGCCGCAAGGCTCCGCATTGCAGAGGCCCGCTGCAACCTGCAGCTCGCCGCCCTCGAGTCGGCCGACCTCAAACACGAGATCGCACTGGAGTTCGCGCTCCGTGCTCGGTTCACCTTCACCCAGATCGGCGACCTCCACGACCTCGACCTCGCGCGCATTACACTCGCGCAGGTCCTCATCAACCTGCAGCGAAACGAAGAGGCAGAGGCCGACCTCACCATCGCGCGCGAGCGGCTCGATGCTCGCCGCTTCCGCTACCTCCGCGCCAACGCCGATGCCCTCATCGGCCTCTCCAAGCTCGACCGCGGCGACCTCTCCTCCGCGCGCCCCATCCTTGAGCGTGCCCTCGCCACCGTCGACGAGGCACAGCCCCGGAGCCACGCCTTCGTCGCAGGCATCTACGCCCTCCTCCTGATCCTCGAGGGGCACAGGCCCGAAGCCATCGATCGCCTCCAGACCGTCGCAGCCGATTTCGCAGGCGCCGGCGACAGGCTCAACGCGGGCCTCTTCGGTTCGCTCGCGGGCGACCTCTCGGGCGGCTCCCTCGGGCTCCTCACCGAGCTCCGCGACGCACAGAACTCCGAGTTCGGCATCATCCCGCGGAGCGTCTGGGCACGCATCATCCTCCGCTCCAAGCAGGCCATCGGGACCGGCATCATCGTCCGCACCGGGCTCGGCTTCCAGATCCCCGGCAACCGGCCCGTCGACCTGAGCCGACGCAACACCTTCCGCCGCATGCTCGAGGGGCTCGTCAAGACCCTCGAGGGCACACACACCCTCCCCACCGACCGCCTCTTCGAAATCGGCTGGCCCGGCGAAGAGGCCGAGAACCGCGCCGCACACGCACGCGTCTATGTGGCCATCTCCGAGCTTCGGAAGATGGGGCTCGGAATCCACCTCGTCCGTGAAGGCGACGGCTACAAACTGCAGGGGCTCCGCATCGTCGACGAACTGCCTCACTCCTAGCGGTGTGATCTGCCGCAGCGTGGCAGATGCAGCAACTCAGCGTGGCGTTAACGCGAAGATTGTGCAACCGCGGCCTTCGCGGTAGACTCACCTTTCCCCCTAAAAGTTCCCGCACGCGGAAACATGGACCCGGCAGAAGTTACCCAGCAACTCGCGCAGCTCATGATCACCCGCTCCGCGGCCGCGATCGAGCTGTTAGATTCGCTCCCCGCAGGCGCAGTCGCCGAGGGCATCGGTGAACTGATACGCTGCCGCCATGGCCTCATGACCGCCCAGATCCGCGCAGCTGAGGTCGAACAGCGGCTCGCTAAACTCGAGCTCCCCACGGATTGGCTCATCCGGCGCGACCTCGTCCGTGTCACGGCCGCCCACATCATCCGCGACTTCGACCTCGCCGAACGGCTCCTGCTGCCCATCCTCGACAGGCTCGCCACCTTCCCCGCAGACATCGTCGGGCCGGCCGCCGTCCTCGCCGGACGGGTCTACGCTGCCAAGGGCGACCTCAAGTCGGCCCTCATCTGGTACTACAGCGGGCTCGGCATGATCGGCGACCAGCTGCCCGGCATCCGGGCCAGCATCCTCAACAACATCGCCTGCGAACATGCCGGCGCCGGCAGCAACACGGTCGCTGCCGAGCTCTTCCAGCGCGCGCTCGACATATACACCCGGGAGCAGGTCTGGCCCAAGGCGCTTATGGCCGCCGCCAACCTCTCCGACATCATGATCGAGGATGGGCGCGCCGCAGAGGCCGTCACCTTCCTCCTCGGCTGGGAGCGGGCCCACCCGGAGGTCTTCCACCTCCCCGAGGCCAACTTCTTCCTCGGGCTCCTCTCCATGGCCCATGTCCGAAGCGGCCGCGTCGAGGAGAGCAAGGAGCGCCTCGCCTCCATCACCGTCAACAAGACAGACATGGACCAGCGCATCCTCATCATGCTCGTGAGCGCCTACATCGCCATCGCAGAAGAGCGGAACACCGACGCACTCGAGCTCCTCCTCGCGCTCCGAGCTGAGACCCACCACGAGCGCGGCCTCATGGCCATCCTCGAGCCCCTCTCCGATGTCTATGCCGCTATCGGGAATTTCAGGCTGGCCCACGCCTGCGCCGTCGAGCGGCGCGAGATCCTCGCACGCATCAAGAAGACCATCCGCGACATCTCCAACATCGAGGTCGAGGTCCGGCGCCAGGTCCGTGTGAAGTAGCCGCGGCGACCTGCAGGGCTCGCTCGATGCGCCACTTTTGTGCAAACAGCTGTCTCTTCTGGTTGCGAATTCCCACTTTGGAGCGTAGGCGAACGGCCATCGGAAAATCGGGAGACACTTTGGACAGTACCGCAACCCTTCATCGGCTCGCGCAGCTCATGATCACGCGCCCCGCGCTGGCCATCGAACTGCTCGATTCCCTCGCCCCCGATGAAGTGCCCGCAGGTATCGCCGAGCTCATCCGCTGCAGGGATGGCCTCATGGCCGGTCGCATCCGGCCGACCGAGCTCGAGCCACGGCTCATGGCGCTCGAGCTGCCGCCCGATTGGGTCGTCCGCCGCGATATCGTCCGGGTGACGGCCGCCTTCATCCTTCGCGACTTCGACCTCGCATTGCGCCTCCTCGAACCCATCCTCCCACGCATCGGCCAGTTCCCCGCCGACATCATCGGGCCGGCCGCGGTGATCGCCGGGCGCGTCTTCGCTGCAAAGGGCGACCTCACGTCGGCACTGGTCTGGAACTACAAGGGGCTGGGCATGCTCGGAGACCAGCTCCCCGCTGTCCGCGCCAGCATCCTGAACAACATCGCCTGCGAGCATGCCGGCGCCGGCAGCGACATCACGGCAGCCGAGCTCTTCCACCGCGCCCTCGAGATCTACACGCGCGAGGAG
>JABMMX010000039.1 GCA_013205435.1 Deltaproteobacteria bacterium
CTGCCAGCTTCGATGCCGAGGTTCGAGCCGCTCATCTCAAAAGCCAGATGCGCTACGGCAGCCGGCGCGTGCAGCGCGAGCTGCACGAGATCGGCCTGCCGAGCGATATCAAGAATGCAGTTTGGAACTACTTCAAGACGAGAGAGGTCGTCATGGCAGCCGAAGAGTTGGCCCATCTGGGCATGGTGGAGTTTCACGAGGCCTCGATGCGCATGGGCGAGGAGCGGGGCGAGGAGCGGGGCGAGAAGCGGGGCCGGCAAGAGGGGGAGAAGCGCGGCATGCTGCGCGCTGCGCTAACAATTGCGAAGAAGTTGCTCCCCTCTCACGAGGTGGAGCAGCTCAAGGCGCTGCCTCCCGAACAGGCGCTCGCGACGCTCACCAAGCGGCTGCAGGCGCGGTAGGGCTCAGTTCGGCGAGGTCAGGGCGGCGGCGGCGGATTCGAACGGCCTAGTGGAACGCGATGCTGTCTGGCTGGACCGCTCTCCAGTCGGTGACCAGACGCGCATGTCTGCGATGGGCCGATGCGACGGCGGCAGCGTCGTCTCTGTCCACCTCAAAGAGCAGGTCCTCCAGCAAGAACTGCTCCGCGAGACCGCCGGGTAGGGCTGGGTCTGCCAACATCTGTTGCGCTGCGGCGAGGTAGTCGCATTCTTCGTCCCAGCGGGCGCAAAAGCGGAGCGCCGCGGTGCCTGGCTGCAGGGGCAGTTCGGGTGCCACCACGATGAGGGCATAACCGGCCGGGCCGAGCCGGACGAGCCACGACCCGGTTACGGGCCCCGGGATGAGGAACGGAGCGAGTTCTTCGAACAGCTCCGCGGGCCGCTCGGCGCAGAGCAGGCACATTCGGACCTCGCCGCGGAACAAGACCCTCATGTCTAACCGGAAGGCAGCATCGATGAGCCGGAAGAACTCGTCGCTCCTCAAATCTACGCAACGGACACTCACGGCGACCGAGTGACCGGCGAAGAAGGGGCGGAAGGGGGCCCACATGGGGAAGCTGAGCGAGTCGCCCCTGACGATGTAGTCAAAGTCGGGCGGAACATACTTCTTGGGCTTCTTGGGCTTCTTGTTCGACATGGAGGGCTGCCTTGGCTTCATGAAGAAAGGGTAAGGTACTACTTCCGTGCGCCTGCGACGGCGGCGAGGATGGCGGCAGGGTCACGCTGCTTGCGGAGCTCCTCGATGGTCTCGGCGGGCAGGTGGGCGGCGGCGGCGGCGAGGAGGTCTTCGACCGCCTTGTCGACACCCTGCGCGACACCCTGTTCGATGCCCTCCGCCTTGCCCTCCGCCTTGCCCTCCTTGACGGCATCGGCCCGCTGCTCGGCGAGGATGCGCGGCGTCTGGCGGCCGAGCTCTGCCAAGAGGTCGTGCCAGATGGGATGTTCACTGAAATGGCTGCGGGCTTCGTCCAACATGTAGGTGCTCCTTATGGCCTCTATGCGCAGGTGCGCGGGGATGGTGGTGTCGCGGGCAACCGCGAATAAACGTTGTAGATGCTCGGCGTGCGGAGGTTTTGCAACAGCAAAACGGAGGCAGCTGTTGCCCGGCTGGTCGGGCAGGAGGTTGGCCGCGCAGATGATGGCACTGCCGGCTCCCGCGAGGTTGAAATGCCAGATGCCGGGCATCGGGCCGGGCGTGATATGTTCCGCGAGCTCAGCCAGCCGCGCCCTCGGCATGTCGTGGCAGATGATGATGAGCCGCCCATCGTCGGGCCCAGGGTCACCCTCCTGCTCATTGTGGAGCAGCAGCTGCGCCTCGGCGATGTAGCGGATGAGCATCTTCTTCGAGAGCCAGTCGGAGACGAACTCGACGGCAACCAGGCGGCCCTCCATGAAGGGCACCAAGGGGCCCCAGACGGGCGATACGCCGATGCGGCCGTCGATGAAGAGGTCGACGAAGATGGCAGTATGGGCGAGCACCCGCTGGTGACCAAAACTGCCCGGCGGCTGCCCGCTGGTCATGACCCCGCTCGCGAAGTTCTCGAGCGCCTTGTTGTCGGTGACTTCTCGTTGCGACATGTGACCTCACGAGGGGTGATGGTCAGTTATCGGCGTCTGCAGCCCGGTGTTGCGGAGGGGTCTGCAGATTTTTGGATAGGGCTTGGAGCGGGCGTCTCGTCTGCGCCGTCGCCGTCGCATTTCTGTTGCCGAGGCACCGCCCGATGCTCCCGCCAACCCAAGCATCTATGGGGCTTGGAGGTGTCGTGAAGCCGTCAGAATAAATCCGGGTGGCTCATGCGTCTCACGGTGTGAGAGCGCAACCAAGCAATCCAGATGGGTGGAGGGACGAGGCCCTTTGAAGCCCAGCCAACCGGCCGATTTCCGGCACGGTGGCAATGCCCGGCGAAGTGAGAACTTCGCGACGATGAGGAGGAACGATGAGTATCGATTCGCGTCTTAAGCACTTTGAAGAGATTGCTCGGCTGGCTGCAGCCGACCGCCGCGCGGAGTCCGCGGTTTCGGACCATGACGAGGCGGAGAGGGAGCTCGCCGATGCGGAGTCTAGGCGCGAATCCACCGCCAAGGAGCTGCAGGAGGCCAAGCAGCACTTCTTCCTCGAAACCAAGTTGCGCGAGCTCGCGGAGGGGCAGGCGCAGTGGGAGGAGGAGGTCGCGCGGGTGGAGCCCATCTACCGGGCGATGTGCGCCTCGCCGGAGTGGCAGCGGCTCTGCGTGATCGCGGAGGACCTCGGCCGCGGGCCCCTTCGGTTGAAGATGGCGGCCGCGCAGCGGGGCGATGAGATCATCTGCCTCCCGACCTACGGGACGAATCCGACCGAGCAGGGTTGGCTACCGGGCGACCGAATGATTGACTGGTTCACGGAATGGTCGGTCGAGGAGCCGTTCGAGATAATGCGATTGGTCGAGGCCCCGCTAAACAACGGTACCCGATGGACCATCGCGACCGTCGCCTCGTTCGCCGACCTGGCGCGCCCCATTCCCGTGACGCCGCTGAAGCAGCGCACCATGTTTTTTTACTCCGATCTCACGATGGGCAACCCCGCAACGGTCCTTCCCTTCATGGCGCGGTACTTCGTGGACCTCGTGGCGCGCGAGGAACTCATCCCGTTCTTGATAGAGAAGCTCGGGCGTGAGCTCATGAGAATCGAGGCTGAAATGCTCGAAGAGCTCTGAAGGTTGGCCGTCAGCGGCGTGGGAGTTGTAGCCCGGCGTCGTTGCGAACCATCACATAGATATCTTCGCCAACCGAGCTGTGAACATGCGGCAGCGGTAGGCCGAGTCGCTCCAGCCAGCCAGGATAGCCGTTGGTTACGAGGCTGACCGAATAGCCGGGCAGCGAGCCGGCGTGGAGCTGCGCAAAGAAGGACTCGCCTCCGCCTGCTCGCTTTTGCGTGACGACGGCAGGGAGGCGCTCGCCGGCCTCCATCTGCTGCGGCAGAAAGGTGCGCACGAAGATTGCCGGCACGACGATGACCTCAGGCGAAGAGGCGCTGAGGTCGTCGAGGGTCGCCTTGATCTCGGTGACGCCTGGCAGCGGGTTGCGGCGCGCTGGGGGCTGCGGCCCGAGGCGGGTAACACGGAGTTCGTCGAGGCTGCCCAGCCCCCAGCGAGGCTGCGGGACCACAGGGCCGGCGATGTTGACCTGGGTGGCTGCCGGCAGGGTGCGGAGCCAGCGCTCCACCTCGAACCGGGCGTCGCTCCATTGTGCAACCTGAACGGAGAGCGTCTGGGCGAGTGCCCAGAGCCAGAGGGCTGCCACGGCGAGGCGTGCCGGTCTTCCGAAGCGAGCGAACATCGCGTCTGCAGCGATGCCTGCGTAGACCGCCAGCCAGAAGGCCGCCGGCATGGTGAAGCGGTGGCCAAGCCGCCCGACGACGAGGGTGAAGCAGAGGAGGTGGCTGAGCGCGAGGAGGAAAGGGAGCAGGCGTAGCAGCTGGGCCGACGGGCCAGGCGGAAGCGGCCGCCGGCGGGTTGCCAGAACGAGCCCGGCGAGGACGAGCAGCAGCACGGGCAGCGGCCACCAGGTGGCGGGGAGGGAGGCCAGGAGGTCGCTGATGTTGGCCGAAACGCCCGCGACCGTCGGGTCGTAGGCGCGCCAGTCTTGGCTCGCCGGCCCTGTGAGTTTGTGCAGGCGCTGGAGGAAGCCCGGCGGGTTCCAGAGCGCGCCGCCCATGGCCCCAAGACCCAGCAGGCCCATGCCGGTGGCACGCAGGAGGAGCCGCCAGTGGGCAGGTCCTGCAGCCAATGCCGATGGGCGCAGCGCAGGGAGCGCGACGAGCAGCAGCGGCGCGGTGATGAGCCAGGCGGCGTAGGCCTGGTCTTTGGTTGCGATCGATGCCGCTACGAGGAGCGCAAATGCGCGGTAGTCGCGCCAGTCGCCCCGCTCGAAGAGGTCGAGGAGCCGGTCTGCGGCAAGCGCCATCCAGAAGAGGTAGGGACCGTCGAGGTTCACCGTGCGGCCATAGTAGGCAACGGAGAGGTTGCTCATGGCAAAGAGGGTTGCGAGCAGTGCTGCACGCCGGTTGAAGCACCGAGAGACGATGCGGGCGAGGGCGCCGAGCGCGACGGTGCTCATGGCGAGCGAGAGCAGTTTGGCGAGCAGGTAGACCGGGGTCATGGTCGCGTAGCCGAGGATGTGTGCCGAAATCGCATCGCCCGCCCAGGCCGGGGCGGTGACGAGGCTTACGAGCAGCACAGGCAGGCTTAGGAGGCCGAGCAGCAGGTTGTGGAGGAGCGGGTAGGTGTGGCCCGAGCCGGGTGGGAGGTTGTGTGCGATGCCGGCGAAGAAATCGCGCGGAGCGATGCCGTCGTTTTCCCAGGCGAAGGAGGCGGGAAGGTCCCAGCCGATGCCCGTGAGCTGCAGCAGGAGATAGAGGATGAGGAGGAGCCGAAGGGCGGGCCAGTCGGCGGGCATGTATCGGTCGCGCAGGCCGCCGCCCAGCGCGCGGAGGCGGTCGAGGCGCCCAGTTTTCGGGCCACCTTGGGGCGTGGTGCTAGCGTCCGGCATGGGAGCGGTCCGAGGTTGGGCAACGAACCGCTCGGCTAGCACCGACGGCGGCGTGGCTGCAACCTGCGCCGTCAGACGCGATCGCCCCGGTCGAGCTTGGCCAGGAAGGCCTCTGCGTCACTGCGGATTTCAGTGCGGCGCTCCTCGGTCATCTTGGCGAGCGTGGCGTAGGGCATGCCTAGCCGCGGGTTGCCGGCGAGCCGCTCGCGGTTGCGCATGAGGAAGTGCCAGTAGAGGGGGCCGAGCGGGCAGGCATCGGGGCCGCTCTTGGCGGCGACCTTGTAGCGGCAGCCTTTGCAGGAGTCGCTCATGCGGTCGATGTAGGCACCCGACGCCGCGTAGGGCTTGCTCGTCATGCGGCCGCCGTCGGCGAAGAGCACCATGCCGTGCACATTGGGCAGCTCCACCCACTCGTAGGCGTCGGCATAGACCGCGAGATACCACTGCTCCACCTCCGCGGGTTGCAGCCCAGCGAGCAGCGCAAAGTTGCCCGTGACCATGAGCCGCTGGATGTGGTGAGCGTAGGCGTGGCGCCTTGTGGTTGCGATGGCGTCGGCCATGCAGCGCATGTCGGTCTCGCCCGTCCAGTAGAGCGCGGGGAGCGGCCGGTTGGCGGAGAGCGCGTTGCTGCGGTCGTAGTCGGGCCCTTCGAGCCAGTAGATGCCGCGCACGAACTCGCGCCAGCCGAGGATTTGGCGGATGAAGCCCTCGGTGGCGGCGAGCGGGATGCTTCCTGCGGCGTAGGCAGCGAGCGCGGCCTCGCAGACCTCGCGCGGCAGCAGGAGGCCGAGGTTGAGCGAGGTGGAGAGCAGGCTGTGGTGGAGCCAGGCCTCGCCGGTTCGCATCGCATCCTGGTAGTCGCCGAAGCGGGGCAGGCAGTCGGCGATGAAGTGATTGAGCGCGTCGAGAGCCTGCGCGCGGGTGACGGGCCAGTCGAAGTCACGGGCGTCGCCCATGTTGGCGGGGAAGCGGGCGCGGACGAGTTCGATGACTTCGAGTGTCACAGCATCGGGCGCGAAGCGGGTGCGGTAGGGGAGGGCGAGCGCACGGGGGAGCGCCTTGCGGTTCTCGGCGTCGAAGTTGAACTGGCCGCCTTCTGGGTCGTCGCCCTCCATGAGCCAGCCGGTCTGCCGGCGCATGAGGCGGTAGAAGAACTCCATGCGGAGCTCTTTGCGACCCTTGGCCCAACGCTCGAAGGTGTCACGTGTGCAGAGGAAGCGATCGTCTTCGCGGCGCTCGACGGGCAGGCCGAACTGCGCGCTCCAGCCCTCCATCTCGAGCGCGAGTCGCCACTCGCCGGGCTCGGTGACCACGATGCGGTCGGGGCGGAGTTCGGAGATAGCGCGGGCCAGCTCTGCGGCGAGCGAGCCGGCGTTCTTTGGGTCGTCGAGGCGGGTATAGCGGACGCGTATCCCCCGGGTGCTGAGCTCTGCTGCGAAGTGGCGCATGGCCGAAAAGCAGAGGGTCAGCTTCTGCTGGTGGTGGGGCACATAGGTGGCCTCTGTGGCGACCTCGGCGAGGAGGACGGTATCGCGCGCTGGGTCGAGGTCGCGGAGGGTGGCGATGCTGTGGGAGAGCTGGTCGCCGAGGATGAGTCGGAGGGTGGTCATGTCGGAGAGATGCGGGGGGCCGCCGGGCTGGTTCGAAAGAAAGTTTGGTTGCGGGTCGAATCGCTGTGAATAAAGTTGGGAGCCACCCTGTCCCAGGGGGGTCAGTACAACCGAACAATCAAGATGGGTGGAGGGTCAAGGCCCTACGAAACCCAGCCAACCGACCGATTCCCGGCACGGTGGCAAGGCCGAGCGAAGCAAAAACTTCGCGACGATTCGGAGGATGAGATGGATGAGAAGAAGCGTATTGAGGGGCTTGAGGCGGCAGCGCGGGCGAAGGCAGCTGCCAAGGAGCGGGAGCAGGCCGCTGACTTGCGCTGGCGGGTGCGGGTCAAGAAGGCTGACGACCTGCAAGGGGCGCAGGAGCAGGCGATGCTGGACGAGGCCGCTGCGTTCGCCGCGCGTGTTGCGGCAGCGGAGCCCGCCTTTCGGAAGATGGTGTCGTCTGCAGCGTGGAAGCGGCTCGCTACGGCCACCGATGGGCTGTTCGGCCGGCCGCCTCGTCTTGCCAACCTGTTCCTCGTCCAAGACGAGGAGGGGCTGCTGTCCGAGGGCTCGCTCACGGACACCGGCGAGAGGCCCGTCGACGGGTGGTGGTACGAGTGGCATCTCGGCAGTGAGCTCACGCTCACCAAGACGCTCTATTCGAAGTTCTATGGCAAACTCGGTTCGGAGGTTGTGCGCTTCGGGTCGTTCGCGGCGTTGGGCAAGTTCAACGAGGCACAGGTGGTGAAGAACCGCCAGCACGTTGCCGCGACCGATACGCTGGCGGTGCTCTTCTGCATGCGGACGCTGGTGACGCGGGTGGAGCGTGGCGACCTCATGGCCGCCGTCTTGCTCCAGGCGGAGAAGGACCAATAGCAGGCGCAGGGCGCGAACCGCGGGGGGGAGTGGTTCGGGGCGGGGTCGACCTCTGGCATCTTCGTTGGTTGTTTTGTCCAAAGAGATTTGTTTTTTGGGAAAATGCGGTGTAGAAAATATGCACGCGTTTCGGCACAACGAAAAACAAGTGCATCTGCGAACGACAAGGCGAGGTACCGAATGGGTAACGTGAAGAAGCCAGGTGAGGGCGACCCCCGCTTTCTGAAGGGCGAGCTGCCGTGGAGTGCGGGAGAGCATCGCCGCAATGAGTGGGCCAAGGCTCGCGCTGCGATGGACGAAGCTCGAGGTCTGAAGGAGGTTCCGAAGGCGTCCGAGCCGGAGCAGGCTGGTGACGCTGAGGTGCTCCCGCGCCGTCGCGGTAGGCCGCCGCTGCCCGAGGGGATGATGCTCGATGTGACGCTCCGGATGCCGCGTGAACTGCTCGATCGCGCAGACGCGATGGTCGAAAATGCGTCGGAATGGCGGGAGTTTAGGCGTGTTCTTCCGACGCGCTCAGGCGTTCTCCGTCTGGCGATGATGCTCGGCATGGAGCAGCTCGCGTTGCGCCGGCAGGCGAACTGGGATCTGCCCGCTTCGCAGGTCATGCAGTTCGCCTGGTCGCGCGATGGTGTGCTTCCCACCGCCAGCAGCGCGCCGCTGGTCTCGGCGTTTCGGTCGGCCTGGGATGAGAAGCCCTCAGCGCAGGTCGAGCAGCTCCGCGCGCGGGATGAGAAGCTCCACGAGATGATTCTGCTCCTTGCCAAAGAGATCGAGATCCTGAAGATGGCGGGTGGCGGAGAGGGGCCTTCGACCGGTAGGTCTTTGATTTAGGCCATTTTTCGTCGGTGTAATATTTATTTGACTCACCGTGTGAAGTGTCGCTACACTGCAGGGCTCCCCAATCCTGGGTAGCCGGAGCAGTTTCATGGTTTTTCGCGCGTTTGTTCTGGTCGTTCTTCGATTCTCGCCGCAGGGCAGCTTCGTTGTTTGGGTGGTGTCAGTGCGGGCGGTCTCGCCTGTACCTGCCCACATCGCAGTGCTTGCGGAGGCTGCGAGTGCGTCGGCACCGCCGCAGCCAGAGCTGCCTTGGTTCACGGAGGGCGAGGTCGTTGAGCCCCGAGCGGTCAGTGGGGTCGCCGACCTGTCGGTTGCAGCATCGCCCGCCGCGTCGGTGGGTCTGGGCGGTGCTGAGCCACGACGAAGCATGAGGCAGGGGCGGGAGCTGCGTCAGTTGGGCGCGCTCTCCGATTTGGCGCGTCACGCGAAGCAGCTGCGGCCCTCTCCGAGGCAAATCCGACAGTCCAGCCAGCTCCAACAGGTAATGCTCCTTGCTGCAGCACTCCGCCGCGCTGGGTTCCCGCGTTAGCTCAGATGACGACGATGGCGTGGGTCGAACTCGGGCCTCGCCATCCTGTCCCTCGCACGAGCGCCCGCGCGCGCACCCGCATTTTAGATAGGGGCTGCGATTTCTGCGGCCTCTCGTCTCCTTCCTGTTTGCGAGGTCATTCATGTCGACGCCGTCACTCTCTCCCTATCATCTCCAACTCCTGCTCGACGAGGCTCGAGAGCAGGTCCAACACGCCGAGAAGGCGGTGGCCCGGGTCACTCCAACGCAGGCGGACGGCGCGCCCACCGAGCCGATGCTTCGGGTCCTTCTCCAGCAGCGGGGCATCGCCCACCTTGGCATCGCTCGGTGCCGCCTGGTCGAGGTCATTCAGGCCTACGGCATTGCCCAGGTTCGGATGCCGCGGCTGCGCACCCACCTCGAGCGGAGGGTCGGCCTGCTCTCTGCGGAGCTCGACGCCGCCTGCGAGCGAGCAGAGGCCATCGCCGTCGAACTCGTCCACTCCGAGTCCCTCATCATTCACTAGCCGCCGCCCTTTCGAGCCACTCTCGGCGACCGAGAATCGTCCCCATCTTTCAGCCCCCTATCTATCGAGGAGAACCCCATGCGTCCGTCCGCTCAACCCATTCGTCCCCTTCCCGGCTATCTCAACCATCTTCAGGAGCTCTTCCTTCAGGCAGCGAGGCTGCTCGAACCCGACCATCGCTCGCGCGTCGAGGCCGCCATCTCCGGCGTCGACCATGCCCGCGTTGAGCGCGCCATGGAGCAGCTCCTCGGCCTCTCGCTTGCGGCGGAGGCAGTCTGCCCTGTCTATGAGACCGAGGTCGTGAAGCCGCTTATTGCCGCGCCAGAGAGCCACGACGAGGTGTTCCGTCGGCTCTTCGCGTTGCGCGACACCTTCGACACCTCGGAGACCGCGGAGATCGACGCGTTCGAGTGCGGGGAGCTCGAAATCCCCTATGCGATTCGGACGCGGTCGGAGGCGCTTGCCTTCGCGCAGTCGGAGGTTGTTGGCGCACTCTTGGCGGGGTCGTCGCCGCTCATTCAGCACTACCACCCGAAGGAGCGGAGCCTGGTTGTCAGCTCTCCCGTGGTCGCTGTGCTGGCGGCCCGGTTTGCGTTGGAGCTTGAGGCGCTGGCACAGGGGGCGCTGCTGATCGGGCTCGCCCGGAGGGTCGAGCTGCTCGGCATCGATCTGGACGGCGACCCCTGGTTCGCGAAGAGCTACGAGCGGGTGCCCGCCGCTACACAGCAGATGCTCAGCCACTCCCTCGCGCGGCTGTTGGTGGAGCGGCCCGCAACGCAGGCGGTTGTGGCGCCCTATCCCGGGTTGGGCGCGGCGCTCACGGCCTATCTCGCTGCCCGCGACGAGCAGGTCGAAGGGGTGAGCCGGCGTCGGATTGCCGACATGCATCCCGAGCGGCTTCGCGGTCTGTTGCTCCGGGCTCGCCGCTCCGAGAGTCGCAAGTTGGGCGTGGAGGTGCTCCTCCGCGATGAGCGGATTGGCTCCGCTGCGATCTTTGGCCAGGCCTGGCGGGAGCGGTTTCTGCGGGGCGGAGCCCACGCGCCCGACATCGTCTTTCGGAACAACGAGCACCCCATCCTGCGGCTCATCGCCGACCTGATTGGCCGTCGCGACATGAACCTCGCCGAGACAGGGAGTCCCGCGATGGAGAAGCTGGTGGATGGCCAGCTCCGTGGGGCCTGGGAGACACTCCGACGGCTGCAGGCTGACCTTGGTGCGCGGCCCTATCCCGGCAAGCGGGGGTTGGATTCGTTGCTGAACGATGCATCGTCTGGCTGGCCCTCCAAGTTCGTCTGGATCAAGCCGCCGAAGCCCGTCGACCCAGACGCTGCGGCGCGCGCCGCGAAGCTTCGTCAGGAGGTGCTCGACTACCTCGCGAAGATGCTCGACCTGGTATCGGAAGAGGCGACGCTGGAGCGGTTGCGGGATGATGTAGCTGCCGTGCAGACGCGGCTCGGGCTGAAGGCAACCGCGGAGGAGGCAGAGGCGCTGCTCGCGCAGGAGGCGGAGGCCAAGGAGGCCTCAACCGAGAGCGCTCCCGCGCCGACGGAGCAGGAGAGGCCTGTGTCGGCCGCGCCGCAGGATCGGTCGCTCGAAGGTAAGAGCAGACCGAGCAGCCCTGACGACGACGCATAGGCCTCGATTAGGCAAACCATGGCGCGAGCGTCGGCACAGTCGACCACCTTGCGACCATGGCGTTGCTGCGGGTTTCGAGCCGGCGCAGGAAGGCCTGCTGCACGGGTGTATTGGGGTTGGGGAGCAGCGAGGACAGCAGCGGGACGAGCTGGAGCGACGGCCTGATGACGGTGCGGTCTTCGACGAGCGGGATGGCGGTGTTGCTGTTGCCGGCAACGAAGAGCAGCTCCATCCAGAGGCCGACCCAGGCGAGGATCTTGGCGGCGTCGAGCGTGCCGCTGTGCATGCGGACTTCGACCGTTCCGATGCTCGAGAGCGGGCGGACGTTGACGGTCAGGTAGCGGCCGTCTGCAGAATCGGCACGGGCGAGGATCTCCTCGGTGGTCGGCGAACTGCCGAGGAAGGACTCGGGGAAGATGGAGGCCACGGGCCGGCAGTAGCCGTTCGGCAGGTCGATGTCGTAGCCGCCGGTGCGCGATGCCGCGATGCGCGACGGTGCCACGAGCGTTGCGAGGACGGGCTCGACCAGCCGTGCGATGCGGAGTGCGCGGACGATCTCTGCGCCATGCTGTTCGCCGAGCCAGCCGAGGTGGATGTGGGTGCCGGTGTTCCAGTTCACCTCGAGCCCGAGCTCTGCAGCGGTGGCCTCGAGCGCCTGGCAGGCGGTCCATACCTCGAGCATGCCGCGCTCGCCCTGGAGCACAGGCGAGGTCACCTCCCAGCCGCAGGTGCTGTCGCGCTCGACATTCCAGACCGAGACATCCTTGTCGCCGTTTGCGCCCTGATACTCGGGCGTGACGACGGGGCAGACGCGGCCGGGCAGGGCCTTGGCGAGCGCCCGTCGGAGTGCCTCTGCACGGATCATCCAAGCAACGCTGTTCGCCCCTGGGATAACGCCGTCGGGGGTGGTGAGTTCGAACTCGATGCCGAAGGTCTGGCCGTGACGGAAGGGGAGGCCGCGCAGCGCTTCGGGGATGGCGGGCTCGTTGGGAAGCCAGAGGAGGGTGCCCGTGTGATCGTACCGCTGGGCGCGTTCGCGGGCTGTGGTGGGGCGGGGACGGGGCGTGGTTGCGCCGCCGGAGCCTGCGCCGCTGAAGTACTGTTCTGCGGCGTGGAGGTTGCCGGCGAAGCGGGCCACATTGTCGGTGAATTCGACGATGCGGAAGGTGTCCTTGCCGGGTGCCTTGCGGACCGCGCGACCGACCATCTGAGCGAAGAGGACATCGCTCATCGTGGGGCGGCAGAGGAAGAGGGTCTCGATGTCGGGGACGTCGACGCCGTGGGTGAACTTTGCGACGTTGACGAGGAGCTGCGCGGAGCCGCTGCGGAAGCGGGCGAGCGCGAGCTGGTTGTCGGCTTCGGAGAGGCCGGCGTGGAAGGCGACGACACTGGCGCCGCGGCGTGAGAACTCTCTGCAGAGGGCGTTGGCCTGCTCGATGCTGCAGGCGAAGAGGAGGGTCTTTCCGAAGCTGGCGGGATCGGCGCAGTAGGTGTCGACGATGAGGCTGTTGCGGGGTTTGATGCCGCCAAGCTGGGCGATGGATTCGAGGGAGAAGTCGCCGCTGGAGGCGCCGGCGGTTGGGGTCCAGGTGACGCCGGTGGGGATGGAGATGACCTCTTCGAGCCGTGCGAGGACGCCGCGGTCTGCGAGGGTCCGGTAGCTCCACGGGGTGGTGGGCTTGAAGATGTCGAGGGTTGTGGCCTTGGGGGTTCCCGTGAGGCCTAGCAGCGTGATGTAATGGCTGGCGGCGAGCTTCCGGATGAGGTCGCTGGAGGCGGCGCTGTCGGCCCAGTGGCACTCGTCCCAGACGACGAGTGTGGGGCGGCCGGGCAGGGTGCGGAGCCTGCTCTGCCCGCTTGTGCGGCTCAGCAGACTGGCGAGCGTTGTGTAGGTGATGCCCGTGGCGCGCGTGCCGCTTGCCTCTTCGAGGAAGCGGAGGGCCTTGGAGCGTCCGCCGATGCGGCGCGCGGTCTCTGCGGAGGTGATGCCACGCTGGCTGGCGTCGGCGAAGGCCTGGAAGAGCAGGTCCCAGTCTTTGGTGACCCAGAGGACGGCGCCGCGGTCGTTGGCGAGCCAGTCTCGGACGAACTCGTTGCCGACCATGGTCTTGCCGCCGCCTGTCGCGATGGAGACGAGGACGGCCTCGGGTGTCTTCGTGATTTCGGTGGCCTCTCGGAGCGCCTGGGCCTGGTGGGGCATGAGCGTTCGGGCAACCCGCTCGTCGTTGAGCGCAACCTCTGCGAGGAAGGCTGCTTTGGCGGCGCGGTGGGTCTGCCGGACGGTGGATTCGTCGTCGCTCTCGTCGTCGGCCTCGACGCTCTCCTCTTCGGCGTCGTCGCGTGCGGGGAAGCCGAAGTGGGCCAGGATGATGAGGCTGGCAGCGCGGCCCGTGGTGGGGCGTCCGAGCCCAAGGTCAGCGCAGAGATGACGGGCCTCTTGTGCGTAGAGGGCGGAGAGCAGCAGCGCCGGCATCTCTTCGTTGCGGCTGCAGGCTGCGTAGATGGCGGCCTCGACAAGTTCCGCTCTGTTTGACGGGGCAGCGAAGCCTTCGTCGAGCAGCGTTTGGCGCAGGAGGGCGCGGAGCTCCGTGTTGGTGGAGAAGATGGTGGCGAGCGCGGCGGCAAATTTCTTCGGCTGTCGAGGCATGGTCGGACCTTCTGTCGGGGGCCTGATGGGATAGACCCGCTTGCGGGCGCCGCAACCCGACGCCGCATCGGCTCTTCTGGGTTCGACGGGCGGTGGCATGAGAATATTCCGAGCGGGGATTCGCTAGAGATCGACCCTTCGTTTGCGCAGTTCGACGGCCAGCAGGGCGAGCAGGATGGTGGCTCGCCGGTCGCTCAGAGGTTGTCGTCGGAATGCGGAGCGTCGAAGGCGATCCCGAGCTCCTCGAGCTCCTCGGCGGTCTTGAGTTCGTTGTTCCAGGCGAGGGGGAGCAGCTGTTGCATGATCTGTTCCATGCCCTCCTGCGAGAGTCGGAGGCGGATGCGCGTCTCGGTTCCATCCGGCTGGTAGACCTTCACCGTGGCGCCGCGCATCGCGTTGCGCAGCACCCAGCGATCGGTCAGCGCGCAGTGTCCATACTTTCCTGTTGGCTCCATCTTTCCTCCCTCAGCGTGACGTGCGGGTCGCGGCGCCACACTCGGAGGAGTGTCTGCTTCGCGACGGCCTAGTGGGTAGGCAGCAGGCGTGTTGGTGCAACCTCGGAGATGTCGAAAGTTGTCGAAAGTTGTCGAAATGGCCTTGCCCTCCGCGGTGCTGCGGAGGGGGTAGGACAGATGTGCGGAGGGTGCGCGCGCAGCGCTTGCAGGGGCTTGGCGCGACGGCCATGGAGGGGTGCGGGCGCGTTTGCCCGATGGGGAGGGTGCGATGCGGCATTTCTGGCTTGCAGTTGGTTTCGTGGGTTGTCTTCTTACGTCTGGCGTTGCGGGTGCGCAGGAGTTGTTGCCCATCGAGGCCACCGACGCGGAGGCGGTAGCTCTGCCCCAGAAGCTCATGCTGCCGCGACCCAAAGGTCGTACTGGCGCGGTGGTGCTGCTCGACCGTGCGACGCTGCCGAGTGCGACGCGGGAGCGGTGGTGGGACAGGATTGGAACGATGGCCCGTGACGGCGGCTTTGGCCGTGCGTCGCGCGTGATTGTCGACGACCCGGATCCGACGGGCGGCCCGTCGGTTTGCGATGATGCTGCAACGGCTCCGCTCATCCATGCCGAGGCGCAGGTGATGCTCTGTACGGAGCTCTCTCTCACCCCCCGCGGCGCGGGCGCGCTGACACTCTATGCGCAGGGACGTTCGAACGAACAGGAGGGTTGGAGCTATGCGCGCCGCACGGTTCCGATCGCCGATTTCAACTTCGAGGGGGCGCTGGCGGAGGTGCTGAATGGCTTCTTCGTTGCCGCCCCGCAGCGGGGGTTCTCGCAGCCCGTCGCGACGCTACCCGCCGCTCGCGAAGGCGAAGCGACCTGGCGCGCTCCAGCGCCAACACCTCCAATTGCGGCTCCACGCGACATCCCGAGCTACGGGTCCACGGAGATGGCAGAGGGCTCGGGCGGTGCGCCACCCAGCGTCACGGTCGCGTTGATCGTGACCTCACTCATCGACGACGCCTTTCAGGCCTCGGTCGACATCGGCCTCGGCGGCCAGCTCTCCCTGGCCCTGACGGGCGGCGGTCAGTCGCAATCCGTCTCGGGCGTAGATCTGAGTTCGACGATTCTGGGCGGCGCGCTCCGAGCCTACTTCATGGAGCCGATGAGCGGGCTGTAGGGGTCGCTCGGTATCACGAACGTGAGCACGAAGTTTTCCTTCTTAACCGTGGAGACCACGGGCTCTTACACAATGCTGCAACCCGCGGTGGGTGTGAAGCTAACGGGGGCGCCGGGACTCGCGGTTGGGTTAGAGGCTGGGTTCCGCGTGCTGCTCTCTGACGAGGTCACCCTTGCTGACGAGACATCTGAGGATGTGCTCCCGTTCGGGACCAGCGATGGCTTCTTGGACCTGAGCTTGGGCTTCAGCTTCTAGCGCGCGGCGCCTTGAGGCGCGCTTGCCTGGTTGGGTTGAGGATGGAGCGGGCGGAACCTCTGGTTCTCGTGGAGGACAGATGAAGCAGTGGTGGATGATTGTCTCGATGTGCGCATCGCTCTGGGTCTCTGGTTCCGCTCAAGCGCAGCAGCTCGGGCAGGGCGAAGCCGCCTCGCAGGGGAGCGGGGCCGTTGCTGAGACGGTTCCGACGAGTCTTGAGATCATGAACCCGACGGGACATCCCGGTGAGGTGATTCTCGTGGACAAGGCGACGCTTCCCCCGGAGGTGCGAACTCGATGGTGGTCCTGGGTTGAGGCGACGTCGCGTGCCTATGGATTCGGTCTGATTGCGCGCTCAGTCGTCGTTGACCCCGAGCCCCTCGGGGGACCGGATCTCTGCACCGATGAGGTGCTCGTGGTCGCCCGCCATGCAGACGCGCGGGTTGTCCTTTGCACGGAGGTCGCGATCGGGTCGGGTCGTGACGGCCTGCTCACGCTCACGGGATGGTCGCGGCCCGATGGTGGAACGGGTTGGAGCAAGGCGCGGCGAGAGGTGCCGCTGGTGAACTTCGACTTCAATCGAGCGCTTCGGTCGGCCACGCAGAACTTCCTGATGGTTCGCATGAGCAGCGGTCGGGTGCTTCCACCCCCTGGATTCACCGTTCCTCAGCCCGTCGCGCCACCACGGCCTGTGGCGGGATCTTTCGGCAGAACAGGTGCCGTACCATCAACACCGCGTGCGACGCCTCCCCGAAGGCCCGCGACGGCGGAGCGTCCGCATGTAGGGCTGACCGTCAATCTGCTTCAAGCGGCAGAAGGGGTCTTCTTCGGTGCCCTGGAACTGGGTGTGAGCGAACCGCTCTCCTTGGTCATTCGAGGCGGTGGCACCAGCGAGGAGAGTGAGTTGCTGAAGGTCTCAGTCACGCAGTTTGGCGGCATGCTCCGCTTGTACCCGAGTCGACCGATGCGGGACCTCTACGTTGGTGCTGGGGTCATGCACGGAGGAGCTAGCATTGTGATTCCCGGGTTCGAGGTGCAGGCCTCCATCGTCTCCTTCCAGCCAGCGGTCGGCTTCAAGGTGGCGATGACCCCCGGGCTTTGCTTTCTGGTTGAGGGTGGTCTGAATGTTCAGATGGGATCGAGCAGCAGCCTCGATACTGCCGCCGAATCTGCGGATGTGCCCGGCTCGGCCGCCGGTTACGCACTCGTCGAAGCGGGCTTCAATTTCTAGCTGACGCAATCGCGGCCGGCAGCGCTGCCGCATCGGCTGTCGTCGGCGCTGCATCGCCGGGTCGCGGCCGATCTTTTCGAGTCCCCTCTATATAGGGGGTACATTTTTTGTGTGCCCCGTTTCTCTCTGACGAGGTGTGAATGAAAAAACGACAGACGAAGCATGGTGTAGCGAAGGTTCGTTGGTTGATCGGACTGGCGGAGTCCGATGTGGCGCGTCGGCAAGACCGGCTGCCGCTGAAGCGCGGTGGTGTGGCCTTTGGCTCCGTGACGGTGGACGACCTGGTGCAGGCGCTCGAGCAGGGACAATCGGGTGGTGAAGGCCCCGGTGGGTCTGCGAAGCAGACGGCCGTTCGCGAAGCCTACCTGGCCCGGGTGGAGGCGATTGTCGCTCTCACGGACGAGGACCGCGACCCGGACGATTTCGTCACCGAGATCGACGAGATGCACTTTGCCTGGCGGGTTGACGCGAAGGGTCGGACAGCGAAGCTCATGGTACAGGCCGCGCTGGCGGTGAGCCGTGCACGCCGGACGGTGAAGGCGGCGGGCCTCGCGATCGAGGCAGCCTACGATGGGAGCGCCGAGCGGGCGCGCGACTGGGACTCCTTCGTCGAGGAGGAGCCCTGCGTGGTGAGCCTTGAGGATGCGGAGGTCGAGGTGGACCGCGCCGCGCACGAGGCCTGGATGTCGGGCGGCATGGGCGATGTCGCATGAGCGCAGGGTCGCGACCTGCTGTTGACGGCGGGTTGCGAATCGGCCACTCCGAGAACCTTACTCTGGAGCGCCTCATGACCATCGACGAGATCATTCAACGGGCGCTTACGGGGCTTGCTGCCTCGTCGCCGGAGGCGGGTCGCACCGCGGGTTCCGGCATGGCGAGCCTCGAGTACAAGACGGCGCTTGTGGCGGCTTCGGTGGAGAATGTGGGCAGCTTTGCGAGCCCGCAGCTTCGCTCGGGTGGAGGCTCCCGCGAGATTCAGTCGGCCGATAACCGTCGCCGGGTGAGTGCGCCGACGCAGGCTGCCGCGGAGCAGGCCGAACGGGAGCAGGCGGTCGCGCTGCTCGAGCAGGGCCGCATGCGGTTTGGCAGAGAGCGGGTCTCGGACTTTGCGGCGCAGTCGCGTGAGACGGCCCGTCTGGTTGCGGAGGCTGCTGCCGCGCTCGCGCGTCAGGAGGCGGCCCATGCGCGGGCGGCCGAGCTGGTTGCGCAGGCAAAGATTCATCCGGCACGCCCCGATGCGGGGGCTGCGCCCGCAGTTGCCCTGCCTGCGGTGCGCGAGGCGAACGCGCTTGCTCGTCCGCTCCGGGCGCGCTGGGAGACGCCGCTGAAGGTTGGCGACATGGTCGCCGCCGAGGCTGCTGCGGCGATGGTGCTCCGGAGCATTCGGCCCCGTCCCGACGATGCCGACAAGCGCGAGCTCGAGGCTGCCCTGCAGCGGCTGGTGCAGCAGTGTGCAGCGCGTGCGGCTCATCGCCAGAGCGCGCAGGATGCTGCAGCGCAGGTGAAGGCGTGGGAGCTCGAGGTGGCAGCCTGCCGTGCCCAAGAGGCGGCCGCGCAGCGCGAGCTCCGCGAAGTCGATGCGGTCCGTGGTCGCCTACGTGTCGAGCTCGAGGAGCGTGAGCGTTCGGTGCGGCTCCGGACCGAGGTCGCCGCCCTTTTGCGGCGCCTCCAGCCCGCTCACTTCTCCGCCTGACGCACTGCGTGAATGCAGCGCCTTGACGGTCGTTGCCCGAGCGTTCTACCGCCTGCTGCTTCACGGCTGCTTTAGGAGCCTTACGATGCGTCAGCGGTTCGCTACGGTTGTTGTTTCTCTGCTCACGCTGTCGGCCTGCGCCGACGATAGCGCTCCTGATCTGGCCAGCGATGCGGCCACCGATACTGCCACCGATGCAGGCGCCGATGGAAGCGCGGATGAGGGGAGCGCGGGGCCCGTCTGCAGTCCGCAATATGCCGACGGCTGCGCGGCCGATGAGGCGCTCTGCGGAGACATCTACACGCCGAGCGCTTTCCGTGTCACCAACCTGGTCATCCGCAAGCCGGCGGGCGTTGGCACACTGCTCGCCAACCTGGTGAACCGCGACATCCGGTCAGGCTCTCTGCACGTTCTGATCGAGACCTCGGAGGTGTCGGCGGCTCGCCCCGATGTGGATTTCCGCATGGGCGTTAGCCCCGGTTGCATCGCCGATGCTGGCTGCGGCATCTTCGCCTGGGACCCCAACGGGCTTGAGGCTGGGTTGAGCGTGCCGGCTCCCTCTCTGGCGCGGAGCATCGGCGCGACGGCCTTCGATGGCGTCGAGCCCTTCGGATTCAACTTCCCCGTGGTGGCTGCGAGTGATCCGCCAGACCCGTCAAACCTGCTCTACATCGCGCTGGGTGACATCAAGGCCCAGGGCGTTGTGACCGAGGGGCCGGATGGCCGTCTCGAGGTGTCGGGGAGCCTCAAGGGGGCCATCCTCAAGTCGGGCTGCAACGTCGCGCTGGTGCTCGCACCTGGGTCGCCCGGCACGCCCGTCTGCCAGCTACTCGGCGGCGACGCGACGATGAACTACCCGCCGGGTGTTCCGGCGGCGGAGCGGACGGGCTGGATCTTCGAGTCGGAGTTCGAGACGGAGCGGGTCACGCTGCAGCCTGGCGCAGCCTGCGCGGCGCTGCCCTAGAGCTCCATGTGGTAGCCGAGCTCGGCGCCGCGGCGGCGGTCGAACTGGGCAAACAGGGCCCAGTTGGTGTTGTCGGGCTGATAGACGAGGCCCAGGCCGTAGTAGGTCTGTGAGGTCTCGGTGGTGCCGTTCTCGTAGAACCAGCCGGTGGCCCTGGACTGGACCACCTCGGTGCGCTGCGTGATGGAGGTGCCGCCGCAGATGGTGATGAGGAGTCCCGAGGTCGGCACAGGCTCAATGCCGATTTTCATGCCGATCGAGAGTTCAGGCCGGAGCTGGAAGGTGCCGACGGTGTCGAAGTCCCAGTGGGGGATCTCGTAGTCGAGGATGTCGTCGGGAGTGTTGCTGTCGTTGTTGAAGATGAGGCCGACGTCGCCCGCGATGAGCCCGTCGATCGAGCGCGGGTTACGCGAGGCGAAGCCGAAGGTGCTGCTGAAGTGAAAGGCTTCCGCGGTCCCGCCAACACCGCCGAGGCCTAGGCCGAGGAAGGGGCCTGCCTGTGCAGAGGCGGGGAGGAGGAGGAGTGCGACGAGGAGGATGGTTCGCATGGAGGTCACCGCTGAGAGGGGCATGTCGTGTTGCAGCGGGCGGCGGCGGGGTCAACGGGGAGGCATCAGGGGTGGGCAGGCGCGTGCAGCCGGGTGGATCAGAACGCGGACTCGCCTAGAAGTCGAACCGGAGTCCGACTGCGTTGGGTGCGACGGCAAGGCGGAGGCCTGGAGCTGCCGGAGCCTGCCGGCTCGCGCTCTCGATGGGGGTGAGTCGAGAGGCGGCCTCGTCGGGCGACGCGGCGAGGGTCCATATTCCTGCGCCTGTGAGCAGGGCAGTGCCTGCGATGAGCGGGCCGCCGACGCTGCCGCTCAACACATCGACGCCGGTGAGGACCGAGGTGGTGATGACGGCGATGCCGCCATAGACTGTCATGAGGATGCCGAAGACGATGTGGAGTGCGCGGGAGCCGTTGGTCTCGGCGATCTGTTCGTCGGAGACGAGGTCGGCGCCCACGCGGAGCCGCTGGCCGGGCTGGGCAGCAAACTGCGCGGTGGAGAGCGTATAGCCGGCGGCCTCGAGCGTGAAGGTGTGGCCATCGGGGGTGATGGGGATCTCGACGGGCTGGCCGGCCTGGGTCTGCCCTACGACCTTGTCGTCGATGCGGATGAGGGCGCCGCTGATGTTGGCGGTGACGGTGAGCGTTGCCGGCTGCTTGCGGAGCACGATGGCGGGGAGCGTCGCGGTCTCGCCGGGCGCGACGACAACCCGGCCGCGCCAGGAGAAGGCGCCGGGTGCGGAGACCTCGACGGCGTAGTCGCCCGGCTCCACACGGAACTCGTTCGGCACGCTGCCGAGCTCGCGGCCATCGAGTGCGACCTTGGCGGGGGTGGGGGTGACGTCAAAGACGCTGAGGTAGCCGGGGCCTGTGGGCGTCACGGCACGGCGCGGAGGCGCGACCGCTAGGCCGCCGACAACGCCGCCTATCACAACGGGGGCAGGCGCAGGCTCGCACGAGGCGGCGACGCCCTGGGCGCAGGCGAAGGCGCGGCCGAGTCCCTGGCAGCTCGTCCAGGCGGCCTCCTCTTTGCTCGGTGCAGCCTGCCGAAGCGACTCGCTCCAGACCTTTGCGCCGCCCTGCATGGGGGAGAGCGCCTCTGCGAGCCAGACCCAGTCGTCGCCGACGCGGCGGGAGCTGAGTCGGATCAGAAAGTCGACCTCCACGTTGGCCATGGAGAGTTGGCAGGCGCGCTGCGCGTTTGCGCTGGCGCTCTCCTGCAGGCACTCGCTGACCTTCATCTGTGTCTCGGCATCCTGGCTCTCGCGAAAGCCGGCGGCGTTGGTGAGGGCTGAGGAGAAGCGGGCTGCACAGGTCTCGAGCGCGTTGCGGTCGGCTGCATCTCCGCCGCTCGGCCTCATGAGGAAGAAGCTCTGCACGGGCTGCGACTCGGCGGCTGCGTTGGGTGCCAGCAGCGCCGACAGGACGAGTAGGATGGAGAGGAAAAGGGAACTCACGCGGCATCCTTCGGTGGTCGCGTCGTCGGTCGGTCTTTGACAGGCGGGCGGCTAACGCATCGGCTCTGTGGGTGTCAACGCGGTCAGCCGCGGGCCTTGAAGCCTTCGGGGTAGCGGGCGCGGAGCTTGTCGACATTCTTGGCGGCCACTTCGTCGAGCGTCAGGCCGGCAGCCTTGGCGGCAACAGCGAGATACCAGAGCACATCGCCGAGCTCGTCGGCGACCGCGTCGGCGCTGAAGGCCTTGCCGTGCCGCTCGAACTTCTTGATGAGGTTGGCCACCTCGCCGGCCTCGCCTGCTAGGCCGAGCGCGAGGTACCAGAGGGGCGGGAGTTCGTCGTTGACGAGGGCGGTGCGGAGGGCGTCGTCCTGGTATTCGTCGAGCGTCATGGCGGTGCCTTGGGAGCGTGAGACGGCTGAGGTAGCAGGGCCGTTGCCCCTTCGCCACGGCGCGCGCCGCGAAGAAGTTTGCGCCGCAGCGCGTGCACCTTCTATGGAAGCGGCCAGAGGCTGCGTCGCGGCCGATGGAGAGGTTGCCGCATGCGGCAGAAGGAGGGCCCGCAGGGCCCGTGAGCAGGACCCGTGAGCACCGAAACCCCTCAACCGACTGTGGCCGCGGCCAGTGGCTCTGCGACCCGTTGGCGGCTGTTTGCGGTAGTCCGGCCCGGGCTCGAGCCGCTGCTCATGATTGAGCTCGGCGCGCTGCTGCCCGAGGCTGCGCTGGAAGAGGTCGTCGGCGGCGTCGAATGGCGCGGCACCATGGAAGACCTCTGGACCGTCGCGCTCGGCAGCCGCCTTGCTGAGGGGCTCCGGGTGCGGGTCGCGACCTTCAAGGCCTTCCGCTTTGACCAGCTCATCGCCGGCAGTTCGAAGGCGCCGTGGCATGCCTTCCTGCCGGGCGGTGCGACGGTAGAGTCGCGCGTAACCTGCCACACCTCGCGTCTCTACCACAGCGATGCCGTGGCGGAGCGGGTGGAGGGCGCCATCATGGAGCGGCTCGCGGGCCGGCCCGTCAAGCCGGGCGCCGTGCCCCCGACCACCCCGTTCCGGATCTATGTGCGAATGGAGGACGATGTCTGCACGCTCTCCGTCGATGCGGCGGGCGAGCTCATGCACCGTCGTGGCTACAGGACCGAGGTTGGCAAGGCGCCGGCGCGCGAGACGTTGGCCGCTGCGGTTGCGACCATCGGACGAGAGCTGATGGAGAAGCCTGCGCTGGTCTGGGATCCCTTCTGCGGCACGGGCAGCATGGTCATCGAGTCGGCCATGGCCTGGGGTGAGCAGGAGCCGGGTGAGCACCGCGCCTTCGCCTTCGAGCAGTGGCCCGCGACGCCGCCCGAGGCCTTCGCCGCCTGGCGGACCAACTGGCTTGCGAGCCGGCCGGAGCCCGTGCGGGGCGCTGTTCCGCGCCATCTGGGCACCGACATCGACCCGCGCTGCGTCAGCTCGGGTGAGCGCAACGCGGAGCGGGCCGGCGTGGAGACAACGGTCTCGTTCGCCGAGTCGGACGCGGCGGTCGCCGAGCTGCCCTGCGGCGAGCGCGATGCGCTGTTGGTGCTCTGCAACCCGCCCTACGGAGACCGCATGCGCGGCGCGATAGACCCGCTCCGGCGGCTCCGTGAGCGCATGTTCGCGCGGCGCGCACCGACGGCGCTCGTGATGCTCGCACCGCGCGGGCTCGCAGAGGGCTACCTGGCCCGCGGCGGCCGGGTAGTGGC
>JABMMX010000354.1 GCA_013205435.1 Deltaproteobacteria bacterium
CATCGACGACGATGGCGACTTCGATGTCGACTGCCGCGACTTTGACTGCGACTTCTCCGCGGCCTGCAGCGGCGGTGGCGGCGGCAGCTTCGGCCTCGAGACCAGTTGCTTCAACGGCACCGATGACGATTCGGACGGCCTCACCGATTGCCTCGATGGCGACTGCATCTTTGATGCAAGCTGCCCGCCCCCGGTCAATTCTCCTGGCGAGAACTGCGCCAATGGCCGTGACGACGACGGCGACGTCGCGATCGACTGCGACGACGCAGAGTGCCAAACTGCAGCCAACTGTCTGCCGACGGGCGCTGCCGGCACCTGCGCCGACCCCTTCGCGCTGGCCGGCTTCGGCCATTACAGCGTGCCCCCCACCAGCACCGACCGTGAGACCACATCCTGCGGCCCGATCATCGGCGGAGACCGCGTCATCGCCTTCACCTCGCCTGTGAGCGGCCCCGTCTGTGTCACTGCGCTCGGAAGCTTCGACGACATCGCCATCGAGGTGCGCACCACCTGCAACCGGGATACCACGGCCGTGGCCTGCGAAGACGATAGCATCGGTCTCGACCCTGTCGTCGGCTTCACCGCCGTCGCGGGGACCACCTACTACATCATCTACGATGGCTGGAGCTCGGGCCTCGACGCCTGGGCCTTCTACAACTACCTCGGACCCTGCCGCTGAGGCAGCGCACGATCGTCAGAGCCGCCTGGCTCTGACCGCCAAGAAGAGCGGGATCTCAGCGCGCGACCGGTTCTCTTCGGTGGAACGCGGACCGCTCGTGCTGCGGCGATTGCTGGCCCACTCCTCGAGGCCGTCCACCGCGAAGCCAGCCCTCGCAAGCGCCGCCACATAGAAGCCCAACGGCCGGTGATAGGTCTTTGTCACTACCGGCTTCGCGCCCCGCGCCACCTGGCCCGGGTTCATCACAATCTCGCTCCCGAACGGGGTGAGATAGCTCTCGATGGTCCGGAGCTGGACCGACCCCTGGGCGATGGAATCACGCCACATCCAGCCGCTCTTCGCAGGCGCTCTAAAGGCAGGGTGGAGCATGACCAACACCAGCGTCCCGCCCGCCTCGATACGCGCCGCGAGCTGCGCCAACATCCCGTCGATGGGGTCGATGTTCATGACCGCCATGATGCAGAGCGCTGCATCAAACTTCCCCGCGACCTTGGCCGTCGTGAGAACCGACTCCAGCGCGCGCGCATCGCCCGTCACAAAGCGGCTCCGGCGACCCGCCTCGCCCCGTGTGCGCAGCCGCGACTCAGCCGCCGAAATCAGCCCGGCTGCGGCATCCAGCCCCACAACCTCGCAGCCCCGCTGCGCAAGCGCCTCGCTCACATAACCCTGCCCGCAGGCGAGGTCGAAGACCCGCTTCGGAAGCGGCTGCGGCAGCATACGGAGAAGGCCCGGAAGGATGGTCTCCGAGAAGTGGTCGTGCTGACCCTCGCCCACCAGCCCGTCATACCAGGCCGACACATGGTCCCAACCCTTGGCAGCATCGTAGGAACCGGTCGCGGAGGGCGCCCCGCCCTGACGGGGTGCGGGCCGAAAATTCGGTTCGTTGCGACGCGGCGGTCTCAAGTTGCAGGCTCCAGTCGGCAGAACTGCTCATACTCCGTGAACCCGGTGAAGGTAGCATGGTCGCCACACATCTTGCACCCCGGGTCGCGACGAATCTTGAGCTCCCGGAACTTCTGCTCCAGCGCGTCGTAGAGCATCAGCCGGCCCACCAGCGGCGAGCCCAGACCGAGCAGCAGTTTGATGACCTCCGTCGCCTGCAACAGCCCCATCGTGCCCGGCAGGACACCCAGCACGCCCGCCTCCTGGCAGGAGGGCGCGAACTCCGGCGGCGGCGGCTCGGGGTAGAGGCAGCGGTAGCAGGGGCCCACGCCCGGCTGGATGACCGTGATCTGCCCCTCAAACCGGAAGACCGACCCCGTCACATTCGGCTTGCCGAGATGCACACAGGCATCGTTCACCAGGTAGCGGGTCGGGAAGTTGTCGCCGCCATCCACAATCACATCGTAGTCCGAGAAGATTTCCAGCACGTTCTCCGCCGTGAGACGGGTGTTGTAGGCCTTCACCTTCACGTCGGGGTTGAGCTCCGCGATCGTCTTGGCCGCGCTCTCCACCTTGGGCATACCGATGCGGCTCTCGTTGTGGATGATCTGCCGCTGCAGGTTGCTCCGGTCCACGACGTCGCTGTCGATGATGCCGAGCGTGCCAACGCCGGCCGCCGCAAGGTAGTAGGCCGAGGGCGAGCCGAGGCCGCCTGCACCGAGGAGCAGCACCTTGCTCTGCATCAGCTTGATCTGACCTGCCTCGCCCACCTCGGGCATGAGCAGGTGGCGGCTGTACCGCACCGACTGTTCCGCGCTCAGTGTCACCGGCACCTCGAAGTCGAGGCCCGCCTGCTTCCAAGCGGCGAAGCCACCGATCATCGAGGTGACATTTGTGTAGCCAAGGTCGCGCAGGCTGGCTGCCGCAAAGGCGGAGCGGTTGCCGCCGGCGCAGTAGGCGACGATGGGCCGCGCCTTGTCGGCGATGCGATCCTCGACCCGAAGTTCGAGCAGGCCGCGGGGGATGAGGAGGGCCCCCTTCACATGGCCATCTGCGGTCTCCGAAGGTTCGCGCACATCGAGGAAGATGCTGCCACCGAGCTCCGCTTTGGCCGCCTCGACGGAGACTTCGGTGATGGTGCTCTTGACCTTGGCGATGAGTGTCTTGAAATCCGACATGGCGTGGCTCCCAGCGAGGTAATTCTTGACCAAACTAGTCGGGAACTTGCCGCCCGCAAGTCCCCTCCACCTCAACGAGCCATCCTTCCGCCATCCACCCGCCAGATGCTCCCCGTGACCCCGGCAGTGCGCGGCGAGAGCAGCAGCGCGGTGAGCCTTGCCACCTCGTCGGGTGTGACCGCACGCCCTATGAGCGTCTGCGCCAGCACTGCGTCGGGGAGTTTTTCGCCCCACGCTGCATCCCACGGGGTCGGCTCGACCGCACCGAGCGCCAGCCCGTTCACCCGGGTTCGGGGCGCCAACTCAATCGCGGCCGTGAGGGTCACGCTCTCCAACGCAGCCTTGGCAGCCAGATAGGCGCCGCGCTCGGCCCAACCCCGCGAAGCGCGGGCGTCGAGCAGCATCACGGCGCTCTGCAGATTGCCGGCAGCATGGGCGGCGGCGAGCAGTTCAGACGCCGCGATCGGCCCTACCTCGAAGGCCTCTCGCATGGCGGGTGCCGCAGCGGCGAGCCGGCCGAAGGGGTAGGGCGATGCGCAGTGAACCAGCCCCTCGGGCGCCTGCTCCCGAACCAGCTCGCAGAGCGCCGCGCGACCCTCCTCGGAGCGCAGATCGGCCGTCACCACGTCGCAGCAGACCCCGGTCGACCGCTCTAGCTGTTGCGCGAGCTCGGAGGCTGGCCCGCCGGAGCGGAAGGCGTGAAGCAGCAGCGACCAACCCTCTACGGCAAGCTGGCGTGCGATCGCGGCGCCAACACGCTGGCCTGCGCCGGTGACGAGCGCCAGCGGTCGCGTCACGGTGCGCCCACCGTGTAGCTGTCCGTGACCACTCCGCGTTCGGTCACCCGCTCCACACGGATGCTGCCGTCGCCCGCGATGGTGATCGCAGAGGCTCCGTAGCTCGACGAGGCGACCAGCCGCTTCGCCTCCTCATCGGGGTAGACCGCCAGTACCTCTGCGCGCGTATCGTTGATGTTGGTGAGGAGCGCGCCGCCGCCTGCATCCACCACGTAGTGGATTCCATCTACGAGAAAGCGTTCGTAGCCGTGGTTGTGGCCAGTGAGCACCAGCCGGACCTTGCTCGCGAGGAAGCGGGGGTGGAAGTAGTCGCGCACCGTGAAGTCGGGGTTGCTCTTGCCGAAGGTGTAGACGGGCCGGTGGAAGACCACGATGACCGTGCGGATGGCGGGGTCGCCGTCGGCCGCGCTCAGCTCCTCCTCAAACCAGGCCATCTGCGTGGTCCCGGTGGGCCCGAAGTCGGCCTCGGAGTTCAGGAAGACGAATCGGGCGCTGCCGAAGGTAAAGGCGTGGTAGTGAAGGGTCCCAGTGGGTTCGCCTTGGCCGCCGAAGAGCCGCTCGAAGTGGCTCTCAAACTCGCCGAAGGCCTCGTACTCGTGGTTGCCGATCGCATGGTGGGCGGCCATCGCGGCCATCACGCCGCCGAAGTAGGCGAAGTAGCCGTTCCAGGTGTCGACCGGGTTCTCGTAGTACTGGATGTCGCCGCCGTGCAGGAAGAGGTCGCCACCGAGCGCCGCGACAACCGGCCCCACCTTCTCGCTGCCCGGCCACATCGTGTCGGCAACGAACAACACACGGACCTCGTCGCCAGGGCCCGGCGGTGCGCGGAAGGTGCCCGACGCTGTCTCGAACTGCGCTGCGGTCAGCGTGTAACTGTACTGCAGCCCGGGCGTGAGGTCAGAGAGCGTGATGTCGTGCAGCGTCGACGGACCGGCCTTGTCCGGGTAGTCGGAGCGTAGGCCGCGCCGCGGCCAGTCTGGCGCGAGCTCCCGCGTCTCCTGCTCCGTGGTGCCCACCACCTCTGTCCCGTCCGGCGCGCGCAGCGTCACCGTCAGCGGCGCATCGGTGTTGGTCTCGCAGCGCAGGCGCACCTGCGTCGCGCCCGTAACCATGACCCAGGGACCCTTCATGCGGAGATGGGTGGCGGCCACGCTTCCCGAGCCTTCACCGCTTCCCGAGCCGTCGCCGCTGCCGGAGCCCTCGCCGCTGCCGGAGCCCGCTCCCGCGTTTGCGTCCTCGCTCTGCTCCGCGCAGCCTCCAAGGGGAATGAGGCCAACCGAGAGGGCCGAGAGGATGAGCAGCCTGCGTCGTGTGAGTTGCATCGGTTTCCGTTGGTGAGAGACAACAGGCGAACTGCATCTGCGGCGTTGGCTTGTCAACGATGCGCGGGAGGTTCATCGGGATTTTGCGCTCCTGTCTCAACTCGTTCCCTTTTGCCGCTCGAAGCGGTATCCATCGCCCGCCTCCGACGTCCGACCCTACGGGAATCATGACCACTGCAAACGCCGCCTACGAACAGCTCAATACCCGCTTCAAGAAGATCTCGGCCATCGGCGATGCCCGCGGCATCCTAGGCTGGGACATGCTCACCATCATGCCCAAGGGCGCCTCCGAGGCCCGCGGCGAGGCAGTCGCCACGCTCGACGCCATCTCGCACGAGGCCCTCACCGATCCCCGCGTGGGCGACTGGCTGAACG
>JABMMX010000355.1 GCA_013205435.1 Deltaproteobacteria bacterium
GGCGAAGACACCACCGCCGACACAACCGAAGACACCACCGCCGACACGGAGGCCGACACGGCCCCCGACACCGAGGATGACACCACGGCTGACGGCAGCGGCACCCCCGTCGACGACACCACGGCCGACACCGAGAACGACACTGCCGCCGACACGGCGGAAGACACCCGCGACGAGACCCGCCCCCGGGCCACCGAGAGCGGCTGCGCCGCCGCGGGCACCCGCTCGAACATCGGCAGCATCCTCTTCGTCCTCGCCGGCGTGCTGCTCTTCGCCGTCCGCGCCTCCCGCAATATCCGCGCGCGGCGCGCCGCCAACCGCCGCTTCAAGGCGACCGCACAGCCCCGCTGAGAGATCGAAGCGGCCCAAAAACAGCCCAGTCCCTAGCGATCGGGCGGGCGGCGAATCTTGACCCCATGCACCTCCGCTGTTAGACGGCCCCTCCCTTCATTGGCCTTCTGCCTCTGAGGGGCTCGGCTACCCCATGGTCGGCTCACGGAGCCGATGCCCGAACACAAGAGAGCAAGCCATGTCCGCACCCGCCAATACCAAGCGTTCCACCTCTTCGCGTCGCAAGAAGAGCTGCCCCTTCCTCGCCGACCCGGCGCTGAAGATCGACTACAAGGATGTCTCGCTCCTCAAGCGTTTCCTCTCGCCCCGCGGCAAGATCCTTCCCAGCCGCATCACGGGTGTCTCGGCCAAGTACCAGCGCGCCCTTTCGCTTGCCATCAAGCGGGCCCGTCAGCTTGCGCTCCTTCCCTACGTCGCGCAGGGCTAAACAGCTCCCCCTTCTCGGGGTTGCGCTGCTTCTCGGAGCCTGCGCACCTCGGGTCTCGCAGCCTCCTGACAGCTCCCTCGAGCAAGGTCCGGAGGCTTCGGTCGTTTTGCGGCCCGACCATCTCCGCCTCCAGCGCCCCTTCGGCACCTCCGGCTGCGCCGACAGCCGCCTCCGCTTCGAGCCCAAGCCCAGCGATGGCTCCCTCCTCGGCCTCCACGAGGCCGTCGGAAACGCGCTCACCGCTGCCGGCTATCTCGTCTACGACCCCAAGCCCCTCTGGGTCGAGGCCTCCACCTTCCACGCCGTCGCCATGCACCTCGTGGCCGCCGCGCAGGAGGGGCCGCTCCCCTACCGACACCTCGTCGTCGAGAGTGCCGCACCCTGGGAGGCCCAGACCGAGCAGGACTTCCTCCGCGACTTCTTCTGGCTCCCGCTCCACGACAGCAGCCTCGAGGCACCGCCCTGCTTCTCCTTCGCTGGCGCCACGCCACCCGCCTCGGTCCGCTACCTCCTCGGCAACGGCTGGTGGGGCGAGCTCGAGGCTGCCCTCATCGGCGACCTCGCAGCGGGCGCGCCGGGTGGTCCAACCGCCGACGAGATCCGCAGCTCGCTCCACACCCGCCTCCGCGAGCTCTCGCTCGACCCGGCCAGTGCCGCCGAGACCTACGACGCAATCCTCATGGGGCTGCCCCGCGCGACCGGCGCCACCTACCAGCCCGCCGCAACCCTCACGGCGCTTGGCGTCCTGCTCGGAGATGCCCTCAACGCCCGCGTTAGCAGCCTTGACTGGCGCACCGCCGACCCCTCCGAGGGCCGCGTCCTCGTCCTCGACGACACAAAGTGCCACGGATTTTTGCGGCCCGTCGACTTCACGGTAGAGGCCTATGCAGTGGCACCAAAGCCAGTTGCCGCCCGATACCTCTCATGGGCCGAGGAGCGAGTCAGCGCGTGCCGCCAGCAACCAAACCATCGCGCCCCAAGCCCGCCGCCTCCGCGCGAAGGCCCGCGGGCAAGAAAGGCAGGTCCGTAGCGCCCAAGAAGGGGCTCTTCCGGCGCCTCTGGTCGGGCACGCTCAGCGCTGTCGGCGGCTACTTCGACGAGTCCCGCAACGGCTGGAACATGGTGGCGCTCGTTGCCCCGCTCTTCGTCGTCTACCAGGTGGGCGTGCTCTTCACGAACGGCTGGCGCAACGGCGCAGACTTCGTCACCCCCAACCTCATCCGCCTGCTCAACAACGATGCGGTCTGGTACTTCGGCGTCAACGCGGCCGTCTTCGCGGTCTGCGCCGCCCTCTACTTCATGCGCCGCTCCCGCAAAGAGCTCGCGGCACCCACGCCCTGGCTCATGTTCTTCGAGAGCCTGACCTACGCCATCTCCATGGGCATGGTCGCCACCAAGGCGCTCCGATACCTCAACATCCCCGAAGACAGCGCGCTCGCAGGCGCAGCCGGCGGAGAGGTCAAAACCGTCACCGACGCGATCGTGATGTCGGTAGGCGCTGGCGCCTACGAAGAGCTGCTCTTCCGCGTCATCCTCCTCGGTGGGATGGTCTGGCTGCTGCGAAACCGCCATCCGCTGCTCAAGTATGGCCTGCCCATTGTCGTCAGCGCGCTCCTCTTTTCGGCGGCCCACCTCGTACCCATCGGCATTGAGCCATGGAGCGACTTTCGCTTCGGCTATCGTCTCATCCTCGGGCTCATCCTCGGCCTGCTCTTCGTCAGCCGCGGCTTCGCGATTGCCGTCTATACCCACACCCTCTACGACATTATCGTGCTCGTCCCCCGGCTCCTGCTGGGCCTCTAGGAGTCGCCGTGCTTAACCTCTATCTCACACTCGACGAGTGGATCTTCTTCGCCGCGCAGGTCGTCACGATCTTTGGCATCGGTGTCTGGCCCGACCTCTCGGCCCGCATCGCCAAGGCCATCCAAGGCGACGCGCCGAAGGGCTAATCGGCAGGCGCTGTCCGGTCGCGTAGCGTCGCAAAGAAGGCGGCCGCCTCGCGCAGGATCGGGTGCAGGTCGCCGGCAAACCGGATCCGGTCCAGGTAGCCACGCGAGGCGAACATCAGCGCACGGATCGCCAGACCGGTAGGCGCGTATGGGTTCTGGGCCACGGAGCTCCGCACCTCCCCCTTTCGGTTCCAGCGAGAGACCGCCATCACAGCCGACAGCCGCTCGGCCCGGTTCGGGCGGGTAGAGACCAGGGTCACCACCTGCCGCTCGGTGAGCCGCGGGTTGGCGGCCAGCCGCTCGATGACCATCGGATCGGGGTCGTCGAGCAGCTTCTCGAGCAGCGCGGTGTTCCAGCCGGCCGCCTCCGCGCGCCGCTGCCCGAGCGACTTGGAGCGGTCGCCTCCTCCCTTGGCGCGGAGCAGATCGATGGTCCGGTAGGGTGGCGGGTCGAGCAGGAACCAGCCGAGCGCGTCGCAGCTGCTTCTGCGCGCCTCGAGCTGCACTGCCTCCAGGGCGAGCGCAACCTTCCCCTCGGGCTGCAGCAGCGTCTCGAAGAGGGCAAAGAGCACCTCGGCGGCCTCATAGTCGCCGCTCAGCGCCGGCCCGAAGAGGGCCTCCAGGTGGGCCGCAGCAGTTGCCGCATCGACCGTGAGCAGGTGTCGCTCCATCTGCCGCCGCCGCAGCCCCACATCGCCCACGCTGAGCACCCGCCGGATCAGCGTGGAGAGCTGATACTGGTCATCGTCCGGACGTGGCGGTTGCGTCATCGCCCCGAGCCCTCCGGCCCCGACCCCTCCGGTGCTGTCGCCGACCGCCAGCAGGCCTCGGGAACGAGCTGCTCCGCATCGAGGATGGAGGCCTTGATGGTCGCGTCGGTCAGGTTCCAGCCCTTGGGGACAATCGCCACAGCAGAGAAGGGGGTGCGCTGACCCGGCCCAACCTGCAGGCCAGCAGCCCGCCGCTCGAGCCTGTCGTAGGTCTTTGCCAGCGAGGCCCCATCCTTGATGGCCTCGAGCCCGGGCTGCTCCAGCAGCGCGCCCGCGGGGATCAGCCGGTCGATGAAGACCTCGTCTCGGAGCGAGGTCGCCGTCACCCGCAGGTAGATACGCCGGAAGGTGATCTCCTTGCTGCGGTTGACCACAAAGCCCTCCACCACGACCAGCTCGGTACCGGCCGCGGTCGGATAGAGGGACTGCTTCACATCGGTCACCTCGAGCGCGGCAAGCGCCCCGGTGGGTACCACAATCTCGGCCTTGCTCCGCAGCGAGGGGGGCTGGGCAACCTGCTCCACCACCACCATTGCCCGGTCGAGCCGGCGTAGGTCGAGCAGACCATCATTCTGATAGGCAACCCAGAGGAGCCAACCGCCGATGAGGCAGACCAGCATCGCCAGCGCCGTGAGCGCGACCGTCACGGGCGGAAGCGAAGCCTCGGCGATGGCCGCCACCCGCAGCGCCCCGTCGCGGTTGGGGTCCGATGAGGAGGCCTCCTCAGCCTCGTCGGGCGCGAGCGTCGCATGGTGGGAGTCGGTGCGGGCCCCTTCGGAGAAGGCCGTGATGGTGCTCGGTTGCGCGGAGGCCGATGGCGCCACAGGACGCTCCCAACCGAAGGCGACCGCAGCGTCGGCACGCAGCGGCGCTGTTGGGGCCACCGGACCCTGCGGTGCAGCCGGGCGCGTCGTCGGCCGCGGCGCTGGCGGGAAGGCTTTCAGGCTGGTGCTGCTCCGACGCTCCTGCCCGCTCTCCTGCAGATCGTGCAACAGGCTACTGAAGGGTGGCGCCGTGGTGCTCGAGGGCCTCGGGTTTGCCCCACTGCTGAAGGTCGGGAGCGAGCTCGAAGAGCGCTGGGGCGGCCGCGGAGGCAGTGGTGCCCCGGCGCGCGGAAGAGGGGGCGGCGCTACGGGCAGCGAGCCGGAACTCTCGCTCCCCGGCGCAGGGAAGCGGCTGGCTGGTCGCGGCTGGCTAGGCACCTCGCTGCCACCTGCCGCCCGCACAAGGAAGTCGGCACGGCAGCTCGGGCAGCGCATCTTCGCGCCAGACTCCGCCATGAGCGCATCCGGCGCCTCCACAGATTCGAGACAGGCTGGGCAGAGGAGTTTCATCGGAGGCCGGGCAGAGAGCGCAAGCGCTGTTAGGTCAAGGCTGCGCAGGCCTCAAGTTATCGCGTCTGTGCCAAAATGTAGACGGTTCGCGCCGCTTGACACCCGCACCAAGGTGGGAGAGGAAACAGTTGGTTTCAAGCTCCATGACCAGACCTGTCGAGGCAGGCTGAGAACAAGAACGGCTTGGCGGTGTGCTGTGTCCCTGTGGGCACGGTTTGCATGAGCTGTTCCCTCAGGTGCACATGAAGTTGATCAAGCGTTACAGCAACCGCAAACTCTACGACACCGAGCGCAGCTCCTACGTGACGCTCGAAGAGATCTCGCAGATGGTGCGAGATGGCTCCGAGCTCCGCATCGTCGACAACAAGTCGGGCGAAGACATCACCTCCGTGACGCTCGCGCAGATCGTCTTTGAGCAGGAGAAGAAGGACAAGCGGACCCTGCCGATGCAGGCGCTCCGCGACATGATCCGCTCGCCCTCCGACTTCATCTCCCGCCTCAGCCGCGATGTCAGCGACATGCGCGAGGACGCCAAGTCGCAGGTCGAGAAGGTCAAGCGGACCGCCGCCCAGCAGCAGGCCGATGTGGTCGCGCCCGTCCGTGAGTTCCTCGACTCCATCCCGCGCGCGCTCGAAGAGGTCCAGGCCCGCATCGACCTCCGCATCGGCGAGAGCTTCGAGCAGCTCAAGCACCTGCCCGAGACCGTCGACCAGGTGAAGCGGCTCAAGGCTGAGGTCGCCCGACTCCAGAAGAAGCTCGCCGACGCCGACCGCCGCGCCAAGAACGACCGCGCAGATTTCGACATCCAGCTCCGCCGGCTCGACATCCGGCTGAAGGCCCTCGAGACCAAGCCCAAGTAGGCGAGCACACCCAGCCGCCCGCTACGGAGCGCGGCGGCGGCCTGCCTAGAAGTCGGCGCCGATGCTCACCGACTGGCTCGTCACGGCATCCGAGAACTGCGACTGGTAGGTGAGGTCGAGCATCGCCCATTGAAAGCGGGCGCCGACCACCGCCACCGGCCGAACCTCGGCTTCGAGCGAGAAATTGACCTCGGGCTGGTTCCTGAGCGCCTCGGTATCGCTCGCCACCGCAGGCCGCGCATCGCCCGGCGTGGTGTCGATGAGGCGCGAGGCCGAAAAGGGGATGACCACGCCATACCCGCCGAAGGGGGTGAGGTTCACCACCGAGCCGATGCCGATGGGCAGCGAGAGCAGCGCGTCGATCTGCAGGTTGGTGAGCACCAGGTCGGAGCTCCCAAGCAGGGTGTTCAAGCCACCGTGGATGGCAAGATCGGGGAGCGGCCAGAAGATGTCTTCGTGAAGCGACCACTTGCCCTCCACGCCAACCGCCATGAGGTCGCTACCGTCGAGCAGCGTGAGGACGGTGCCCACCTCGAAGCTGAAGGGAAGCCCCTTACGCACATGAATCTGCGTGGTGCCCATGGAGTCGGCCGGATCGCCCTTCGTGTGCGCCAGAACCCAGGGGTTTTCAGCCCCGTCGGCCTTCACATCGAAGTCGTTGAAGCTCCGATCAATCTGGAAGACGAAGCCGGCGACGCCGGGCGAATCGGCCGGTGCGACCCCCTTGATCGTCATCACCTCACCGAGCTGGCCGGCGAAGGAGCGGAAGGCCTTGTCCTTGGTCGAGGTTCCTAGGCAGTTGTCCGTCGGCCCGCGCGTGTCGCAGGTGCCGAACCGCTGCAGCGTGAAGTTGTTCGATGCATGCGCCGACGCAACGGGCAGCAGGAGCAGTGCCGCGCCCGCCAGCAGTCGGCCGAGCAGAGGGCCGTAGGTTCGCTGGGTGAGGTGGGCGCGCATAGCAGGCTCTCCGGGACGGGTTGAGAGGCCGATTGCTACCAAGCCGCGGCGAGATGCGTCAAGCAAAGGGCTACGATTCGTCTTCATACTGCCCGCGCAGCCGGTCGAGCACGCCGGCATCTTCCAGCGTGGTCGTGTCGCCGCGCGTCTCCCGCTTGGCCGCCACATCCTGCAGCAGCCGCCGCATGATTTTGCCGGACCGTGTCTTGGGCAGCGCATCGGTGAAGGTGAGGTCGTCCGGACGCGCCAGCGCGCCAATCTCCGACGCCACATGCCGCCGCAGCTCGTCGGCCAATTCGGGTGACTTCTGCACCGAGGCCAGCAGCGTCACGAAGGCCGCGATCGCCTGCCCCTTGAGATCGTCCGGTCGCCCCACCACCGCCGCCTCCGCCACCGCGGGATGCGACACCAGCGCCGACTCAATCTCCGCCGTCCCGAGCCGGTGGCCCGCAACGTTGATGACATCGTCGATCCGCCCCATGATCCAGATGTAGCCCCGCTCGTCGCGACGGACGCCATCCCCCGCAAAGTAGAGGCCGGGGATCTGCGACCAGTAGGCCGCCTTGAACCGCTCGTCGTCGCCCCAGATGGAGCGGATCATCGAGGGCCACGGCTTGCGGATGACCAGGAAACCGCCCTCGCCGAGCGGCCGGCTGTTGCCCTCCATGTCGACGACATCGGCCATAATGCCCGGCAGCGGCAGTGTCGCGGTACCAGGCACCAGCGGCGTCGCGCCCGGCAACGGGCTGATCATGATCGAGCCCGTCTCGGTCTGCCACCAGGTGTCGACGATGGGGCAGCGGCCGCCGCCGATCACCCTGTGGTACCAGGTCCAGGCCTCCGGGTTGATCGGTTCGCCCACGCTGCCCAGCAGCCGAAGGCTCGAGAGGTCGTGCCGCGCGGGGTGTTCGTCGCCCCAGCGGATGAAGGCGCGGATGGCCGTCGGCGCCGTGTAGAAAGTCGTGACCTTGTAGCGGGCGATGATCTCCCAGAACCGGTCGGGCTCCGGGTGGTTCGGCGCCCCCTCATACATGACCGAGGTGGCCCCGTTGCTGAGCGGGCCGTAGACCACATAGCTGTGGCCCGTCACCCAGCCGATGTCGGCCGTGCACCAGTAGACGTCGTCGTCGCGCAGGTCGAAGACCAACTTGCTGCTGTAGGTGGCGCCGAGCAGGTAGCCGCCCGTGGTGTGGAGGACACCCTTCGGCTTCCCCGTCGACCCCGAGGTGTAGAGGATGAAGAGCGGGTGCTCGCTGTCGAGCGCGGGCGCCTCGTGCGACGGCGAGGCCGCCTCCATGAGTGTCTCCCACCGGTGGTCGCGCCCCTCGATGAAGCTCACCGTATGGCCCGTCTGCGTCAGCATCACCACATGCTCCACAGAGGGGCAGCCCCCATGCTCGGTGAGGGCCTCGTCCACCGCCCCCTTGAGCTCCACGATCTTGCCCCGCCGCCAGCCGCCGTCGGCCGTGACGATGACCTTGGCCGTCGCATCGTTCACCCGGTCGCGGATCGCCTGCGCCGAAAAACCGCCGAAGATGATGCTGTGGGTTGCACCCATGCGGGCGCAGGCCAGCATCGCCACCGCCAGCTCCGGCACCATCGGCATGTAGAGCGCCACCCGGTCGCCCGCCACCACACCCAGCGACTCCAGCGCGTTGGTAAACCGGCAGACCTCCGTGTGGAGCTCGCGGTAGGTCAGCGTGCGCCGGTCGCCCGGCTCTCCCTCCCAGATGATCGCGCTCTTGTGCTCCGTGGGCGTGCCGAGGTGGCGGTCGAGGCAGTTCTTCGCCACGTTCAGCTTGCCGCCCACAAACCACTTCGCGTGGGGCAGCTGCCAGTCCAGCACTGTATGCCACGGTGCATCCCAGAGCAGCAGCTCCTTCGCCTGCCCTGCCCAGAAGCCCTCGGGATCGGCCTCAGCGGCCGCATACAGCTCGCGGTAGGCCTCCATGCTCCCCACCCGTGCGGCGGCCGAAAAGGCCTCCGGCGGCGCGAAGAGGCGGTCTTCTTTGAGGACGGACTGGAGGTTCTGGCTCATGGTGCGGTGCTCTCGGAGGCGGTGAGTCGAGGAGGCGCATCGTCTTGCAACGCCCCGCTTGTCGCAAGGAAAACAGAGAAAGAGTGCTATGATGCACACCCGCTTGTATCAAACCCGCGCGGGCTGCATCGAAGAGACCGTCACAATCGGAAGGTATCGCGTGGAACAGGTCGCCGTTCATCCCCAACTCAAGCAGGTCCTCGTCTGCTGCAACCAGCGCGGACCGGATTCTACGATGCCCTGTTGCGGCGAAACCGGTTCCGAGGTCTACGCCAAGCTCCGCGGATGGGTTACCCGTTACGGTCTAACCAGCCGCATCTACGTCACCCAAACAGCCTGCCTCGGCTGGTGCCACAGTGGCGGGGCGATGATCGCCATTCAGCCCGACGGAATCTACCTGCGCAGCGTGAAGCCCGCAGATGTCGACCAAGTCATCGAGCGCTACCTCAAGGGCTAACGCTCGACGGGAAGGCCTGCCTGATTCCAAGCGATCATGCCGCCCGACAGGTTGAAGACCGAGGTGAAACCCTGGTTCGCCAGCCAGACCGTCGCATTCGAAGAGCGGCCGCCAGAGCGGCAGATGAGCAGATAGGTCGCGCTCGGCTCCCACCCCGCAGCAGCCTGCGGCAACGTCGCGAGCGGCACGAGCTCTGAGCCGGCGATGTGGCCGAGCTGGTCGGAAAACTCCGAAGGCTCGCGCACATCGATGAGTCGGACCCCTTCGAGCGCCGTTGCTGCGAGGCCGGGTGGCACTTCGCGGAAGCCGTGGGGCGTAGTGCCAGAGAGTTCGTCGAGGGTCGGCATGGTGCTCTCGCTTTGTTGTTAGGCGCCGCCGATCCGAATCTGCCGGATGGCGCGGATGGCGGTTGGGTCGCCGGTGAGTTTCGCCGCCTCGTCGGCCAGCTGCTCTAGCTGCTCCGGCGTCAGGGGATGGTCGATAGCGACCACCTCGTAGGCGATTCCATATTCAGTGAAGTCGCGGTGCTGGCTGAGCAGGTTGCCTGCGCCGGCTGCGTAGATGGCGTCGTCGACAGCCTTCTTCGTGCCGCGGGTGTCGGCATGCACCACGGTCATGATGTGCGAGACATCATCGGCGTCGTCGAGGCCGACCAGATGCTTGGGACCGAAGACGCAGTTGCGAAGTCGTCCGCGGGTCGACAGGTGGTGCGCCGTCGCTGCAACATGGGCGGCGATGCGAGGCTGCGCCTCGAGCGTTGCCGCGCCGATATGGGGCGTAGCGTAGATCTGCGGGCAGCCGCCGTAGGGGTTGACCCAGGGGTCGTTCGTGTCGCTCGGCTCGACCGGGAAGACATCCACCATCGCCGCGCCCACGTAGCCCCGCTTGACCGCCTCGATGAGGGTCTCGGTGTCGTGGATCTGGCCGCGAGCCGCGTTGATGAAGAGGCGGGGACTCGGCCGCTCCTTCTGCGCCATCGCCGCAAAGTGCTCGAGCTGCAGCAGGTTCTCGTTGCTCCGGCCGCGGTAGTCTGAGGCCGAGATGTGGGCCGATACGACGTCGGCTGCGGCAAAGAGGTCGGTGATGTTGGGCACGAAGCGCCAACCCATCGTCTCGCCCACCTCCTTGGCCACGTCGCGGTTGTCGTAGAAGACAATCTTCATGCCGAGGGCCTGCGCGAGCTGCGCCACCTGCTTGCCGATGTTGCCGAGACCGAGGAGGCCGAGCGTCTTGCCCTGCACCTCGAAGCGGCTCTCTTGCGACTTGTTGAAGCTGTTGGCCCGCGTCTCATCCACCGCCTGGAAGATGCGCCGGCAGAGGAGGATCATCTCTCCGATGACCAGCTCTGCAACCGAGCGGCCGTTGGAGACGGGGTCGTTGATGACCAGAATGCCCCGCTCGGCGCAGGCACGCTTGTCGACCGAGTCGTCGCCGATGCAGCAGAGCACAACCGCGAAGAGGTTGGGCGCAGCGTCGAGGACGGCCGGGGTGATCCGCACGCGCGACCGCTTGAAGATGAGCTCGTAGGGCGCGGCCTGCAGCAGGGCGATGAGCTCATCGTCGCCGGTCGGTGTGACGGCGGGGCGGAAGGGCTCAATGCCGAGCTCGCGGAGGTGCCCGTCGAGCGAAGGGTCGGGCGACTCGAGAACCAGCGCGCGCCGGAAGGGACCGACGCCAATGCGGGGTCGAAATGAGGCGCTCATCAAGGGCTACTTTTTGCCTTCGAGCTGCGGCTTGAGGAAGCGCTGCAGGAGCTCGCTCACCACATCAACCTGGGTGCGGCCGGTGCGGTCGCAGTATTCGCGGAGGGCGTCATGGGCCTGGGTGGTGATCCAGACAGGCTTCTTGGCATCGGTGCTCATGGAGACTCCAAAAATGTTGGGTTCAGATGAACCAGACGCCGCCAAGGAAGCGGTCGTTGCCGTCTGCCTTCGGCAGCCGGGGACGCTGAGCGGGAATCGCGGCCTGAGGGGAGCGGGCAGGACGCTTGGTCGACTCGGCTGCAGGGGCTGCAACCTTCGGCTCGGCGCCGCCAAGACCCGAGGCCGGGTCGAGGTCGTCGAGGTGGTCGATGACCAGACGGCTCGCCACATCGACCATCGACTCCTTCGTCAGCTTGGAATACTGCTTGAGGATGGCGTGGGCCGACTCATCAACCCAGACGGGCTTCTTGTCACTCATGGCGGGCACTTGGTTCAGCGCCACGCAGGGGCGAGGCGGTCGATTCGAAGGTGGGGCGCGGTCTAGGCGGCAGTGGCCGTTCGGTCAAGGGGCCGAGGCTGGCGCCACCGCCTCGTCGGAGCCGGCGCGCCGCGCCATGTAGGTGCTGAAGGCCGCCGCAGTGAAGAACATGATCAGGCTGTAGATGGCCGGCGAGATGGTCATCTCCTTTTGCTTGAGGACCTCGCTGGCGATGTAGATGGCCAGCGTGCCGTTGTGGATGCCGATCTCCATGCCGATCGAGATGGCCTGCTTGGTAAGGACGCCGAAGAGGCGTGGGATGATGAAGCCGGCCGCCATGCTGACCAGGTTGAAGGTCAGCGCCGCAAGCCCCACCTGCTGGAAGTAGTCGGCCAGATGGGCCCTCTCCTTGGCCACCGACACAGCGATGAACGCTAAGAGGATGAGGGCGGAGAGGATACGGACCGGCTTGTCCAGGCGGTCAGCCAAGGCCGGCCTAGAGCGGCGAACAACCATTCCGATGGCGACCGGCCCGAGGACGACGACAAAGACTTCAATGATCTTGGTGAGGACCATCGGGATGACCTGGCCTTCGCCCATGAAGTGGACGAGCGACCAGTTGACGATCAGCGGCAGGGTGAAGAGCGCGAGCAGGCTGTTGACCGCCGTCAGCGTGATGTTGAGGGCCACATCCCCCTTCGCGAGGTGGCTGAAGAAGTTGGCGGTGGCACCGCCTGGCGCGGCGGCCAGGAGCATGAGCCCCACCGCGAGCGCCCCTTGAAGGTTGAAGAGGTGGGCCACACCGACGGCCACCAATGGGAGCAGGATCATCTGGCAGAACAGGCCAACGGCCACGGCGCGAGGGTAGTTCACCACCCGCTTGAAGTCGTCGAGCGTCAGGCTCAGGCCGAGCCCGAGCATGACAATGCCAAGGGCAAGAGGCATAAAGACAGTGGTGATGATCGTCGACTGCATGTGGAGGCTCCTGTGCGGTGAGAGTCAGCCACCGCTGCGTGGAGCGGTTGGGCGCGTAGCGTGGCTATCGCAGCTGTCCGATTTCGCCAACCGTCCGTCGTGGCACGCCGCGTCATCTTCGTGTCGTCCCTGCCCTTGATTCACCCAGAAAATGGGCCTGAACCCTTGTCACGCCGCGTTAGATCGAGTTACGGGCGCGCCGAACGATGCTCCGCCTGCTCAAGGCGGTCGCTCTCTCCGTGCGGAAGGTGTTCATGAATCCCGAACTCGACCCCTGGCTCCAGCGCGATCTCGCCCCCCGCGAAGATGAGGACGACGCAGCAGACTCCTACGAGGGTGAGGACGACGACCTCGCCTACGAAGAGGGCGATTACGAGGAAGAGGAAGAGTCCGACGAGGAGGAGCCCTCGCACGACCCCTTCGGCGAAGACGACGAAGACCTCGACGACGACGAGAGCGATAGCGACGACGAGGGCTAGACCGCCCCGCCGTTGCGCCGCTGCCACCAAGCCCGCACCACAGCCATCTCCTGCGTGCGCCGCGCCCGCGGCAGCGAGTTGATGAACCGCTTGCCGTAGCTCTTCGTGATGAGCCGGTGGTCGAGGATCGCCACAATCCCCGTATCGTTGCGGTGGCGGATGAGCCGGCCGAACCCCTGCTTCAGCGCCACAATCGCAGACGGCACCTGGTAGTCCGAAAAGGCGTTTCCGCCCGCATCGTCGATCATCCGGCTCCGCGCCCGCACCACGGGATCGCCCGGGCTGGCGAAGGGCAGCTTGTCGATGATGACCAGCGACAGCGATTCGCCCTGCACGTCGACCCCCTCCCAGAAGGAGGCCGTCGCAAACAGCACCGAGTGCAGGTCTTCGCGGAAGGCCCGCAGCAGCGCACCGCGCCCCATCTCGCCCTGCACAAGGCAACGGTATCCCACCTGCCGGCGCAGCAGATCGTAGGCCCGGTTCATGTTGCGGTGGCTCGTGAAGAGGCAGAGCGCCCGCCCCTCGGTGATGGTGATCAGCTCCCGCAGCGTTGGCGCAATCTTGTCGACGAAGGCCGGGTCGTTCGGCTCGGGCAGCCCGTCCGGCACAAAGAGCAGCGACTGCTCCATGTAGTGGAAGACCGGCTCCAGCGCCCGGGTCGGCGTGGTCGCCGGCAGCCCCATCCGGCCCAAGAAGAACCGAAAGCCGCCGTCGGTCGCCAGCGTTGCCGAGGTGAAGACCTGGGTCTCGCACTGCGGCAAGAGCCGCTCCCGGAAGATGGCCGACACATTGATGGGGAAGCAGGAGAGGCTGCTCCCCTTTCGGCGCCGCTCGAACACATAAACCATCTCGGGTAGCTTGCGGCTCGCCAGGTTGGTGAGGTCGCGTGAGAGCACCTCGATGCGCTCCGTCAGCTTGGTCGCCGTCTCGGTCGTGACCGCCACCCCCTCCACCGCGCGGCAGAGTCGCCCAAGTGACACCTCCGCCCGCGGCAGGTCGAGCAGCGCATGGACTCCGGCCTCCGAGGTCGCCAGCTCGCCCCAGTCCGAGACCTGATCTGTCCCCGGCATCGCCCGCTCCAGCGCCTGCAAGAAGCCGTGGACCGCGTCGCGCGCCTCCTGCAGCGCCTCCTTGGCCTCGCCGCTGTGGGCCGCCGCCGTCTCCATCGTCAGCTGCGTATCGGCAAAGAGGTCGCCCACCCGCGCCGTCGACAGGTGGGTGCCGAAGAAGCTCGAGGCCGTCTCCTCCAGGTGGTGCGCCTCGTCGAAGACCACCGCGTCGTAGTTGGGCAGCAGCCCCATGTCGTCGCGATCCCGGAGCGCCAGGTCGGCAAAGTAGAGGTGGTGGTTGACGATGATCAGCTCGGCTGCGCCGGCCGCCGCCCGCGCCTTGACCACAAAGCAGTCGGCATAGTGGGGGCACTCGCGGCCCAGACACTGCTCCGTCGTCGTCGACAGGTCCATCCAGGTGGCGAAGTCGTCGGGCAGGCTATCCAGCTCCGCCCGGTCGCCCGTGCGGGTCTTCGAGATCCAGGCCATGATGGTCGGCCAGTGGTGGCGGTCCTCGGGCGCCCGGAACCGTGGCTCTGCTGCGAACCGCTCAAACCGCTGCAGGCAGAGGTAGTTCTGCCGACCCTTGAGGCAGACCGCCGTGAAGGGGCGATCGATGATCTGCCGCAGCAGCGGGATGTCCTTCTCGACCAGCTGGTCCTGCAGGTTCTTGGTCGCCGTCGAGACCACCGTGCGCCGCGCAGACCGCAGCGCCGGGATGAGGTAGGCGAGCGTCTTGCCCGTACCTGTCGCCGCCTCGATGACCAGCCTACGCCGCTCCGAGAAGGCCGCCTCGACCTCGGAGGCCATCTCCACCTGCGCTTCGCGCGGCTCGAACCCGGGCAGCCGTGTCGCCAGCAACCCCTCCGGGCCGAAGACCCGCTCCATCTCTTCGCTCTTTGCCATCGGCGGCAGCGCTAGCAGGGCTTGCGCGCGCTTGTCACCTGCTCCCTAGGACTCGACGATGAGACGGTTGCGGCCCGCATAGGTGGTCACCACGGCGGCCCGGTTGGTGGTCACCGTCTCGCGGATGACATCGTTGTGGTGGAACCACGATCCACGCGCCTTGTCGGCGTCGAGGTCGACGATCAGGTAGCCGCGGCTCTCGAGCTCCACGAACCGCATGTGGGGGTTGGCCCGCTTCAGGTTGGTAGCCAGCCCTGCGCCCAGCCCGCGCGGGAAACCGGGCGAGGTGACAGCCGGCGTCACGAACTCGACCGCCAGCGAACCCTCGCCCGTCGCCGGATCGTAGAGCGCCCCGTCGTAGGGCGACTCGGTCAGATCCATGGCCCACGACGAGTGGATGTCGCCCGTCAGCACCACCACGTTGTCGACCGCCGCCGCACGGATGGAGGAGAAGATGCGCGACCGGGCCGCGTCGTAGCCATCCCAGCCATCCGCATTGAAGATTGGCCCAAGGTTGCCGCCCGAGCCCGGCGACCGCCACTGCCCCATCATCACCTGCTGCGCCACCAGCTTCCACTTGGACGACGAGGTGGTGAGCTGCTCGGCCAGCCACTGCTCCTGGTCGGTGCCGAGGAGCGTCCGGTCGGGGTTGGTCACCTCGGTGCTGCTCGCGGGAACCTGCTCGTCCCGACCCCAGAGACGGGTATCGAGGAAGACCAGCTCTGCTAGGTTGCCGTAGGTGATCGTCCGGAAGATGCGGTTGTCGGCCTGCTCGCGCAGCGGCATCCACTCGAAGTAGGCTTGGATGCCGGCCGCCTTGCGCTCCGACCAGGCCCCCTCGTTCACAGGGTCGTGGTTCCCTGCCCCATCCTCGAAGCTGTTGTCGGCCGTCTCGTGGTCGTCCCAGACAGTCATGAAGGCATGGTTGGCGTGGGCGTCGGCCAGGTCGGCATCGCGCCGGTGGTGGGCATAGCGCCGGCGGTAGTCGCTCAGCGAGAGACACTCGTTCGGCGGGTCGAGCGGACGCACATTGCCATACTCGCCATCGGCATACTCGTAGATGTAGTCGCCCAGATGGAGGATGGCGTCGAGGTCGCTCCGGTCGGCCAACTGGCGGTAGCTGTGGAAGTAGCCGTGGGCATAGCTCGAGCAGGAGACGACAGCGAAGCGGAGCATGGAGACATCGCCCTCGGGCGCCGTCCGGAACTGGCCCGTGCGCGAGGTGATGCCAAGCGCCAAGAAGCGGTAGAAGTAGCGCTTGCGGGGGCGGAAGCCGGCCACATCGACCTTCACGGTGAAGTCGCGGTCCGACGAGGTGGTGAACCGGCCCGCGGTGCGCCGGCGGGTGAAGTCGGCGTCGTCGGCAACCTCGTAGAAGACCTCCACGGGCGTCGCCGGTTCGGCCGCCGAGAGGCGGGTCCAGAGGATGATGCCATCGGTGGTCGGGTCGCCGCTCGCGACGCCACACTCGAAGAGGTTCGCCGGCCCCGGCTCCCCTGTGTAGTCGTAGCTCTCGACGCCATCGGGGAGCGGCTCGCCGTCCAGCAGCTCTTCGTCGGTGGGGCCGGGAACGGGCTCTACATCGACGGGCGGCGTGGTGTCTTCGGTGCCCGTGTCGGAGCCCGTGTCCGAGCCCGCGTCGGAGCCCGCGTCGCTGTCACCCGTGTCGGTAGTCGCGCCGGAGCCCGAGCCGTCAAAGCCAGTGTCGTCGCTGCTGTCTGCGGAGCCGTCCGAGGTCGAATCGCTGCTGCTGTCGCTGCTGCAACCCGGCAGCGCCGGGAGCGCTGCGGCTGCCACCAACAGAGAGAATCGCTTGAAGGCTTCGCGTCGCGTGAAAGGGGCCATGCTGTTGCTCCGGATGCGTGTCGTTTGGGGTCGGCACGCAGCGCGCCGAACCGCTCCGTAAGTGGCCCATTTTCATCGCCTCGGCAAGGTCGAATTGCCGCGGGTGGTCAACTGTCACACGCCGTCGCAAAGGGGCGGCGAATCGCCTATGCGGAGCCCCCACGGGAGGTTGCGTGAGCCTGGAACAACGACTCGAAGAGGTGCGCCTGCTCCATCGCAGCGAGACGCTCGCCGCGGTCTTCAAACCGTCGGGGCTGCTCGTCCACAACAGCGTCTGGGCCGGCCCACGTGAGCCCAGCCTCGCAGAGCGGGTGCGCGCCCTCCTCGACCAGGAGGCCCACCCGCTCGGCCGGCTCGACCGAGGCACCAGCGGCGTCGTCTGGTTCGCGCTCGACCGGGCGCACTACGCGGCCCAGCATGAGGCGCTCGCCCAGCCATCCGCGCTCAAACGCTACGGCGCGCTCGTCCGCGGGAACCTGCGCGAGGCCCGCCGCGTCGACCACCCCATCAGCGATGGCGAGGGTGGCCGCGTCGAGGCCTGCAGCCGCATCGCCCCTCTCTGGCAGGCCCGGCGCGAGCGGGCCTGCTTCGTCGAGGTTGTGCTCGAGAGCGGCCGCCGCCATCAGGTGCGCCTCCACCTCAAGCACCTGAGCCACCCCGTCATTGGCGACGCCAACTACGGCAAGGGGCCCATCAACCGCCACTTCGCAGAGAGCTACGGCCTCTCACGGCTCGCGCTCCACTGCTTCGAGGTCGCCTTCGACGACCCTGTCAGCGGCGAGCGGATGTGGGCCGAGGCACCGCTCCCGCCCGACCTCGAAGGGCCCTTCGCGCTCCTCCGCTAACTACTTCGCGAAGCTCGGCGTGATCGCCAGCTCGCGCAGCAGGTTGCCTGCGCCCATCACCCGGTCGAGGTACCAGCCTACATAGCGGACATCGACATGGAGCGACCGGGTCTTGGCCGTGTCGTAGAGCCAGTCTGCAGCCATCGACTCGTAGTTGCCGTCGAAGAGCAGGCCGACCAGCTCGCCACGTGCGTTGAGCGTCGCCGAGCCCGAGTTGCCGCCCGTGGTGTCGAGCGTGGAGAGGAAGTTGACCGGCACGGTGCCCAGCTCAGGCGCTCGGTAGCTGCCCTGGTCGCCCGAGGCGATCGCGTCGAGCAGCGGCTTGGGCGCATCGAAGGGGTCTTCGCCCGTGTGCTTGGCGGTGATGCCGGCCAGCGTCGTGAAGGGCTTGTAGAAGGAGCCGTCCGGGCCGTCGTAGCCGCGCACCGTGCCATAGGTGATGCGGAGCGTGCTGTTGGCGTCGGCGTAGGTGTTGTTGCCCTGCGACTTGAGCAGCGCCGCAACAAAGGCGGGGCGTAGGCGGGCATCGGCGCCGGACTCCCGCTCGCCGTCGTCGCGGAGCTTCCGGAGCAGCGGGTAGAGGTCGACGATGAGCTGCAGCGCCGGGTCCTTGCTCGCCTCGATGTCGGCCCGCTTGGTCTCGAGCAGCCCCATCTTGGCGTCGAGCGGCAGCAGCCCGGTCTTGGCGTAGAGCTCCTCCACAGCCTTCGTGATCGCCTCGGGCGTGGTGCCGTAGGGCTTGAGGAAGCGGTCGATGGCCTCGATACGCGCATTGGAAGGCAGCGCTGCGGCGCGTCCGAGGAACCAGGCAAAGAGCCGCTTGTCGGCCTCGAGGACGAACTCGGCATCGCCCCGCTCCACCCGATCAGAGAGCCTGCTCCAGTCCCGCTCCTGGTAGCCCTGGTCACGCTCAAGATCGGACTTCTTCTCCTTCTCGCGCGCCAGCCAGTAGCCGAGCCGCGCGTTGCCGAGCAGGTCGACCGTCCACATCATCCAGCCGAGCAGCGCGTCGCGCTCGTAGCCCTCCTGCCTGCGCAGGATCTCGGCCTTGAGCTCCTTGCTGCCCTTGAAGTCGCCGAGCGCTGCATCACGCGCCGTGACGCGCGACACGATGTTGCTCGACCGAAAACCGTCGAGCATGCCGCGGTTGTTCTTCTCGTAGTTTGCGAGGCCGAAGCGGCCCGGCCGGAGCCGCGCCCGGTTGCTCTCCGACAGCGCGCTCACCTCGTCGAGGATGCGGATGAGCTCCTGCATCGTGTCGATCTGCCACGGGTACTCCACCTTCTCGGCGAAGCTGAACTCCTCGGCCGTGACCAGCCGCGAGGTCTCGCCCGGGTAGCCGGCCACCATCACAAAGTCGCCCTGTTCGAGCGGCTCCTTGGCAACCTTCAAGAAGCTGGGCGGCTGGAAGGCAACATGCTTTTCGTCATAGTCCGACGAGGTGCCGTCCGGCCCCACATAGGCGCGGAAGAAGGCGAAGTCGCCGCAGTGGCGCGGCCACATCCAGTTGTCCACGTCGCCGCCGTAGAAGCCCACCATCTCGGGCGGCGCAGCGACCAGGCGCACATCTCGGAGCTCGCGCGCCTTGATGAGCCGATACTGGTTTCCGCCCATCTCCGAGACCAGGCTGCAGCGCATGCCGGGCGTGGCCTCGCACTCCTTCACAATCTCTTTCTCGCGCAGGTCGAGCGCCTTGAAGCGGGCCGCGTCGCTGTTGGCGGTGCGGATGGCCTGCTGCATGTCTGCGGTCACATCGACCGTCTCGGTGGTGATGAGCAGGTTGGTGCCGGGGCCGGCCCACCGCTCCTCTGCCCGCGTGCCGGCGAGGAAGCCGTCCCGGAGCCGGTCGTTGGCGTCGTCGGTGTTGTATTGCAGCGCGCTCTCTGCGCAGTGGTGGTTGGTGATGATGAGGCCGTCGGCCGAGACGAAGGAGGCGCTGCAGCCGCCCAGGTTGACGATGGCGTTGAGTGGCGCCTGGGCGAGGTCGGCCAGCTGTTCGGCGGGCAGCTCGAGGCCGAGCGACTTCATCTGTTCGGCGCGGGCGGCGAGCTGGGTGGGGAGCCACATGCCCTCATCGGCCGCAGCCTGAGAGACGGGGAGCGAGAGCGCAAAAAGGGAGCCGAGCGCGAGCGCCCGGTGGAGCTTCTTCATGGGGGTCACAACCGTGGAGGCGGGCGTCTAGCCCTTGAAGTTGGGGGCGCGGCCTTCGACCATGGCGCGGACGCCCTCGTCGTGGTCGGGCGTGTTCTGAACGATGCCCTGGTAGGAGGCAGCGAGGTTGAGTGCGCCGTCCATGGTGAGGTCCCACGACTCGTAGACGGCGCTCTTGGCGAGGCGGACGGCGAGCGGTGCGTTGGAGGCAATTTTTTCCGCGCGGCGGACGGCATGCTCCATGAGCTCGGAGGGGTCGACGATCTCGTTGATGAGGCCGATGCGCTCGGCCTCGATGGTGTCGATGAGCCTGCCCGTCAGGACCAGGTCGAGGGCCCGCGGGAAGCCAATGATGCGGGCCAGAAAGTAGGCGCCGCCGTCGCCGGGGATGAGGCCGATTTTGACAAAGGTGGAGCCGAAGCGGGCGCCGTTCGCGGCGATGCGGATGTCGCACATGCAGGCAAGGTCGAGGCCCGCGCCAACGGCGGGGCCGTTGATGGCTGCAATGACCGGCTTCTCGAAGCGTGCGAGGCGGCGCGGGATGCGCTGGATGCCCCGCTTGTAGCGGCTGCGCAGGCGCACAGGGTCGCCCTCAAACATGCCCTCGTGGTCGAGCATGAGCTTGATGTCGCCGCCCGCCGAGAAGGCGCCGCCCGCCCCCGTGATGATGAGGCAGCGGACGGAGTCGTCTTCCTCTGCAAGGTCGAGGACGTAGACGATCGAGTCGATCATCTCCTCGCTGTAGGCGTTGCGGGCGTCGGGCCGGTTGAGGGTGAGCGTCGCGATGCCGTCGGAAACTTCGTAGAGGATGTCTTGGATCTGCATGAGCGGGTTCCGGATAGAGGGCGGTCGAGCCGCGCTGGAGGCTAGAGGTGTGGCCAGAATTCGAGCAGGAGCGCACCAAAACAGACCGGCAGCGCTGCCCCGCGAACCATGGCGAGCCGCTGCGCTGCATGACCCTGCGACGGGTCGAGTGCGAGCGTGGTCACGGCCCGGTCTGCAAAGATCGTGACGGCTGCTACCGCGATGGCGAGGAGCCCGTGCGTCGCGCGCGAGTGTGCCTCGGGAAGGTAGAGCTGCGTCGCGGCCTCCGCTGCAAAGTAGACCAGCGCGCCGGTCACCACGAGGTGGCGGAAGAGCGTGCGCTGCAAGATACGGAACTTGCGGAGCGAGGTGCCCAGCGAGAGCGCGTTGCCATGCTCCACCACCACGATGGCGAGCGCCCACAGGCCAGCACCCCAGAGGGTGAAGCCGATGATGCGGAGCGATGGAAGGAGCGTATCCAAAGGTGCAGTGCGCAGGGTGACGAGGTGGCCGCAGGGTAGCCAACATGTGACCGCCGTCAAACACCCTCGCACGTCATCGGCTGCCGCGCCGCGTTAGCGGGCGCGCCGCCGGTGCGCTTCGTAACAGGCGTCGCGCCAGACCAGCAGGTCTGCGAACTCTTGGGCCAGCGCAGCGTGTGTGAAGCAGGCGCGCGTGGCCTCTCCCATCTTCAGGCTCGCATGGGGCGAGACAAAATGGAGCGAGCTCGCCAGGGCGATGTCTGCGAAGGTAAAGCGGCCGCCGATGGGATGTCCGCCCTCGCCGCGAATGGCGAGCCGCCCTGCTTCGAGTGTCTTCCGAATCGCCTGCTCGGCGGTCTCGGAAGAGGCCTCTGCAAAGCCATACTTCTTGGTGAGGAAGGCGATGCCCAGATCGGCCATCGGGGCGAAGAAGGGATAGAGCGCGCCGCGCAACGGAGCAGGCAGCGCCTCGCGTCGCGCCGGCTCCGAGCCAGCCACACGGCGGGTGGCCAGGATGCGACCGGCCGAGAGCGCCGCCTCGCACCGGTAGTTCCACTCCTCGATCGCCTCCATCTGCTCTGCCGGGAAGAGGCTGCCATCTCCTTGGCCGTCGGCCCAGCGGGCAATAAGCAGCGAGTCGGAAATGGGCCCCTCTGCGCCGAGCAGCGTGGGGATGGAGACCGCACCCCTGAGGCTCCCCCGCTTGAGGCGGAAGGCCAACTCGGAGAGGAGCGGGGTGTAGGCGACCTCCGTAAAGGCGATCCCCGCGCGGTCGAGCGCCCAGCGGGCCTTCTCGGACCAGGGCGAGTAGGAGGCGGAATACAGTGTGTAGGGCATGGGGATCCGCCTAGGGCGCGGCACCGCCGCGGGCAAGTTTGGTCGTCACCCATTGCGCCAAAGTGTCACGTCGCGGAGCGTCCGATGTCACAGAGCTGGTGTTCGGTCGCCGCCATGAATCGTCGCGCCACCATCTCCACAGCCCTTCTGGCTCTCTGCGGATTCGCAGCCTGCGCAGAGCTCCCCGATGCGCGCGAGGCCTGGGTCTGCAACGCCCTGGTCGAGGACAACGAGCTCATGCTCGGTCGCGACGTGGAGCGGGTGGAGGCAAAGCTGCAGGCGATGACAGAGGACCCCTACCTCTGGTTCCGTGGCACGGCAGGGCTCTACTATCGCGAGGTCGTCTTGCCCTCCAACGGCTGGCTCTTTGCGGGTGGCTCGGAGGCGGCCGCGTCGGATGTGCAGCTGATGGGCGATGCCCACATCGAGAACATCGGAACCTATCTCGACGAGGCTGGCACGCTTCGGGCCGAGTACAACGACTTCGATGCTGCAGGGTTCGGCGCCTTCTGGCTCGAGGTCTGGCGGCTGGCGACCAGCTTTGTGATGCTCGACCAGGGTGGCCTCGACGCTGCAGACCCTGCCACCGGGCGCACCTGGGCCGGCTGGGTCGCCGAGGGCTACATCGATGCCGTGCTGGACGCTGAGGCAGGCCTGCCTCTACCCGCCGTGGTCGACAACGGTCGCGGGGGCCGCATCCTCGCCGAACTCTTCGCCAAGGCGCGGAGGAAGGGAGCAGAGCGGGACGAGCTGGCCGACGAGACCATCGTAGACGGTGGCAGCCGCAAGTTCCGCTTTGCCGCCTATCCCGAGCGGCAGCCCAAGAATGCAGACCTCCTTCTGGTCCCGACCGACGGCGAGCTTGCGCTGGTCGAGCGGCTCTATGCGGATCTCTCGGCCTCCAACCCCGACCGAACCGGCGCGCTGCTCGGCGTGGCGCGGCGGCAGGGCGCGGGCGTGGCGAGCATGCCCAACCTCCGCTTCTACCTTTTGCTCGACGGCCTGACGGTGGAGCGCGATGACGACCTCATCCTCGAGGTGAAGGAGCTGCTCGATCGGCCGCTCTGGCTCGACCCTCGCCATGGTGACGACTGGGTCGCCTCCGAGCAGGGCGCACGAGTCGTGGCGGCGCAACTCGCACTGCAGGGAGCACCGCAGACCGACGGTTGGCTCGGCTCCTGGCGCGATGGGCAGATGGCCTTCCGGCTACGCAACTACACCGACTATCAGACCGGCATGGACCACCTAGATGTGCAGGAGGCGCTGCAGGGCCCTGCGGCGCTGGGCCCCGATGCCGAGCGGTTGGCACGGATCGCCGGTCAGCTGCTGGCCTTCAGCCACATGCGGGCCCCGCTCCGCACGGGCGGCAGTTCGCTGGCGACGCTTCAGCGCGCGCTGTCGGGCGATCGCGAGGCCTTTGTGGCGCAGGTGCAGCAGGTGGCCTCGGAGATGGGCCTCCGCACCTACAATGATTTTCGCCGGTTCCGTGAAGAGGGGCGCGCTGCCTCCTGTGTCGATCCTTGGAGGGCCAGATGAGAAGAGGTTGGGCTGCGCTGCTGGTGCTCGGACTGTTCATGCCGGCTGTCGCCGATGCCGAAGGGCTTACGACGACACCCCACCTCCGGACCACCGCTCTCTATGAAGACGACCGGACGGGGAGCGACGATCGCAACGCCTTTACCCTGGCCCGAAGTGAGTTCGGCGCGACCTGGTCAGACGCGGGGTGGAAGGCGACCGCCATCGGCGAGTGGGTGCGCTCCGCCGCGCCGGGCAGCCTGATGGGTGTTGCCGGCAACTCCTACATCCTCCGTCCCCGCGAGGTCGCGCTCGGCGTTACGGAGCGCTACGCAGATGACTGGCAGGTGACGGCCACAGGCGGCCTGCTCCTGCGTGACTCCACGCGGCTGCATGCCGGCGATCCGCTGACCTACATCGAGGGCAACCCCGCGCAGCGGTTCATGGGCGACGATGCTGCTGACCTCGGCGCCGAGCTGCGCGTGGGGTGGGCGGGGCTCGCCGAGGCGACGGTCGCAGTGCACAACGGAGAGGGGTCGCTCGACGTGGAGCGGAACGCAGGTAAGAACCTGACCGCTGCGCTGGCACTGACGCCTGGCGGCACGGAGGGCTTCTGGGGACTGGTGCCGCGGCTGGAGGGCTACCGCGAACAGGGGACCCTCGGAGCGGGCGAGCAGGAGGTGACCCGGACCGAGGGGCTCTTCGCGCTGGAGCATGGCCTCGGGCAGCTCCGGGTTCGCTATGGTGTTGGGCAGGGGAGCGTCGCTCGCGCTGATCTCTCCTCTTCGTGGCTTCGAACGACAGTGGAGAGTGCCCCGATCTTCCATGGGGTTTCGATCCTTGCGCTTCACGAGCAGCAGGCGCCGGATGACGAGGTGGATGGCGCGATCACCCGGGCTGGTGGCGGGGTGCGCTGGCAGGGCGAGCGGGGCCTGCTGTTGCCGACGCTGACGCTCTGGTTCGAGCAGCTTTCAAGCGATGAGGCGGCCGCTTCGGTTCCGGGCGCTGGCTCGGCCACGGAGGGGAGCCGGCTCCAACTCGCGTTGACGCTCCGTGACCGAGGCACCGGCGCTCAGCCCTGACTGAACTGACAGCGCGCTGAATCGTCACAAAAACGTATCGAAACTGTTTCGCTGCACGCACGCCTTTGTCGCGATGCTCTCCTAACCAAACGACAACACTCAAAACGTGTGTCCGCTCACCGCGTCCGCACAAACCCTCCCAAGGTATGTTCATGCTGCACCGATTCGTTGTCCGAGGAAGAAGCGCGCTGCTCTGTATCACCGTCGCCGGTTTGGCGGCTGCATGTGACTCGTCGCCCGAACAGGTGGTGGTTGCAGACGCGGGTGTGGCGATTCCTGATGGTGGTCTGGCACTGCCCGATGGCGGCCTCTCGGCTGCCGGCGCAGGCGTAGCGGGCGCGATCTCCTCGGAAGGTCAGCTGACGCTGGCCGAGTTCCGTGGTGTGGTCGATGTGGCGGCTGGGAGCATGACGTTCGAGATGCTGGAGGGCGACGAGGTCACCTCTCCCGCGCTCCGCCGTTTGCAGAAGGGCCTCTGCGCGCTGTCGATTGTGCAGGATGGCACGCCTGGCAGCGGCCCTGCCGACTCGCTTGAGCTTGTAACCGACGCGACGGGCCTCGATGCGGCCTGCACGGGTTACGCAGCGAGCCCGCTCTTTTGCGGCGACGTTACGATCCGCTCGTTCTACACGACCGCTAAGAACAACGCCTACGCGCAGATCACCGCGCTGGTGCCCTCGACGGGCTACGCGGTGCAGAACGGCGACAGCATCTCGGGCGCCTCGAGCGGCCTCGGCTCCTTCTCCTACGGCAACCTGGCGGCCGCGCCCGGCCCCGGCAACAGCGCATCGCGCCCCTGGGTCTTCGCCCGCGCCGGCGGTAACTTCACCTTCCAGGGCCGCGTGGTCATCGACATCACCGAGCTCTGCAACGGCACCGACGAAGATTGCGATGGCCTTGTCGATGAGAACGCCGGCTGCTTTGCTGCTGGCACGGCCTGCACGGCGACGGCGGACTGCGCTGCCGGTCTTGATTGCAACAGCGGCCTCTGCGGAGCGCCTGGCGCCGCGGGCTCGGCCTGCGTGACGACGGCGGCCTGCAACGCCGGTCTCACCTGCCTCTCCAGCGTCTGCACCTCCGTGACGACTCCGGCTGCGGCCGGCGACCTGCTCGTGACCGAGGTCATGCCCCGCTCCATCAGCGGCACGGGCGACCTTGGCGAGTGGTTCGAGATCCACAACCCGACCACCAGCTACTGGGACATCTCGACCTGCGCGTGGGACGACAACAACTCGACCAACCTGATCAGCAGCCTCACGCGTCCGTCGACGGGCGCCAACTCGATGATCGTGGCTCCTGGCGCCTACCTTGTCTTCGCCCAGTCGGCCGTCGCTGCGGAGAACCATGACCTGGACCCCGACTTCATCTACGACCCGCTGATCGCGCTCTCGAATACGGCCGACCTGGTCCGGATCAAGTGCGGCACCACGGTCATCGACGAGGTTGCATGGACGGCCTCATCGACGGGCTTCGTTGCGCTCAGCAAGTCGGCGCAGCTCGACCGGACGATCCTCAGCAGCACCGCGAACGACGACTACACGAACTGGTGCACACCTTCGACGCCGACCTACTCGACGGGCTACTCGGGCACGCCCGGCGCGCAGAATGCGAGCTGCTTCGTCAACCAGACCATCGACAGGTGCCGCCTCGACACCCCCGCGACCATCTCGCAGATCACCTCGACCACGGCCAATGTCTACGGCCGCGTCCGCATCCTCGGCCTTAGCGACCTCACCAACTTTGTTGACCTCAACGGCCTTGTGAAGATGCAGGCCGGCTACGGCACGACGGGCAGCGATGCCTCGACCTGGACGAACTGGAGCCCGTCGGGTGTTGCGTCGATCGGCTACGGCTCGACCATCACGACCGAGGCTGGATTTGACGAGTACCGCGCCCAGCTGACGGTTCCGTCGACGGTCGGAAACTACGACTTCGCGGTCCGCTTCTCGGGCGACGGCGGCACCACCTGGACCTACTGCGACAAGAACGCAGGCGCAGGCGCCGACGGCTCGGAGAATGGCTACCAGGCTGCCAACGCGGGTGCCCTAACGGCCCGCACGCCTCCGAACAACCCCGGCGTTGGTGGTCTTGTCATCAGCGAGCTGATGGTCGCTTCGCAGGCTGGATCGCCCGATGATGGCGAGTGGATCGAGGTCTACAACCCGTCGACGACAGAGACCTACGACCTCGACGGCTGCTCCATCGGCGACGGCACGAACAGCGTTGGCATCACGACCACGACGACCGTGGCGCCGGGCGCCTACTTCCTCTTCGGCCGTTCGACCGACTCGGCCGCCAACTTCGGCGCGCCGGTCGACTTTGCCTGGGGCATCAACTTCCAGCTCAACAACAGCGGCGAGAACCCGACGCTGAACTGCGGCACCACGGTGGTCGACACGGTCGTCTACCCGCAGCTCTTTGAGCGCGAGCAGGGTGCATCGTTCCAGCTTCACCCCGGCACGCTCGATGCGGTGACCAACGATGCGGCGACGACCGCCTGGTGCAACAGCCGCACCACCTTTGGTGCCTTTGGCAAGAAGGGCACGCCGAAGGCGGCCAACCCGAGCTGCAATGTGACCATCGATAGCTGCCAGCTCGTGTCGCCGACGACCGCCCAGACGGGCTACGCCGGCGCCACCGCGACCATCGCGGCGACCTACAGCGTGGCCGGCCTGACCAACACGACGACGGGCTTTGACTACGCGAGCCGCATCGTCGGCGAGGCGGCCTTTGGCCCCGATGGCGCCGACCCCACCGCGAGCACCAGCAACTGGGCCTTCACGACCGGTAGCAGCGATGCGGCCTTCTCGGATGCGGCCAACGACCGCTCGGTCACCACCGCGACCTTCCCGGCGCTTGGCAGCTACGACATCGCCTACCGCATGTCGGGCGACGGCGGCGCCACCTGGACCTACTGCGACACGACGCTCAACCTCACCAACGCCGACTACGCGGCGGCCGACAGCGTGGCGCTGACCACGACGACCCCGCCGGGCCCCCCGACGGCCGCCGGCGACATCATCTTCTCGGAGATCATGGCCAGCAGCGGCCTGGGCAGCACCGGTTCGCCCTCGACCGACCGTGGCGAGTGGGTTGAGGTTCGCAACACCACCGCGAACGACCTCAACCTCGCGGGCTGCAGCTTCACCGACGGTGAGGCGACGACGACAATCCCCGGTGCACTCGTCATCGTGGCCGGCGGCTACGCCATCTTCGGCCAGGACGACAGCATCGCCGCCAACGGCGGCCTGACGGGCGTTGCGCTCAACTACGCTGACGGCATCGCGCTCAGCAACTCGGGCGACAACCTCACGCTCTCCTGCGACACGCTGGTGCTCGACACCTTCACCTACCCCAGCTCGTTTGGGTCGATTGCGGGCCGGAGCAGGCAGCTTGCCCCCGACCGCACCTCCAGCGCGCTCAACGACAACAGCGGCAACTGGTGCGCTACGACGGGCGCCATCTTCGCCGGCACCCGCACGGGCACGCCCGGCGCCGCCAACACCCCCTGCTTCGTCTGCCGCGCAGAGGCTCCCGCGACCGTGACGGGCGTGCCCGGCTCGGTGCAGTCGCTCACCGCCCGCATCAAGATCCCCGGCCTTACCGACGGCGCCAATGTGCAGTCGGGCCCGCAGGTTCAGTTCGGCATTGGCCCTGATGGCTCGAACCCGAGCACGACCGATCTTGCGCTTTGGAACTTCGCTGCCGGCGCTGGCACGGTTGGCTGGGATGGCTCGGCCGAGAGCCTCTATGACGAGTACACCGACTCCTACACCATGACGACCCAGGGCTATGACTGGGCAGCCCGCCTCTCGGGCGACGGCGGCGTGAGCTGGACCTACTGCGACCGCAACGTTGGCGCCGGCGCCGATGGCTCGGAGAACGGCTACCAGCCGGCCAATGCCGGCACGGTTGCCCCGACCGCGACCTACACTGTCGGCGGCTGTTTGGTAACTGAGCCCACCTCTGTCAGCGCGGCTGGCGGCACGGCAGCTGCGGTGCGTGGCCAGATTATCGTCGCCGGCGTGACCGACGCGACGAACGGCCTCGACACCAACAGTTCGGTGGTTGTGCAGGCGGCCTACGGCGCCGACGGCACGCTCCCCGCGACCTGGAGCGGCTGGACGACTGCGACGGGCGATCCCGCCTACAGCGCATCCTTCGCCGATGCCTATGACGCATCCTTGACGGTTGGCCTCACGACGGGCGGCTACGACTTCGCCTTCCGCGTCTCCGGCGATGCCGGTACCAGCTGGACCTACTGCGACACCACGGGTGGCACCTACGCTGCGGCCGACGCCGGCACGCTGACGGTCACCCCCGGCACGAGCCAGAGCTACACCATCACCGACTGCTCCATCGTGGCGCCGACTAGCATCACGGGCACCGTGAGCACCACCAGCCCTGTTGCAGCGCTTGTGCAGATTGCTGGCCTCACCGACTACTCGTCGGGCCTCAACCTCGCCTCGACGGTTCAGGTTGAGCTCGGTCAGGGCGCCGACGGCACCGACCCCTCCACCTGGACGGGCTGGGCTGCAGCGACGGGCGACGGCTCCTTCTCCAACGCCACGAGCGACAAGTATGGTGCGACGCTGACCCTTCCGAGCTCGGCCGGCAACAGCGACTTCGCCTTCCGCGTGACGGGCGACAGCGGCGCCACCTGGACCTACTGCGACAGCACGGGCGGCAGCTACCTTGCGGCCGATGCTGGCTCTGTCACCGCCAACCCCAACGCCTTCCTCGCCGGTAACTTCCTTGTGCAGGTCATGGGTGATGGCTCGACCTTGCTTTCCAGCGCCGCCGCGGCCATCTCGATTCGCGAGTACGGAACGACGGGCTCGCTCATCACGACGGTCTCTTCGGCCTTCACGAGCACCAACCTGCTGACCGACTCGGGTAGCGCCACCTCGAACGGCTACCTCGGCGTCTGGGACGGCCTGGTGGCGGTGTCCGGCTCCAATTCGGCGCTTGCGACGGCGAGCGTGGCCGGACTGAACACCAAGGCGGTGAACCTGCTCGGCGCAGACCGTAGTTTGGCGACCCGCGTTACCTTCCCGACGGGCGGCCCCACGGCCACGCCTCCCTCGCCCTACTCGGGCAACAACTTCCGTAGCGTGGTGCCCACC
>JABMMX010000356.1 GCA_013205435.1 Deltaproteobacteria bacterium
AGGTGGATCATCTTGGTGCCGGTATCGGCCTGCATTTTGTCGCGGGTGAGGGCGACCGAGTAGAACTCACCCACCGACTCGTCGCCGGCGAGGATGCAGCTCGGATACTTCCAGGTGACGGCGGAGCCCACCTCGACCTGGGTCCACGAGATCTTGGAGGCGCGGCCCGCGCACTTCCCCCGCTTGGTCACGAAGTTGTAGATGCCGCCCTTGCCCGCGGCGTCGCCCGCATACCAGTTCTGCACCGTCGAGTAGTTGATGGTCGCCCTCTCGTGGGCGATCAGCTCCACGGTTGCCGCGTGAAGCTGGTTCTCGTCGCGCTGCGGCGCCGTGCAACCCTCGAGGTAGTTCACGAAGGAGCCCTCCTCGGCGATGATGAGGGTGCGCTCGAACTGCCCCGTATTTGCCGCGTTGATGCGGAAATAGGTGGAGAGGTCCATGGGGCAGGTGACGCCCTTGGGGATGTAGACGAAGGAGCCGTCTGTGAAGACGGCGGCGTTGAGCGCGGCGAAGAAGTTGTCGGTGTAGGGGACAACGCTGCCCAGATACTGGCGGACCAGCTCGGGGTGCTCCTGGAGCGCCTCGGAGATGGAGCAGAAGATGACCCCCACCTCGGAGAGCTTCTCCTTGTGGGTGGTGACGACGGAGACACTGTCGAAGACGGCGTCGACGGCCACGTTCATGATCCGCTTCTGCTCGGAGAGCGAGATGCCGAGCCGCTCGAAGGTGGCCAGGAGCTCGGGGTCGACGGCGTCGATGCTGTCGAGGACCGGCTTCTGCTTGGGGGCGGAGTAGTAGGAGATGCCCTGGTAGTCGGTCGACTCGTAGGTCACATTCTGCCAGTGGGGCTCGACGAGGGTGAGCCAGTGGCGGAAGGCCTTGAGGCGGTACTCGAGCATCCACTCGGGCTCCTTCTTCTTGGCCGAAAGCGCACGGATTGTGTCTTCGGAGAGGCCAGGCGGGAAGGTGTCGGCCTCGATGTCTGTGACGAAGCCATGCTTGTAGTCGGCGGCGATGACGCTCTCGAGTGTCTCCATGCGAACCTGCCACAAGGGTATCTGCCGACCGGAGCGGCAGGATTGTGGACCAAAACAGTCCACATTGAGGCAGAGGGTCTAGGATTGCCTCCGGCGGGTGTCAATCTGTGGTAGGTGTCCAGCGTTCGAGGCCGAGTCCGGCAGCGAGGAGCCGCCCTCCGGCGACCTCCTGTGCCATCGCCCCGAGGTCGGCACCGATGGCCCTCCGGCCCGCACTCGCAGCAGCGACCAGCGTGGTGCCCGAGCCGCAGCAGAGGTCTGCGACCAGGCCACCGGGCGGAGCGTGGCAGGCGACGATGCGCTCAAGCAGCGGGAGCGGCTTCTGCGTGGGGTAGCCCGTCCGCTCTTTGGCCATGTTGTTGATGGAGGGGATCTCCCAGATGGAGGTGCCCTTCTTGAGCTTGCCGGCGAGTCGCTGCGAGGTGGCGGGGACCATGTGGGGCTCGAAGAACCAGCGGCTCCCCTTGCTGTACCAGAGCAGGGTGTCGTGCTTCTTGGCGTGGCAGCGGGGGCTGGAGCCGCCGAGCCCGTAGCTCCAGATGAGCTCGTTGCGGAAGCCGGGGCCGCCGCCGGCCCGGTCGCCAAAGCCGAAGATCCGGTCGCAGAGCAGGGCGAGGTAGGGGGCGGCGTGGTGGTCGCAGTGGAGGATGAGGCTGCCCTCGTCGGCGAGCGCGGCATGGATGGCGACAAGCCAGCGCTCCATCTCCGCGAGGTAGCCGTCGAGGCCGCCGGTCCAGGCGTCGCGGTAGGCGAGGGTGCCGCCGTCGAGGTGGGCGGAGGCCTCGTGGTCGCGGTGGGCGAGGGCGAAGTTGCGGCCCGTGGCGAAGGGGGGGTCGATGTAGATGAGGTCGGGGCGGAGCTGCTGCGCGAGGAGCCACCCAGCGGCCGCGACGGCGTCGGTCTGCAGAAGCAGGGGCGGTGGGCCGCCTGCATCGGGTGCGATCGAGGAGGTGCGTTGGAGCTGCATGGGGTCGCAGGAGCGGGAGCAAAAACGCGAAAGGCCGATCGGTGAGACCGGCCTGAGGTGCAGCGTGCTGACTCCGGAGAGCTGCGCGCCGAGTGGCGGTTTAGGCCACGTCGCGGATGGTCATGCCTTCGTCGCGAAGGAAGCGCGAGAGGCCCTTCTTCGTGATGGTGCGGAGGGCACGGCAGGAGAGAGTGATGCGGACAAAGCGGGCCTCGTCTTCGAACCAGACGCGCTTGGTCTGAAGGTTGGGCAGCTGCACGGTCTTGGTACGGACGTGCGAGTGCGAAACATTCATGCCGACGTTGCGGCGCTTACCGGTGAGTGAACACTTACGGGCCATGGCAATCACAAAGGGGAGGGGTCGCGACGGACCGGTCCTGGGCCGAGATCACACCGGAAGCGGTGGGTTCGGGAGGGGAGGTCTTAGGGGAGAGCGGTGGGCGAAGTCAAGACAATGGCGGCCTGTTCGGGGCCGTTTCTGGCGTTGCAGAGGCCCCTGCATGCCGGTTTTGGCAGCGCCGAGGATCTTCCGGGCGGCTCAGGCGAGCAGCTCCTTGGCCTCGCGCACCGCCTCGACGAACCGGGCCACATCCTCCTCGGTGTTGTAGAGGCCGAAGGAGGCGCGGGCCGTCGCATGGACGCCGAGCCGGCGGAGCAGCGGCTGCGCGCAGTGCTGGCCCACGCGCACGGCGATGCCCTCGCGATCGAGCACCATGCCGATGTCCATCGAGGCGACCCCGTCCATCACAAAGGCGATGACCGCCGACTTGTGGGCCGCGTTGCCGAAGATGCGCAGGCCAGGGATCTGCTCGAGCTCGGCTGTCGCCAGCCGGAGCAGGTGGTCTTCCCAGGCGGCGATCGCCGGCTTGCCGATCGCGTCGATGTAGTCGATCGCCGCATGCATGCCGATGACCGGTGCGATGGGCGGCGTGCCCGCCTCGAACCGGTAGGGGGGCTCGTCGTAGGTGACCCGGTCGAAGGAGACATGGTCGATCATCTCGCCGCCGCCCTGGTAGGGGGGCATCTGGCGCAGGATCTCCTCGCGACCCCAGACAAAGCCGGCGCCCGAGGGGCCGTAGAGCTTGTGCGACGAGCAGACGAAGAAGTCGCAGTCGAGCGCCTGCACATCGATGTCGACGTGGGGCGAGCTCTGCGCGCCATCGACCACCACATAGGCGCCTACTTCGCGGGCCCGCTTGGCGACCAGCTCGATGGGGTTGTGGGTGCCGAGGACGTTGGAGACATGGGTGAGCGAGACGATGCGGGTGCGGTCGGTGATGACCGTGGCCAGCGCCTCGAGCTGCAGCTCGCCATCGTCGGTGATGGGGATGGCCTTGAGGGTTGCGCCCGTGAGCTCGCAGACCATGTGCCAGGGGACGATGTTGGCGTGGTGCTCCATCTCGGTGACGACGACCTCGTCGCCCGGCTTGAGGGCGAGGCGGCCGAGGCTGCTGGCGATGAGGTTGAGCCCCTCGGTGCTGCCGCGAACGAAGATGACTTCTGTCACGGAGCTGCCGTTGACGAAGGCGCGGCAGCGCTCGCGGGCCGCCTCATACATCTGGGTTGCGGTCTGGCATGGGGCGTAGACGCCGCGCCGGACGGTGGCATACTCGGTGGCGTAGAACCGCTCCATCCGGTCGATGACCAGCTGCGGCTTCTGGGCTGTCGCTGCGGTATCGAGGTAGGTGTAGGGCTTTCCGTGCACCAGCTGTTGGAGCATCGGGAAGTCTGGCTTGAAGCGCTCGCCAAGCGAGAGGGTCATGGGCTGACTCGTGGGGGGTGCGGCCGCGGTGGCCGGATCGCGAGGCTCGACGGCCTCGCCCACAGGGGCTAGGCATGGGGCGCGGAGAGGGCAAGCGAATCGAGCGACCTGCATGTGGCTGCGCATCTCATACTTTCTGATGGTGGCCCTGCTCTGTGCGTCGGCACCGTTGGGCGCAGCCGAGCCACCGACGGCAGAGGCGCGGGCCTGGGCGCGTCTCGAGCCGGGCGCCACCTTCCGGCTTGGCGAGCGGCGCATCGAGGTGGGTGCGGCCGGCCTCGCAGCCTGGAAACGGGCACGGCTCGGCAGCGCGCTCGGCATGGTCAGCATCGCCTCGCCATCGCGGCCGCTGGTGGAGCGGGCGACTGCAGCAGTGGCTGCGCTGCAG
>JABMMX010000357.1 GCA_013205435.1 Deltaproteobacteria bacterium
GATGGCCTCCGATACCGGCTCCGCTGTCGGCTTTGGTGGCGACACCGCAAGCTTCCTGGCTCGCCTGCAACAGGCCCGCATGGCAGCAGCGGTCGTTGGCGTCGTCGGCCTGCTAAGCCTCGTCGCCAGCCGTCTCCGCGGCTCGAAAATCTAGCGCTACTCCGGGTCGCAGAGGCCGTCGCAGAACTGCTCCACACGGCCGCCCGGCCGCAGGAAGGCATCCAGCTGCCGCATCGAAGCGGTGAGGCCGCGCAGGTCGTTGTGCACCGGGTTGAGTGCGTCGGCCGGGGAGGGTGTGACGCTCGGGAAGAGCTCGACCTTGAAGTCGTAAATCGCGAAGGCTGAGTCGGCGCCGCTGCCCTCCGCAATGCTCATCAGCGGCGGTGTTGCCACAGGGCTCGGCTGCAGCACCTGCAGCCCCGCCGCGCGGGCGTGAAGCTCGCTGCCGAGGTTGGGCACCTCGCTGTCGCCAACCCCCATCTGCATCAGAATCTGGCGGTTCATGCGGCTGCCATCGAGGTCGTTGCCGAGAAGGAACTCGGAGTAGGTGTAGGGGTCGATGCGGTCGAAGACGAACTGGCCCAGCGTGGCGAACTTCTGCTGTTCGAGGGCGTCCGGTACCGCCGCTGCAATGATACCCAGGAAGCCGAGGAAGGGGCGTGCGCGGAACATCAGCGTCGAGAAGTTGGCGCCACCCGAGGTCAGCACAGCCTTTTGGATATCGGGTGAAATCGATGCGTAGGTTGCTCCCAGAATGTGGCCCTGCGAGATGCCCTGAAAGTAGACCTGCGAGGGGTCGACCAGCGCGTTGCCATCGAGGCGGAATGGCTCGAGTTCGGCGAGCGCGGCGCGGGCGCCGGCAATCGCCATCAGGTTCACCATCGCCTGGTGCACACGGTCGGTGAAGCGGAGCGCGAGCGAGGTGTCGTTCAGGATGTCTCGGATGAGCGCGGGCAGATCATCTGTCGACATTCCCCACCAGTTCATGGCGATGACCACAAAGCCGAAGCGGTCCGCGAACTCCGTCACGTAGCCCTCCGTGGCCTCGTCGGAGTTTCCAAAAAATCCGTGGCCGAACTGAAGCAGACGCGCAGGCGCACCGCTGGCGACCACGCTGTTCGGGATGACCGCGACGAAGGGGACTTCGGTGGTGCCGTTCTGCGCCGCGCGCCCGTCGGCACCGCGATAGATGGCGGCCGCAAGCTCCGACGACTCCAGAAACAGCGGTACCGTGACCCGTCCGCGAATGAGCCGGGCGACGCCCACGGAGGTGTCGAATTCGACGCTGTCGATCGTGATTTCGGGCGGCGTGGTGCGCATCGCCTCGATCGCCAAACCGCGAATCCGAAGCAGGTCGCCACGGAGCTGCTCATCACTGCCGACGGTGAAGGTCCAGGCCAGCTGCAGCGAGCTCCGCTCCTTGCCAGCCGCCGCGAGTGCAGGGAAGAGGATGCTCTCCGCTGAGGCCGCTTCCGCCTGAAGCCGCGCGTCTTCGGACGGGGTGCCGTCGCGCAGTGCGCGGAAGCCGGGTGAGGGTTCGATGGCTGCCCCGCTGAGGTCGCGGAGCGATGAGATACCCACCGCGTAGGTCTCGCCGGCGACGAGCCGCTCCAGCGGGCGGATGATGAGCGCCTGCCGCGCCGGCCGCGGTGCCCGTACATCCAACTCCGCAATGTGGGCCACCTTGCGGCCGTTCGACACCTGCACGAGCACGGTCGGCGAGTCGGCATCGAGCGAGCGCAGCGCCTTCTCGGGCTCCTGCGGCGCGTAGCCTGCGAGGGAGCTGCCATCGATTGCGCCGGGCAGCATCGCCAGAATCTGCGAGCCGGGCGAGAAGCCGTCGGAGGTCACGGTGCGTGAAAAGTCGAGCGGCCCGCGGCCCCGAACCGGCACGGGCAGCGCCGCCTCCGGAATCACCACGCGATGGCCGCTCGGCAGCGATGTGTCGACCTTCAGAAAGAAGTCGGAGGGGAAGGGCAGCAGGCAGTCGAGCTCCTCCGCCAGCGGGTTGCAGGGAGCGACAGGCGGCGAACTGTCGGCTGAACCCTCGCCGGAGCCGTCGGTCGCATCATCGCTTGTATCGACGTCCGAAATCACATCTCCGCTTGCGTCTGCGACCGCATCGGCAGGCCCTGTATCGGCATCATTGGTGCTGCTGTCGTCGCCGCAGCCTAGCCCCAGGAGGAGCGAGAAGAGGGCGGTCGTGACAAGCGATGATGGCTGCGGTCGGAGTCTCATGGAGTCTGCCTCGTAGGGGTGCGTGGAGGGCCTGTAGCGGCCAGAATCGGTCGATCCAAGCAGACGCTGAGATTCAGCGCCCGCTGCCGGACCCATCGCCGCTTCCCGAGCCATCGCCGCTGCCTGACCCATCGGGTTTGTTGGCACCGGCGCCCTTCGCTTTGGCAGCCGCGATGGCTGCCGCAAACACGGTCTCTTTGGCTGCGAGCGCATCGCGGTCGAGCCGGTAGATGTCGCCAAAGAAGGCAATCTCGCCCTTCTCGCTTACGCCCACCCCCTCATACTCGAGATGCACCGGGATCTTCTTCCGGAGTCCAACCCACTGCTCCGTCGCGAGCTCTACCTGCTCCTCGATGAACTTCTCGGTCTGCTTCTCGGACCATTCGCGATCCCGCGTCAGCAGCAGCGCTGCAAGCTTCATCGGTTCATGCACCCGCACGCAACCGTGCGAGTAGGCGCGGATGGGCTGGTCGAACAACCCTTTGGCGGGAGTATCGTGCATGTAGACATTGTGGTCGTTCGGGAAGAGGAACTTTACAGCGCCAAGCAGGTTGTCGGGCCCCGGAAGTTGCCGCAGCCACCCGATGCCGTCGGGCGTCTTGTAAATCTCGTACTGGTTGGCAGCGAGCCACGCTGGGTCAGCTTCTATCCTGGCCTGATACTCCCCTGCGCGAATCCCATCCGGCACATTCCAGTAGGGGTTAAAGACCACAAACTCGAGGGTGTCAGAGAAGAGAGGCGAGAGACCCTTCTGGACCCGCTTTCCATCCTTGTTGACCCGGTCCACCCACTTTCCGACCACCGTCCGCCAGCGGTAGACCTCTTCTCCCTTGTCTTGCAGCGTCGCCTCGAATCCGGCGATGTTGATGAAGATGTGCTGCTTGCCGAAGTCGGCCGCTGCGCGGCTCAGCCGCCACCTGTCGAGCGCGACACCGAGCTGCGCGAGTCGTCGTACGGGCGTCTGATTCAGCGAGGCCCGCGCGAGTTCATCGAGCTTGCCCGTTGGCGCGAGTTGTCGGAGCCGCTGGTAGGACTGCAACGCGCGGCGAAGGGCTGTGTCGAAGGTCGCATTGCCCGCTTCGCCGGCCTCAAATCCTTCGGCGGCCAGCCGCGCGCGGAGCGCTACGACCTGCGGCCCGGTCGACTTCTTCGACAGCACCTGCGTCCCCGTCAGCGGCTGCCATGCATCACGCGCCGCATAGTCGAGGTATCGCCCAACCGCCTGCTGCAGCGGCGCGTAGTCGAGCGCAGCAGGACGAAGCCCCTTGAGGAAGGCCGTCACATCCGTCGCCTTCAGCCCCTCTGCTGCGAGGCGAAGCGTCTCGTCGCTCCGTCGCGCAGCCTCCGCCACGGGGTCGATGGGCCGCTCCATCTCCGGCGCCTGCCGGATGGGAATCTGATAGTTGCGGTTCTGCGCCCGCTGCAGGTCGAGCCAGGTGAGGTAGTCACCCGCCAGGCTGAGTTCGACCGATGCCAACAGTTCGAAATGCCGCTTCCGCTGCGCCACCGCCGCCCGGTAGGAGGCGGCAACATGGGGCAAGGGCGACGCGGTAGGGTCGAGCAGCAGCGCAAACGCGCCGGCTTCTGTCCGCGGCTCCTCCGACTCGTTCCACCAGCTGTCGAGCCGCTCCAGATCGCCGGCCCCCAGCAGTTTGCCGAACGCCGGTGCCTTGAACCCGGCGAGCTCACCGAGCGCCGTTTGCCGCGCCGCAGCGCGGAACAGCGCAGGGTCTATGCCGTCCAGCAGGACCTCTCGGAAGACGGCATCGGCGGCTTCGCCCGACCCATTCATCGCGGCCTCGTCAGTGA
>JABMMX010000358.1 GCA_013205435.1 Deltaproteobacteria bacterium
CGACCGCGTTGTGCTGACGGAAGGGGCTCTAGGTAGGGGTACTGCTCCCCCCAGCGCTGAATCTCGCGTGCGCTTGCGCCCATGGTGAACTCGCCTGCCTTCACCAGGGTGAATCCGTCGGGGCACTTCGCGCACTTGGCATCTTCCATCCACGTGCCTGCGCAGCAACCTGCGTCTTGTGGGCAGCTCTTGCAGCTTTCTCCCGCATCGATGACGCCATTTCCGCACTTCAGCTTGCAGGCGTGGGTGGTCTCGTCGCAGAACTCGGAGGCTGCGCAGGTGATTTCAGCCGGGCAGTTGCTGCAGGTTTCGCCCTGGTCTGGGCGGCCGTTTCCGCAGGTGCTTGTACACTGATCGTCGACGCATTCCGTCAGCGGGCCGCAGACGATATCCTGCGGGCAAGTTGCGCACCCCTCTCCCTCCTCGACTTTTCCGTTTCCGCAAACTGGCCGCGTGGCGACAAAGTAGGCTGCCGCCCCAGCCGCGATGAGGAGTCCGGCGGCTGCGATCCACTTCCAGCGCCCGCCGGTGGGCTGCTCGGGCGGCAAATCGGCGCCGTCGTCAATGGCAAGATCGTGGACCGCGCGCCGAGCTTCGCCAGCGGGCGATGCGGGGAGCGGGGGCGGGGCGGATGCTCTCCTCGCATCGTTCACGGAGGCGTTTGGGCTGCCGTCAAGGAGGGCAAGCACAGCCTCAACGGAGGCCGGCCGTGAGGCGGGATAGAGCGAGGCGCAGGCCATGAGGGCCTGCACCCAGCGGTCGGGGAGGCCGGCTGCCTTGAGCGCGGCAGATGTCTCTTCGCCGATGCCTGCGTCGCGGATACCGTGCTGCGAAAGTGCGACGCGGGCGGTCGCTTCGAGTGGCGCGCCCTCGATTCCGCGGTGCTGGATGACGAGGCCCATTACCGTCAGCGACCAGCTGTAGAGATCGCTCCACGGTCCCATCTCTTTCGCCCGGTCGCGGACGGCGAGTTCGGGCGGGCAGTAGCCCGGGGTCATGGCGATGGTGGTGAGTCGCGTTTTTCGGGCATCTTCGGAGGAGCGGGCGGTGCCGAAATCGATGATGACGGGCGTTCCATCTTTGCGGACGAGCACATTCTGGGGCTTGATATCGCCGTGGACGAGACCGGCGGCGTGGATGGCACCGAGCGCGCGCAGGAATCTGCGTGCAACGGGCTCCCAGGTTTCCCAGCGCACGCCGTCGATTGGCTGTCTGGGGAGCTCGATGCCGTCGACGAAGTCCATGGCGAAGTAGGCGGTTCCGTTTTCTCGCCAGGTAGCTCGGACGGGGACGACGCCTACGGTGCGAAGGCTGTGGAGGATTTCTGCCTCCCGCTGCACCTTCTGCACCCAGATGGCGAGGTCGGCGTCTCGTCCTGGAAGCGCGACCATGGCGTTGCCAGAGCGGCCCATGATTTCTGAGATTGCGAGCTCTTTGATGACGCAACGGTCACGAAGCTGCTGGTCCCAGGCGAGATAGGTGATCGCGAAGCCGCCAGCGCTGAGTGGGCGTTCGATGATGAACCGCGCCCCGCGCGCGGAGGATGCGTCGGGCAGGAGCGATTGATTGGCAGCAAGCGGCGTGATTGCCAATTTGAGAAGCCAAATGGGGTGGTGCGCGGAGCGGGTCGCCGATCGTCGAATGCCCCCGCGCAGCCTTTTCTAGCGAACCGAAACGCGATTGCCACCCAAGATTTGCTGCGATTCCGATCGATAGGGCATGGGTCGGGACGCGGCGCGGGCTGGCGGGGGTGCGAAACGGCGAACGGAGTCCAGTCTCACTCTTCGTCGTACGAATCGGGCTGCCAGCAAGATTCTCTGAATCGAGTCTCCGCGCGGCTCATGTCTTCTCTTGCTCGCTGATGGCGCGCTAGCGCAGCTTCTGCTCGGTCGGCGACTTGGGCAGTAGGGAAAGAACCATCAATGTCCTGAAACGTCGTGCGCACAGATGCTGCCGCACTCAGCGCTTTGTCCGCCAAAGCGTCGCATGTGTGCATCCCGCAACTGAGGTCCGGTTCGCATCGGAGATCGTTATGAATCCCGATGATGCTACCCAAGTCGTTCGTGAACGCCTCGTCGCTTTTGCGGTAGGCGGCCTTGGCCCGTTGGATCCGGGTGCGGGGATCGGCAGTTGGTGATTGGGGAATAGAGATGGAAGGCCGCGGGCTGGTCGGCTTTTCGGCGGGTGCTGAGGCTGGAGGCGCTGCGGGTGGGGGAAGTGCAGTTCCCTTGGTGGCTAGGGGCGGCGTTGGCGCGGGTACAGGCCGTGCCGCGGGCGTTGATGGGGGTGGCGCTGTCGAAGCGGGTGACGTTGCGGGCACCGGCGGCGGTGGGGCGGTAACATCGGGCGGGTTGCCAGCGTCTGTTGCTTCAGGCGGCGGGCTTCGCTCAGGCAGTTTCGATGCAACGCCAGATGAATCAGCAGCGGTTGAACTGCGCGTAGTCGGCCAGAACGCCGCTCCCGCGGTCAGCGCAAACAGCCCGACAACGGTTAGGGCAAGGCCCCAACGCTTGGGCGCGCTCATGCCTTTCGAGGGTCCATCGTCGCTGGGCTCCATCGCCTCTGCCGCCGGCACAATGGGCCAGAGCGCGTCTTGGGTGCTGGAACCCAGGCTCGGTTCGGACCTTCGACGCTCCAGACGAGCGAGGATGAGCTCGACGGAGGCGGGGCGGTCGGCTGGGATGAGGGCCACGCAGTCGATGAGTGCGGCGACCCAGGCGTCCGACAGGCCGGCCTCTCGCAAGGCGGAGGCCGTGGAGGCGCCGAAACCCGCATCGGTGATGCCATGGCGGGCGAGCGCAACGCGGGCGTTGGCGTCGACGGGTACCGACTCTGGGCCCTGATGTCGGATGGCGAGTCCCATGACGGTCATGGCCCAGCTGTAGAGGTCGCTCCAAGGGCCCACTTCGTCTGGGCGGCTTCGAACCGCCAGCTCCGGCGGGCAGTAGCCGGGTGTCATCGCGATCACCGTGAGGCTTCCTGTGCGTGCTTCGCTCGAGGCGCGTGCGGTGCCGAAGTCGATGATGACCGGTCGCCCTTCGCGGGTGACGAGGACATTCTGCGGCTTGATGTCGCCGTGGA
>JABMMX010000359.1 GCA_013205435.1 Deltaproteobacteria bacterium
CCCGAGCAGGAGCCTCAGGAGGCTCGACTTACCGGCACCGTGGGGGCCTACGAGCAGCACCGGTCTGCCGGCCTCCAAGCTGAGCGAGAGCGGCGCGACCCTCCAACCTGCCTGCGACCGGAGCGCCGCATTGTGGAGCTCAAGCCCGTTCACGGAGCCTCCCACGGCTTAAGAAGCGCTGCGAGCTTGGCCTCGGTCGACAGCAGCGATGGACCGGTGGAGAGGATGTTCGGATCGGCCAGCAGCGCCAGCCTGTGCGCGCGGATGGCACGAAGTCCGTCGAACCTGGCAAAGGCCTCCTGGAGCCGGCTGCGGTCTGCATCGGAGTCGGGTTTTGCAACCAGCACTACGATGGCCTCGGGGTCGAGTCGCAGCAGCGCCTCGGCCGAGAGCGACGGCGTCGCGACGGGCTCCGCAACAGCGTTTCGCCAGCCTGCAGCGCGGAGCATCGCACCATGCAGCGAGCCCTCCTTCACGAACCAGAAGGTACCCGTCTCGGGGCCGTCGTCGCCAATGAGCAGCAGTACAGCGTGGGTCTGCGCAGGCAGCGGCCGTAGCCAAGGCCTGAACCGTTCTGCAAGCTGCTCGGCGGCCTCTCCGCGGTCGACGAGCCTGCCGATGCGACGGGTCGACTCCATCACCTCTTCGACCGTGAGCCAGGGCAGCACCTCGACGGGCGCGAGAGCCTCGAGCTGGTCGCGTTGATTGCCAAGGCTCCCGTCGATGAGCAGGCGCGCGGGATTGGCGCTGGCGATGCGTTCGAGCGCAGGGGTGAGCGAGGTGCCGAAGGCGGCAAGCGCCCGCACCGACGCCGGTTCGTTGCACCAGTCGGAGCGTCCCTTCAAGCGGCTCTCAGCGCCCAGCAGCGCCACCGTCTCGGTGATGGCAGGCGACAGCGAGATCAGGTCTGCCGACGGCGGAGGGCCAGCCGGTGCGGGCTTTGGCGCAGCAGGCGTACAGCCAGCAAGCAATAGCAGCATGGCCGCGATGATCGCGGACCGCATCACGGCGTGGTCCGAAAGCCGACGCCGACCGTCAGCGCGACCGACGGACGAAAGCTGCTCCGGTCGAAGAAGCCAGACAGTTGCGTTCCGATGGCGAGGTGTTGCTGCGAGCGGTTGATCCAGAGCCAGCGGAGCTCGGTGTTGAGCCCCACGAAGTTGGTCGCAGGCCCCGTGTAGGCGACCAGCGGATTGGCCAGTACGCCCAGCCGGGTGATGTCGGCGCCGGCTTCGAAGTCGAGGCCGGCGATCATGAAGCGGCGCTGCGCGCCGAGTGAGATGGCGAGGGTCTGCAGCGAGGGCTGGAATGGCGGGGCGGGCTGGTTGGTGAGGGTGTAGTCGGCGGCGAGGGTCACTCGGCCTCCCCAGGGGCCAAACTGCAGCCCCTGGCGCTCATAGATGGAGCCGCCGGCACCCGCCAGGTCGTAGAACGAGCCGACGAACAGCCGGGGGCCGGCGCCAACCTCGACGAAGACCTCGGTGCCTTGTGGCACCGCCGCCGTCGCCTCTATGGGCGCAACGAGGAGGAGCGCTGCTGCACCCGTTGCACGGAGTATGCGCCGTTTGCGCACTGCGAGCGCCAGCACCAAGGCGCCGGCCACCAGCCAGCCGCGTGACGGGAGCCCACCCGTGGAGCAGGCGGTTTCGCCCGCACAGTAGCCATCAGAAGAGCAGGTCTGAGAGGCTTCGCAGTCGGCGGCCGATTTGCACTCGACCGGCTCAAAGCGGACGACGACATCGCTTGTGCCTTCGCAGGTTGTCGCGCCGTCGGCAGGCCTGCAGCGCAGCGCAAGGACAATGCGGTCTCCAATGCCCAGCAGGCCGGTGGAGATGTGGCCCGTCTGCGTAGCGCCAGCCGCCAACGTGATGGGGACGGTTGTGGTGGGCAGCGCGACGTGGCCTGCGCAGGTGGAGGGCACCGAGCGGTTGGTCTCGCAGGCAATCTGCAGGAGCAGGCGCGGCTCATCTGCACGCAGCGTCGCGGCAGTCCAGCCGAGGAGGTGTTGCTTGGATGCTTCGACCTCGTAGCGGTAGACCACGCCGCCCTCTGCCACGCAGGCCTCGTCGGTGCTGCGAATCAGGCTTGGCAGTACCTCGTTGCCTTCGACGACGAGCCGTGGCTCGGCGGTGGCCGGGCTGACGAAGAGGTTGATGCTGACAACACCGGAGTCCGAGGGCCTGAAGCGGAGAAAGCGGAACTCGGCGTCGGCTGCCGTCGGTGGCGCGCTGACCTCGAAGGCGCGGTCGAAGGTGAGCAGGTCGTTGTCTGCTGTCGCGGCGGTCGCGGTGGTCTCGTTGGAGGGCGACAACTGCGCAACCGAGACAGCGCTGAGCGCCTCGCAGGCCGCCGCGTCGGAGTCTCCGGAGGTCTGCATCTGAGCAGCAAGTTGGAGCGAAGAGGCCGCATCGCCTGCGCGCAGAGCATAATCGATGGAGGCGCGACCGACCTCGGAAAGCGCGAAGACCCGGGTTGTCTCGTAGGCGCCGTCAGCGGTCAGCAGCCCGGTCGTACTGGAGACCTTGAGCGTGGCGAGGTCGGAGTAGTCGGCTGCGTCGCAGCCTGCGCCAACGGCGGCGCAGAGGAGCGCCCAACAGAGCGCCGAAGCGAAGCTGCGATCGCGGCGGCTCAACGCGTCGACGGGCGCCACGGGTGTGGCGGCCGGCGGTCTCCGAGCAGCGCGACCATCTCCGCCACGGCCGCCTGGAAGCCGACGAAGAGGGCGCGCGCCACAATGGCGTGACCGATGTTGTACTCCTCAATCTCCACCACTTCGAGGAGCGGGAAGATGTTCTCGTAGTGCAGACCGTGGCCCGCCGCGACCGTCAGGCCGAGGCTCTTCGCGAGCTGCGCGCCGCTGCGAAGGCGGGCGACTTCGGCTGCCTGCTGCGCCGGCTTCGCCTCTGCAAACTCTCCAGTGTGGAGTTCGATGATAGAGGCGCCAACCTGCTTTGCGAGTCGGATCTGCTCCTCGGAGGCCTCTATAAAGAGCGAAAGTTCGATACCGCTTCTCGCGCAGGCCGCAGCGAAATCGGCGATGGCATCGGCGCGCGGCTGGAGGTCCAGTCCGCCCTCGGTCGTCCGCTCTTCGCGCCGCTCGGGCACCAGCGTCACGGTGTCGGGGCGCACCTCGAGTGCGATGGCGATCATCTCCTCCGTGAGGCCCATTTCGAGGTTGAGCGGGCAGGTGACTACCTCGCGCAGAAGCCGCACATCGCGGTCCTGGATATGGCGACGGTCTTCGCGCAGGTGAACGGTGATCTGGTCGGCACCGCCGAGCTGCGCCAGCTGCGCACCGAGCAGCGGCTCAGGGTAGAGCGTCCCTCGCGCCTGCCGAAGTGTCGCGATGTGGTCGATGTTTACGCCGAGGCGGGGCCGGTGCATCTCAGACTCCGAAATCCTTCGAGATCGCCGCAACGACCTCCTGTGCGAAGGTACCAATGACAGCCTCGTCGGGCCCCTCAATCATGACCCGAATCTTGGCCTCGGTGCCGGAGTAGCGAACGAGGATGCGGCCGTCCTTTCCGAGCTTCGCCTCCACATCTGCCATCGCGGCAGAGGCGAGCGGCAGGCTTGCGAGCGGGCGCTTCTCCGGGACCTTGAGGTTGACGAGCACCTGCGGGAGCCGCTGCATCACCTGCGCAAGCTCGCTGAGCGGCCGCTGTCTGCCCTGCATCACGTTGAGCACCTGGAGCGCCGCCACGAGGCCGTCGCCCGTGGTCGCGTGGTCGAGGAAGACGAGGTGGCCCGACTGCTCGCCGCCGAAGTTGAAGCCCCCTTCGCGCATCCGCTGCACCACATAGCGGTCGCCGACCGCGGTGCGCTCGAGCCGGATGCCGGCGCGAGAAAGTGCATGCTCCAGTCCGAGGTTCGACATGACGGTGGCGACGACCGTATCGCCGCGCAGCAGCCCGTGCTCCTTGAGGTCGAGCGCCGCGAGCGCCATCACGGCATCTCCGTCGACGACATCGCCGCGCTCGTCGATGAGGATGAGCCGGTCGGCGTCTCCATCGAGCGCGATGCCCAGGTGCGCGCCGTGCACCTTGACCGCCGCGGCCGCCATTTCGGGGTGGAGAGAGCCGCAGCCGTCGTTGATGTTGGTGCCGTCGGGCGTCACGCCAATGGCGAAGACAGTGGCACCGAGCTCGGCGAGGAGCGTCGGCGCAGCGCGGTAGGCGGCACCGTTGGCGCAGTCCACCACGATGCGGAGCCCCGAGAGGTCATACTCGGCGCGGAGCATGGTCTTGAGGTGGGTGACGTAACGGCCCATCGCATCGTCGACCCGCTTCGCGCGGCCCACGTCGCGACCGCGTGCGATCTTCATCGCAGCCGGGCTATCCATCATACGCTCGAGGTCCATCTCGACCTCGTCCGGCAGCTTGAAGCCGTCGTGGCCGAAGACCTTGAGGCCGTTGTCTTCAAACGGGTTGTGCGACGCGCTGAGCACGATGCCGGCGTCTGCGCGCATCGAGGTTGTGAGGAAGGCGATGCCGGGCGTGGGGAGCGGGCCCAAGAGGATGACATCGGCACCCGTGCTGGTGATGCCGGCCAAGAGTGCCGCTTCGAACATGTAGCCCGACAGGCGGGTATCTTTGCCGACCAGAATCTTGGCGCGATGGCCCGTTCGGTTGAAGCGGGTCGCCACCGCGCGACCCAGCGCCAAGGCCGTTTCCACAGTCATGGGAGCGGCGTTCGCCGTGCCCCGGATACCGTCGGTTCCGAAGTACCTTCGCTCACTCATGGTCTGAACTCCAATCGCACACATTGGCCGAGAAACAGGCCCTTCCGAGGTAGTCTTGCATCAGCGGAGCGTCAACTTGAGCGTCTCTGGCGAGAGCCGCTGCACTTCGACCTCGTCCGGCAGATTGAGCAGTTTTGGCGTCACGGCGTAGGTCCCGGGAAGCTGGCTCGGCAGCGCGAGCAGGTCGACGGTCGCAAAGAGCGCAGCAGGGTCGATGTCATCGAGCACGGCGCGCGGGCCGCGCAGCCGAACCTGCAGGCTCTTGCGGTCGAGAGAGGCGCGCTCAGCATGCGGTCCGAGGAGCTGGATCGCCACCTTGGTGAGCGAGCGAGAGCCGACAGCGCTGTCGATGCCGATCGCCACATCGACGCCATCGGAGGGCAGGACGACGAAGGGGATCTCGTTGGTGAACCTGGCACGGACGCTGAAGTCTTCGTCGCGGCCCTCTACATCGATGGCCTCCGTGGTCACGCTCGAGAGCGAGGCGAAGACCGACTGCGGCCCCCTCACCTGAATCTTGTCGGGGATGGGCCGGAGCGAGGTGACCTGATGACCTGTCGCGGGCGTTCCCTTGGACTCGACCCGAATCGGCAAGTTCTTGGTCACCAGGTTCTCGAGCCGCAGGTCCAACGAGGCGGGGGAGATGGAGAGCGCCTTGACGCCGCGCGGTAGCGGCAGGTCTGCGTCGGAGAGACCGAAACGGCCCTTGCCCGACGCGGGGAGGGTGAGATGGATCACCCGTCGCGAGGCATCTCCAAGGCTTGAGAACCCGCCGGGCGTCGCAACCAAGCGGACGCGGATCTCGGGGGGTTGGCCAACGAGGACCTGGTTTTCGCCAATGCCGTCGACAGCGACCGAAAAGATGAGTTCGCGCTCGTAGGTACGGCCCGCCATAACGATGCCGTAGACCAGCGTCGTGAGGAGGAGGGCGAAGAGCTTGAGGCGGAAGTTGTCCGTGAACCAGCGGGGCAGCTTCATGGGGCCTCCGCGGATGGCTGGATCTGCATGTTCTCCTCCGAGGGGAGCTCGGGGTCTGCGCCGCCCGGTGGCCGGTTGAGCAGCGCGATAAGCAGCTGGCGGAGCTCGGGCATGCTCAGGTCACGCGAGAGGTGGCCGCCGACAGCGACGGTGATGCGCTGGGTAGACTCGGAGACCACCAGCGCGACCGCGTCGAGCTCTTCGGTGACGCCGATCGCTGCGCGATGGCGGGTGCCCATCGTCCGGTTGACCTCGGCATTCGTTGTCAGCGGAAGGAAGCAGGCCGCAGCGGCGATGCGGCCTCCACGCAGGACAGAGGCGCCGTCGTGGAGCGGGCTAGCATACCCGGGGTTGAAGATGGCGAAGAGCGCCTCCTTCGAGATCGTCGCATCCAGCGTTGTGCCCGACTCGGCGAGCGGCGAGAGGTCGGCATCGCGTTCGATGACAACGAGGCCTCCGATACGGGCGTCGCGCAACATCGACACCGCCTTCAGCAGCTCCTCCACCCAGGCGAGCGCGCTGCGCTGCGACCGACCGCCCAGCCACTTCGTCTCGACGACCCGCGAGAAGGCGCGCCGGATGTCGTTCTGGAAGAGCACCACCGCGACCAGCACCAGCGCTCCGAAGAACTTGTCGAGAAGCCAGTGCAGCGTGGGCAGGCCGAGGTAGTCGTCGGAGGAGAGGAAGTAGCCGAAAACGATGACGAGCAGGCCCGTCATCACCTGAACGGCACGGGTGCCGCGAATGAGCAGCAGGAGCCGATAGATGATGAGGAAGACCACCGCGAAGTCGATGAGCCCCGTCGCGAGGTCTCGAATTTCGGTGGCGGAGAAGGCGGGCATGCGGTTGGCTGGCTCGGAGTCGGTGGGGGTCGGTCGATGGTCGCCCGCTGCCCCGCTCGGGCTAGGCTACTCTGCTTGCGGCCGCAGGTGAAGCAGTGTGCGCCGCATCGCGACGGCTGCCGCGAAATGGTGGGTGCGCAGCACGGCGGCCCCCGCGAGGGCGGCGAGCAGATGGGCCGTGGTGGTGGCATGCTCGAGGGCCTCGGGCTCGGCGCCGGCGATGGCGCGGAGCATCGACTTGCGGCTGACCCCGACGAGCAGCGGGCGCGGCAGCCGGCAGAGCTCCGGGAGGGCGCCGAAGAGGTCGATGTTGTGGTGGAGCAGCTTGCCGAAGCCGAAGCCCGGGTCGAGCAGGACTGCGTCGCTGGGGATGCCTGCGTCGATGGCCTCCTGGAGCCGGTCGCAGAGCGCCTGCGCCACCTCGCGGGTAACCGATTCGTAGTGCGCGCGCTGCTGCATCTCGGCGGGTCTTCCGGTGGTGTGCATCGCCACAAAGCCCAGCCCCGTGTCGCGGACGACCGTCAGCATCTTGGGGTCGAAACGGCCGCCCGAGATGTCGTTGATGATGTCTGCGCCCTCGGCGGCGGCTGCGGCTGCGACCGCGGCCTTGGTGGTGTCGATCGATAGCAGCGCTGCAGTCTGGCCGCGGAGCTCTCGGAGCACGGGGAGCAGCCGGTCAAGCTCCTCAGCCTCCGAGACGACCGGGGCGCCGGGCCGCGTGCTCTCGGCCCCGAGGTCGATGATCTCTGCTCCGTGCTCGGCGGCCTCACAGGCCTGTCCGACGGCTGCGCCGACCGAGCCGAAGCGCCCGCCATCGGAGAAGGAGTCGGGGGTGAGGTTGATGACCGCCATGATGGCGGGACGCCCGGTGATACCGTGGAGCGTCCCTCTACGGTGGCGCCAACGCCACGGCTGCATCAGGCTTCGCCGCTCGCCGGGCGGAGGGTGGCTGGCTCTACCGGACGGCCGCCGGCTGCATCCTTGGTATGGAAGGCGGTTGCGGGCTGCGCGGCCTTGGCTGCGGCGCGGGCTGCCTCGCGGTTCTTCCGCACCTGCTCGATGTTGCCGTGAACGACTGCGTTGACCTCGTCGCCATCGATGGACTCGAACTCGAGCAGTGCCTCGGCGATACCGATGAGCATCGCCTTGTTGTCCTCGAGGATCTGGCGGGCGTCGGCGTAGCGGCCCTGCAGGAGCTTGCGCACCTCTTCGTCCACCTCGATCGCGGTCTTCTCCGAGTAGGAGCGGCCGGCACGGTTGTAGTCGCGGCCGAGGAAGACCTCTTCGCCGCCGTCACCGAGGTGCTGCGGGCCGATCTTGTCGCTCATGCCCCACTCGCAGACCATCTTGCGGGCGATGCCGGTGGCATGCTCGAGGTCCTGTCCGGCGCCGGTCGTGATCTGGCCGAAGACAATCTCTTCCGCGGCGCGGCCGCCCATGGCGATGGCGATGCGGTTGAGCGCCCAGTCCTTGCTCACATTGAGGCGGTCCTCGGTGGGCATCTGCTGGGTGACGCCGAGCGCGCGGCCGCGGGGGATGATGGTGACCTTGTGCAGGGGGTCGACGTCGCGTCCCTGCGGAAGCATAATGGCGACGAGCGCGTGGCCGGCCTCGTGGTAGGCGGTGACCTTCTTGTCGCGGTCGCTGATGATGGCGGAGCGGCGCTCGGCACCCATCATGACCTTGTCCTTGGCGTCCTCGAAGTCAGCCATCTCGAGCCGGTCTTGACCCTTACGCGCGGCGATGAGCGCGGCCTCGTTGACGAGGTTCTCGAGGTCCGCGCCGGCGAAGCCGGGCGTGCCCTTGGCTAGGGTATTGATGTCCACATTGGGCGCCAGCGGCGTCTTGCGCGTGTGAACCTTGAGGATGCCTTCGCGGCCCAGGCAATCGGGACGGGGAACCACGACGCGACGATCAAAGCGGCCAGGCCGAAGCAGCGCGGGGTCGAGGACGTCGGGCCGGTTGGTGGCAGCGATGAGGATAACACCCTCGCTCGACTCAAAGCCGTCCATCTCGACGAGGAGCTGGTTGAGCG
>JABMMX010000360.1 GCA_013205435.1 Deltaproteobacteria bacterium
CGGCGATCTTGTTAAGGCACTGCATCGCACCGATCGTCTCGCCCTGCATGGTCCGGATCGGCACGCAGACCAGGCTCTTGGTCGTGAAGCCGGTGCGCTGATCGACCGAGCGGTTGAAGCGCGGGTCCGCGTAGGCATCGTCGGTAAGCACCGACTCACCGGTCTGGAAGACGTGCCCTGCGATGCCGCTGCTGTTGAGGATGCGAATCTCGCGGAAAAGATCGCCCTGTGCGACCCGCGAATAGAGCTCGCTGGTCTTCTCATCGTTGAGGAAGATGGTGCCGCGCTCGCATTCCAGCTCGCGGGTGGCGATGCTGAGCAGCTCGTTGAGACCCCCAGAGAGATTGCCGATCGCGGCGCAACGCTGCGATACCTCGAGCAGCATCTGCGCGCGACGCAACTCGTTCTCGACGCGGCGCGTGCGGGACTTTACCGTCACGGACCTGACAGAGGCGGTCGTCATACGCGTACATCCAGCGTGGCCCGCATGGCCCAGATCTGATTCTGCAAATTCCGCCGCTCGGCGACAAAGGCGGCCAACTCCGTCTCGACCGCTGCGGTGGCTTTGACGAGGGTCGCCTCCAGCTCGCTCCGCAGCGTCCGAATGGTATGGCGGAGTTCATTCGCTTCGTTCTCATTTTCCGCGCGCAACTTCTGTTCGCGGCTCTGGGCCGCATGGAGCTGCCCCTCGAGCTGTGAACGCATCACCGAGACGGTGGATTGCAGCTCGGCGAGCTCCTTCGCGGCCTCCGCGAGGATGCATTGCTCTCTCGTCTGCGCCTCGCGAGTCTCCGCTTCGAGCTGCGAGCGCATCGCCGAAACGGTCGACTTCAGCTCGGCAAGATCATTCGCTGCCTCGGCGCGGATGCCCTGTTCCCTTGCCGCTGCGTCGTCGATCTGCTGTTCGAGCTGTGAGCGCATCGCGTTGATCGTCATTTTCAGCTCGGTGATTTCGTTCGCGAACTCCGCGCGCGCCATCTGCTCGCGTTCCGTGGCCCGGTCCTCGCTGTCCTCAAGCTGGCACCGCATCTGATCGATCGCCGTCTTGAGCTGGGCGTTGACGCTGTTCAGCGCCCGCTTCTCTTCGTCACCATCAAGTTCAGTAGGATCGGCAGCCATCGTCCAAAAATGCTTTCACAACATCCAACTGATCTTCCCCCGGAAAATTGGGCGGGGTTAGGCCGGTCTGCGTTCCATTTCCTCCGGGCTGAGATAGGCCCAGGCCGAGCACCGGAGACGGAGCTCATGGAAGCGTTCGGGGTGCTGTAGTATAACGGTAAAGCGCCTCCAGTTCGGCGCGTTTGAGTGCCAAAGTGGGGATATGCGTAAAGTTGAACTCGTTTAAAGTTGCCGTCGGGCAAACGATAAGATGTCGCCAGATACGGCCATGGGTGCTGACAGGTAAACGCTAACTCGTCTCCAGATATGGCCGTGTGGCCAGGATGGAGCCGCCCATGAGAACGATTTCCTACAAGCGCCACAGGTTTCCGCCTGACGTGATCCGCCATGCGGTGTGGCTGTATTTCCGGTTCACGCTCAGCTTTCGGGACGTTGAGGAACTTCTGGCGCAACGGGGCATCGAGGTCAGCTACGAGACGATCCGGTGCTGGACGCTGAAGTTCGGTCGTCTCTTCGCCCAAAACCTCCGGCGGTCCCGACCCAAGCCGACGGGGCGCTGGCATCTGGACGAGATGGTCGTAAAGATCGGCGGCCGACGCATGTATCTCTGGCGCGCGGTTGATGACGAGGGTGAGGTGCTGGACATGCTGGTCCAGGAGCGCCGCAACAAGGCGGCGGCATTGAAGCTGCTGAGGAAATTGCTAAAGAACCACGGCGTTCACCCAGAGACGATTGTCACCGACAAGCTGGCTTCCTACCGCGCCGCAGCCCGCGATCTGGGCCTGGTGGATCGCCATCGACCTGGCGGGATGCCGGAAAATAATCGGGCGGAGAACTCGCACCTGCCGATCCGGAGGCGAGAGCGAAAGCAGCAGAAGTTCAAGTCCAGGGCCTCTGCCCAGAGGTTTCTCGCCACCCACGCCGCCGTCTACAACGTCTTCAATCTCCAGCCTCACCTGATCCGCCGACCAACCCTCCGCCAGTTTCGGGCCGAGGCCCATCAGACGTGGGTCGCGGCAACCGCTGCTGCGTGATCATCCCGACGGGCAGGGGGCCTCCGCAGCTTGACGGAGTTAAGCTGACAGAACCGCGTGGCGGCCTCGAAGGGACTCGAACCCCCGACCTTGGCTTTAGGAAAGCCCTGCTCTATCC
>JABMMX010000361.1 GCA_013205435.1 Deltaproteobacteria bacterium
GCGGTGGTCGTGCCGGCCCGTGCCGCATACTCCCACTCCGCCTCGGTGGGCAGCCGGTAGCCGGTGCAGTCGAGCCCCGTGAAGCCGCCTGCGGGCAGGCAGATGTCGCGCCCCTCTTTACCGCTCTTGGCGTTGGCGTAGGCCATGGCCTCCACCCAGGTGACCGAATCGACGGGGCAGTTGTCGCCGCAGGCCTCAAAGGTTGAGGGGCTGGTGCCCATCACAGCCTTATACTCCGCCTGGGTGACCTCGGTGGTCGAGATGCAGAAGTCGCGGGTGAGCGTGACCTTGTGTTGCACCTCATCCTTGGCCCGGGTGGGCTCCGTCTCGGGCGACCCCATCACGAAGGAGCCAGCCTTCACCATCACCATGCCGACGGGGCAGACGGACGGTCCGGCCGCCTTCAGCTCCGCAGCGGGTCCTGCCGCGGGCGCAGCAGCAGGCGCCGGCGCCTCCTTGGTCCCACACGCCGCAAGAAGAAGCACCATCGACAGCCCAGCCTGAACCTTCATCGCTCTACCTCGTGCGTTCGAAATCAACCGGCCGCACGACTAGCCGAGCAGCACGGCGCGGCCAAACTTCGTGGGCGCAGCGCTCCGCTGCGGATGGCTGAAAGGGCAGCAGACGGACGCTCTCAAACAGCGGTCGGGCCGCCGCGCGATGCGCTGTCAAGCACAGTGGCTGCGGCGGCGGTCGCGGCCTCCTCCCACACGAAGCGCCCATCGGCATCGAGGCCCTCCGGCGGCGCAACATCTTTGCGGCCGGCAACTGTGTCACGCGCCCACTCTGCCTCGAGCCGACCCGGGAGATACTCCGGGTGGCCGATGTGCATTGTGATTCGACCGTCCGGCGTGGCCAGCAGCACGGGCTCACCGGTCGCCGCGCATCGCTCCCGCACAACGATGCGGCCTGCAGCGACCTCCGCCGAGACGGCTTCCGGTAGGAAGCCTGCGAATCGGCTGTGCGGGATCGTCGACCGGTTTCCGTCGGGACCAAGATGGGTCAACAACCCGAACCGCTTCATCGAGAGCAAGACGCGGGGTACGCCGAGCCGCTCCGCGAGCGCCATCGCTCCCCAACAGATGCCAGTGACGGGCAGCCCTCGGAGGGCGGCTGCCTCGAGCAGGCCTTCGAGCTCCGGCCAGTAACGGACCTCGGCCAGCGGGAGCGTCTCAACAGGTGCGCCTGTGAGGAGGATTGCATCGAGCGTGGGAAGTGCTTCGTCTGCGAACAGATAGGTCGCGAGGTGGTTCGGGTCGCTGCTCCGGTAATCATGCGTTCGCAGGCGCAGCCCGACGAAGGCCCAAGGGCGCGCCGGCCGGTCGAGGAAGGCACGGAGCATCGGCTCATACTGCTCCATCTGCGGCATGAGATTGACGACGCCAATCCGCGGGATGCGCTGCGCGGCCACCTGCGTCAGACCTTGGCGAGCGCTTGGTCGAGATCGGCGAGGATATCGTCGATGTGCTCGATACCGACGGAGAGGCGAATGAAGTCGGGCGTGACCCCGGTCGCGGCCTGTTCCTCGGGGGAGAGCTGGGAGTGCGTGGTTGATGCCGGGTGAATCGCAAGTGTCTTGGCATCGCCAACGTTGGCGACGTGGGAAACAAGCGAAAGGCTGTTGATGAAGCGTTGACCTCCTTCGAGTCCGCCGCGGACGCCGAAGCCGAGAATGGCCCCGAATCCGCGCTCTAGGTAGCGCTTGGCGAGTGCGTGGTTCGGACTGCTCGCAAGACCCGGATAATTGACCCAACCCACCTTCGGGTGCCCTTCCAGCCACTGCGCCACGGCGAGCGCGTTCTGGGCGTGGCGCTCGATGCGGAGCGGAAGCGTCTCAAGGCCCTGCAGGAAGAGGAAGGCGTTGAAGGGCGACATCGCCGCGCCGAGATCACGCAGCAGCGTGACACGCGCCTTGATGATGTAGGCGAGGTTGCCGAGCGGGGCGAGCGCATCGACGAAGTTTACGCCGTGATAGGATGGGTCGGGCGCGGCGATGAGGGGGAACTTGCCGTTGGTCCAGTCGAACTTGCCGGAGTCGACGATAAGCCCGCCGATGGAGGTACCATGTCCGCCGATAAACTTGGTGGCCGAGTAGACCACGATATCGGCACCGTGCGCAATCGGACGGAAAAGCAGCGGCGAGACGGTATTGTCGACGATCAGCGGGATGCCATGCTTGTGGGCGACGGCCGCGATCCCTGCAACGTCGGCGACATCGAGTTTCGGATTGCCGATAGACTCCGCGTAGACGGCCTTGGTGCGCGGGGTAATCGCACGGTCAAACGCTTCGAGATCGTTAGAGGGAACAAAGACAACCTTGATGCCCAGACGCGGGAGCGTGTGGTGGAAGAGGTTGTAGGTGCCGCCGTAGAGGTTGTCGGCGGAGACGATCTCGTCACCGGCCTGCGCGATGTTGAGGATAGAAAAGGTGATGGCCGACTGTCCGCTCGCGACGGCAAGCGCCCCGATGCCGCCGTCGAGGGCGGCGATGCGCTTCTCGAGGACGTCGGTCGTCGGGTTCATGAGGCGGGTGTAGATGTTTCCGAACTCCTTGAGAGCAAACAGGTTGGCTGCGTGCTCGGTGTCGCGGAACTGGTAGGAGGTGGTCTGATAGATGGGGACCGCGCGCGATCCGGTGGTGGGGTCGGCGACCTGGCCGGCGTGGAGGGCAAGGGTCTCAGGCTTCTGGCTCATGGCAACTCCTGTAGAATCGAGAGGGGACGTCCTTATCATGACGGAGTTTCCAACATAATAGACACAATCGCCCGGTGCAAGTCAAACATCGAGGCGCAGCCACCGACGCGTTGACAGCACCACACCGTCAAGCCCGAGCACCTGTGCTCGAAACGGGCCCTACGTTGCGGATCGCGGTCAGCCTACCGACGAGCGCGGCTGGCGAACCGTACCGACTCAGAGGTCGGAGTTGGTGCCGTAGGCGATCTGGTTGAGGAACCGGCACTCGTGCGTCGAGCGGTTCTCATAACTGTGCGGCGCGTCGGCGCGGAAGTGGAAGGTATCGCCCGGCGCAAGCTCGAAGCTCTCATCCTCGACCGTCATGCGCAGGGCTCCCGTGAGCACGATCACCGTCTCGCTTGTCCCGAGCACATGGGCGTCACTCGTGAGAATCCCGCGCGGCGCCATGCGCAATTCATAGGTCTCGAGGCCCGGGGTCGCGCCAGCGGGCGTGAGCAGCCGACTCTCGACGCGACCGTCTACGCTCCGGAGCGGTGTGATGTCCTGGCTGCGCAGGACGCGGCACCGGGAGTCCACCTGCTCTCCGAGCAGTTCGCCGAATGGAACGCCGAGTCCGACAGCGACCTTCCATAGAATCGCGAGGGTCGGGTTGGTCCTCGAGCCTTCAATCTGAGAGAGGGCTGCGCGGCTGACGCCACTGGCCGCTGCGAGCTGGTCCAGCGAGAGGCCGCGCGCCTTGCGGATCCGATGGAGACTGTTCGCGACCCGCCGGGAGAGTTCAGCCGCTCCGAGGTCGTCTCCCCTCGCCTGTGCTCCCTGACGGGCTATCCCTGCGCGCGTCGCCATACAGCATCCTCCGGTTCGAAGCATCGCTCCTATCATGCGAGAAGGCGGCCGCCAACCGGATCGGGCCGACCACCGCAGCGTTGACATAACGATGTTTTCGTAGAAACTATTCCTGCATCATAGAGTCTCCAAGGAACTGGTAATCCAACATGAAAAAGCTCGTTCTCAAGTTCGGTGGCTCCTCTCTTGGTGCGCCGGAGCGGCTACGAGCCGTGCTCCAGATTGTAGCGTCCACCGCTGCAGAGGCGGACGTTGAAGTGGTTGTCAGCGCGCTGGGCGAGACAACAGACCGTCTCCTCTCTGCGGGTGAAGCTGCCGCCGCCGGCGACCTTCGCGCGGCAATCACGACGGCGATGCTCATCCTCGATGACAGCTCGATGACCGTTCTGGAGGCGATCGGCACCGCGCCGACCGTCGACATCACCGCCCCGCTTCAGGAGTCGCTTTTGGCGCTGCTTCAAGGGATTCATGCCGTGAGAGACTTGGCGCCGGGCCCACGAGACGAACTCCTCTCCTTTGGCGAGCGCCTCGCAGCTCGTCTGATAACCTTCGCCGCACAGCGACAGGGAATGCAGGCGGTCGCCGTCGATGCGCGGGATTGGTTGACGTCCGACGAGCGGCACGGAGACGCATCGGTTCTGTGGGAGCCGACCGTGGTCGCGCTGGCCGCCCGCAGCGACGCCGGTCAGCTTCGCATCCATACCGGATTTCTCGGCAGGACGCAGAGCGGCAGGACGACGACACTCGGCCGGAACGGCTCAGACTACACCGCGGCGATCCTCGCACGTGCGCGCGGCGCGGACGAGGTCCACATCTGGACCGATGTCGGCGGCATCATGACCGCGGACCCCAGCCTGGTCGCGGAAGCCTATCCCGTTCCCTACCTGAGTTATCAGGAGGCGCTCGAACTCTCCGGGCTTGGCCTCAAGATGCTGCACCCGCGAACGATGCTTCCCCTGATTGAGGCCGGCATCCCGATGCGGATCCGCAACACCCTCGCACCGGGCGACGCGGGAACACGTATCGACGCGCATGGCGCAGCAGACGCCGACCGACCCGCCTGCGTCACATCGCTGGAGGGGATGACGCTGTTCGACATCGAGGGAAGCCACCAAACCGCACAGTTCGGACTGGGGCCACGGGTGGCTGCAGCCCTTCACGCAGCAGGTATCTCCGTCTGGCTGGAGTCGCAGGGGCCGCGAGGGAACGGGATTGCTCTCGTCGTTACCGCTTCGGACGTGCCACGTGCGCGCGCCGTGATTGTAACGGAGCTCGCCCGAGGAGCTGCAGCTGGGACACTGCCGGAGCTGCGTGAACGAAGCAGCGTCACGCTCCTCACGCTGGTCGCAGAGGCCATGGGGCGCGGGGTCAACGTGGCGGGTAGGTTCTTCGGTGCGCTCGGTCGCGCGGGGATCCCAGTGCGTGCCGCGTCGCAGACTGCCACGTCGCGCGCGATCCGATGCGTCGTTGACGGCGACGACACGGCGCTTGCGGTTCGAAGCGTCCACGCCGCGATGAACCTCGCGCCGGAACTGGTCAGCCTGCTTCTCCTCGGCAAAGGCACCGTCGGCAGCCAGCTGCTGGCACAGCTCTCCAGCGAGAAGCATCGCCTTCGCGATGAGCACGACATCGATCTCCGCCTCGTCGGTATCGCAGACAGCAGGCGCCTCTGCTTCGATCCTGACGGCCTGTCGCCTTCAGACGCCGTCCGAGCGCTCGAACAGTGCGAAGCGCTCCTCGACGAGAACCGATTGGCAGATGCTCTCGACCGCCTCGCGCGCCTGCCGCTCCCCATCCTGGTGGATTGCACGGCTGCAACAGGGATGGAGCGATCCTACGAAGCAGCGTTCGCGCGGGGCATTCACGTGGTTGGCGCAAACAAGAAGCCGCTCGCCATCGAGACCACAGCGCGACGGAGACTCGACGAAGCCGCGCGCGCCGCGCACCGTGCCTGGCGTTATGAGACGACCGTCGGCGCCAGCCTGCCTGTCATCGAGACGCTGAAAAACCTCGTTCGGACGGGCGACCGCGTCCTCGCAATCGAGGCCTCACTGTCCGGAACGCTCGGCTTTCTGAGCAACGCCCTCATGGCCGGGACACCGCTCTCGGCAGCGGTCTTGGATGCGCATTCGCGCGGCTACACGGAGCCACATCCGCGAGATGACCTTGGCGGTGTCGATGCGGCACGTAAGGCACTGATTCTAGCGAGAGAGCTAGGACTCGAACTCGAGCTCGATGACGTCGAAACTGTTCCCTTCGTACCGCCCGACCTCCTGGCGCACGAGGGTTTGGAGCAGTTCTTTGAGGCGCTCCGAGGGGCCGACGCTCGGTTCGCAGCCGAAGTTGAAGAACTCCGCGCGCGCGGCGAGGTGCTCCGATATCTCGCCCGAATCCAGCCCGGGGTTGACGGTCGCCCATCCAAAGTACTTGTCGGGCCTGTTGCGGTGCCTGCAGACCATCCCGCGACAAGGCTTCGAGGCACCGAGGCGTTCGTGGCTTTCACGACCGAACGTTACCGCACCTTCCCACTCGTTGTGCAAGGCGCTGGCGCAGGGGGCGACGTCACGGCCGCAGGCGTCCTCGCAGACATCCTCGCGATCAGTCAGGCGGTTCGAGGCCGGTAAGCGGGAGATCAGTCGTGCGCGGGATGGCAGCCGTCGTTGTGCGGATAGTCGGGGTAGAGACGGGGGATGGTATTGGTCAGCGGCGCCGGCGCGGCACGGCGGCCGGTCGAAGCATGGTCGGTGACCAGGGAGTAGGTGCAGCTCTTGCCACCCACCGCGTTGTATCCGTCGCCCTCTGCGTCGATGTAGATGGGGTTGGTGAAGAGGCGCGGCACATTCGATGCCTCGAACTGCGGGAAGGGTCGCGGGAGCCGATTGAGGCCGTGGGCTGCAACCACAATATGGGCGTCGGCCGGGACCGTGATGTCGATGGCTCCGTCGAACTTCACGAGGCCGTTCGGGTCGGTGGTCGCAACCCAGGCCACCTCGTCGCAGTTGGCGAAGACCTGGATGCCGACCACATCGATCTGCGGCAGCGCCTGAACCTGAAGCTGCAGCCTGACCAACCCGCCGGGGCCGGCAACCGCCGTCTCGCCGAGCGTGGCGCCGTTGGCTGAGAGCCGGCCGAAGGCGCCGGAACTGACCATCGCCTTGCCGCTGAGCATCGCGTCGACCAGCATCTGGTCGTTGAAGGCCGAGACATCGTCGGTCGGCGCGGCGAAGTAGGTGCGGGGTGAGCCGCCCGTGACGGGCGAGTGGACATCGGTGACCCCGACCCCGGTGATGGCGTGGCCATGGTTGAGGAAGGAGAGCCAGTCGTCCCAGAGGCCCGACTCGCGCGGGTTGGCAGGGTCGTTCCAGATCCGGCTGTGGTCGTTCATCACCTCGACCGTGTCGAAGTTCCAGCCCCAAAGCTGGGCGTCGGCCGGGTAGCCGAGCAGGGTTGGGTCGGCCAGATTGGGCAGGCCGGTGATGCGGTTGTACTCGACGACGCACATCCAGCCGCAGCCGAGTCGGGGGTGATTCAGGCCAACAACCTGCGCGCCAGGACGCCTACGGCTACGGCC
>JABMMX010000362.1 GCA_013205435.1 Deltaproteobacteria bacterium
ACGGAAAGTTCCGCTACGAACTCTCCAAGAAGGAGTCCAAGAGCAAGGCGACGCGCGTTGAACTCAAGACCATCACGCTCCGGCCCAAGACCGACACGCACGACCTCGAGACCAAGCTCAACCAGGCGCGCGGCTTCATCGAAAAGGGCGACCGTGTGAAGTTCGTCATGCGTATGCGTGGCCGCGAGAGCTCCCACATGAACCTCTGGATCGAGAAGATGAACCTCATGGTCCAGGCCATGAGCGATGTCGCTGAGTCGGCCGGCCCGCCGCAGCCCGAGGGTCGTACCCTCACCGTTACCGTCGAGCCGATTGGTTCGAAGAACAACAACTGACCCACAGCGCCATGCGGGGAAGCCGGCGAGCGTTTGCCTGCGGCCTCATAGGCGCACTCCTTGCGGCCTGCGGCAGCAAAGAGCCGCAGGTCCAACCCGCGGCGCCCGTGGCAGCAAACCGGCCTCCTGAGCCACCCGACAAGCCTGTTGCCCGATTCGACAGCGGCGGCAAGCTCCATGTCAGTTGGACGCGGGGCAGCGACCCCGAGAGCTCTGTCGACAAGCTCAATGTCGAAATCATCCTCGGTGGCTCCCCCTATGGTGCCACCAAGGAGAGCGCCGCTCGCTTCATGTCGCCACCCGGCGCTACCGGTGCGACGCTCACCTCAGCGATCCCAGATCCCATCATTTCGGTCCGTACCATCGATCCGCAGGGGCTCGCCTCTGTAACACGGACCGTAGCCGCCGTGGAGCAGGCTCCGCAGTGGACGAGCTGGCCGTCGGGCAGCCCCGAACTGCACCTCACCGACTGTCTCTGGCGCGAGGGCCACGGACTGCTCTGCAGCGGCGCGAACGGCGCAATCCTGACCGACGCGAACCAGACCGTCCCCTCCGGCCTGCGCGGCACACTCCGAATCGCCGGGAGCGTCGCTGGCCAGCCCTGGCTCTTCACCGATGAGGGCCGCATCCTCGTTCCCGCGCCCGCCGGCAAACTCGATGCCCCGGAGAAGGCGGCAGGCTGGACCACGCTTCAAGCGACCCTCGCCGAGCCCTACCCCACCGGCCCGACGAGTAGCCTGCAGGCCGACGCCTTCGGCCTCACCCACCTCATCGACGCCACCGGCGCGGTCTGGGTCGGCGACAGCCGTCACCTCCTCCGGATGAACTCGCCCCTCGCCACCGAAGATGGCTGCGAGCGCCTGAGCGCCATCGGCTTCTCCCTCACGGTGGGCCTCGCGATCTGTGACTCCGGCAAGGTCTTTACCGTCGCCGCCGATAGCGCAGGCCTGCAGTGGCGCCCCCTCACGGCCAGCACCGATCCACTACCTTCTGAGGGCATCCTGGAGATCATCGCCTCCACCCCCGGGCAGGCTGTGGTCGTGGAGCCCGCCCGCATCCGGAGCGTCGCCGTCGGAGGCTGGATCACCCTCCTCGACCAAGCCGCTGCGACAGGCAAGACACCCCTCCGCATCGGCCGCAGCGCCTCCCTCAGCAGCGACCCCAACACTCACTACTTCCCCACCTCCGAGGGCCTCGCGATTCTACGCGACGGAGCCCTCTCTCTCGTTGCCGGAACACCGCGCAACCTGGTCGGCGTCGTCCCTCCCTCGGCTGGGAACGGTTCGGTCAGCCTCATCGACGCCGATGGCGCCCGCTTCATCTGGACGGGTACAGAGCTGCGAAACGAGATCCCACCGCCGCTCCGGGCCGACCTCCTCTTCCACGCTGCGGCGGATCTCCTCGTCGCCGTCACAGCGCTGCCGGCGCAACCCTCCGACCCCAGCTCCCTCCTCCGCATCGAGCCCCCACCGGGCGTCAACGTGACCCTCCGCGCAGGTCTGCGGACCAGCGACGGCAAGCTCATCATCGCCGGCGCCGAGGCAGGCCTCGCAACCGTCTGGGAGCGCACCGACAACAGTTGGCAGCTCACCCGCCTCGACGCTGAGGGCATCCGCCCAACCGAGCTCATCGGCCTCGATCAGGACGCCGGCGGCAACCTCATCGCCATCTCCGAGCACGAAGTCTTCCGCCGCGCCGACGGCGTCTGGAGCCACCACTCCAGCCAACCGGCCGCGCTCAAGCAGCTCTTCGCGGCAGGAGACGCCTTCCTCCTCTTCGCCGATGGCTCCACGCTCACATGCGATGCCACCGCCTGCCAAAACGCGACCGCCGAAATCGCTGCAGGCGTCGGTGTATCGCAGTGGCACGAAGGCGGTGGCCGTTGGTCGCTCGCCACCGACGGAACGCTCCGACGGTTCGTTGTCGAGGGCCCCGCCCCGGCCTGGAAAGAGGCCGCAAAGGCGCTCTCGTCCGACTGCGCCAAGGGGCTCGCGCAGCGCCTGACCGGCTCCGGCTTCGACCTCCTTCGCTACACCGATGGCCGACTTGCCAATGCAACCGCCGGCGGCTGTGACGCAGCAGGGACGGCGCAGGCCAACGCCCGACTGCTGCAACTCCGCGGGGAGCTCCTCCTCGCCGACCCGAGCGGCGTCCGTGCCATCGCTCGCCCCCCGACAGCGGCCCGCCCGTGAACCCACTCCTCCCCGACTCCTACCTCCGGTTCTCCACCCACCTCCGCGAGGTCACGGGCGCAGAGACCACCGCCTGGTTCGGAGATGTCGGCTTCTTCGTCCCGCGTTCCACAGACCTCCTCCAGTCCTGGATCATCCAGCTCGCGCGCCGTCGCTGGACCGGCATGCACCCAGACCTTGTCCCCTTCGCGGCAGACGGCGCGGGCAACCTCTTCTGCTTCGTCCTCTCCGCCGCGACCCCGATGCGCGACACCCAAGCCGTCGTCCTCTGGATGTACGAGACCTACCGCTGCGTCCCTGTCGCCTCCTCCTTCGACCTCTTCGTCGCCTGGATCGGCCTCACCTCCTTCGCCGCCGTGCGACGGGGCAACATCGCCATCCTCGATGCGGCTGCATACGATCTCCGTATCCTCCCGCTGCTCGAGCGCTTCGACCTCGCCACCGACTTTCATGTGCTCCTGCCCGAACCCTATCCGAGCAACACAGAGGTCAGCCGCGCCTTCCTCCGCATCGACCCGGTGGCCCCCGCCTCGCTCGTTCTCACAGCCTGCAGGCTCGGCCAGTCCGCAAACGAACTCCGCGGACTCGCCGAGGCCGAACACGCCCTCGAGGTCTTCCCCCACTTCGGCGCCGCCGCACTCGCTGCAGGGCGCATCCACGAGCTGCACCGAGACCGCGCAGAGGCACACGCGGCCTACCGTCGCGCCCTCCGCTCACCGCTCACCTACAGCGGCGACAGCATGATGCCCTTCCTCAGCGAGGTCCCCGAACTCGACCTCGAAGAGCTCACCACAAAACTCGCCAACGACCCGGGATTCGACGACCCCTACGGCGAGTGGGCCTCCCTCGAACTCATCCTCGACAACGACCCCAACGAACCCGAACCTTGGCTCCACGCCGCCGTCGAGGCAGCCAACGATCAGCAGCTCGAACAGGGCGTCACCTTCGCCGCAAACGCGCTCCACCTCACGGCCCAAAAACCCGAAACCGCCATGGAGTCCATCTCCCTGCTCCTCGAACTCTACGAAGCGCTAGGATGGTCTTGGCAACACGGCCTCATGGAGCGAGAATTGGAGGTGCGCGCCGAAGCCGCCCCCATCTCCAAGAACTCCCGTCGCTGACAGGCTGACAACAGTCCCTCCGCACGCCTCCTCCGCCACACCCTGCAACCGAGAACGGCCCATGGATCCCATCACCCTCTCTCTCCGCGATGCTGAGCGCGACGCCGTAGCCTCCTTCAACGCCGGAGTCCTCGCGCAGGCACAGGGCGACACAGAGACGGCGCTCCGACTCTGGAACGAGGCCTGGGACCGCTCCCGCGCCCTCCTCCCCGCCGCCCAGAACCTGCTCGCGCTCCACCTCGATGCCGGCAACTACACCGCGGCAGACGCCATCTACACCGACCTCCTCCTCGAAGACCCCTTCGATGCAAACCTCTGGGTCCGCCAGGCCGCACTCCGCAGGCGGCTCGGTAGGTTCGAGAGCGCCCGCGACGGCTACCTACGTGCCATCGGTATCCACCCCTACTTCCGATACTGGCACGACGAGCTCGCCGAGATCTATGCACTCCTCGGCCAGCCCGAAGCAGCAGCTCGGCAGCGTGAACGCGCCCTCGGGCTCGATGCCGACATGGTCGAGCTCGCCTACGACGACGCTATGGTACACCTCCGCGCCGGCCGCCACAGCATCGCCAGCGCCTGCGCAGAGGCCATCCTCGAAGACTTCCCCGCCCACACCGAGGCGAGGCTCCTCCTTGTCGAGGCGCATGGCCGTGAAGGCGCCCTCACCGAAGCCCGCGCAGCCATCGACGAGGCGCTCCCTGTGGCGACCCCAGCTACCGCGCTCCGGCTCCGCTTTGAGCGGGCACGCCTCCTCGCAGGTGCCGACCCTGCCGCAGCTGCCGACGACCTCGTCGCGGTGCTGAACGCCGAGCCGGGCTTCGGACGCGGCCGCGCGCTCGCCGAAAGCCTCGGGCTCACGCTCGAGGCGTCACACGCCGAAGTCGCGCACGCTGCAGAGACTGCGCTCCTCTCGACGGACCGGCTTGCGACGCTGGCTTCCGGAACCTTCGGCGGCGACGCTCCGCGCCTGCTCGCCCCCGACCCCCGACTGCCCTGGCAGCTCCGGCTCGACCACCTGCTCCGCCAGGCACTCGCCCTCCCGAGCCCCGCGCTACGGCCCGGCCGCGTCGCGCTCGTCGTCGAGCCCGCCGCCGCCTCCACACCCATCGTCATCGAGCTCCTCGGCCTGCTCATGCACCCCGACTTCGGGCTCGCTTTCGACCCCGCCCACCCCAGGCTCTGCTGGCTCGAAGCAGACGCCAGCGCCCCGGCCATCGGCAACGCCGGCTGGCTCGGAAGCCCCGAGATGCCGCAGATTCAGCCGCACGGCTGGGACGCCACCCTCTTCGGACTCCCGCTCGAGGCCGCACTCGATGCACTCCAGGAGGCGGGCGGCAGCGAGGGCTTCAACCTCATCCTCTTCGTCGGCTCGGGACGCCTCCCAGACCTCGCCACGGACGCCGCCAAACGGCTCCGCCACCTCCCCGTCTACCAGATGGCCCACCTCGGCGGCGCCCCCGGAAACCAGCTCCAACTCCGCCTCAGCGGCCTCGCGCCCAACTGGGTCGACCTCCCGACGAGCTAGACCATGCGGGCCCTCCTCCAACGGGTCAGCGAGGCCTCTGTCACCATCGAAGGCGAGCGCATCGGGAGCATCGGCCACGGCCTGCTCGTCCTGCTCGCGGTCGGCGAGGGCGACACCGACGACGACCTCGCCTTCATCACCACAAAAATCCCCGCCCTCCGCATCTTCGAAGATGACCAGGGGCGCATGGGGCGCTCCCTCGAGGAGACGGGCGGCGCCATCCTCCTCGTCAGCCAGTTCACCCTCTACGCCGACCTCTCCCGTGGACGGCGACCCAGCTTCGTCGGCGCCATGCAGCCGGGACCTGCCAGCGAGCTCGTCGACCGCGCCGCCCAGACCTGGCGCGAGCGCGGACTCACCGTCGAGACCGGCCGTTTCGGCGCCGACATGAAGGTCGCTCTCATCAACGATGGCCCCGTCACTCTCTGGCTCGACAGCCGCAACCGATAACCCTCCAGCCGCAGGTCACCCATGAGCGAAAACCCCACCATCTTCGGCAAAATCCTCCGCGGCGAAATCCCCGCGCCACGCCTCTGGGACGACGAGCACTGCATCGCCATCCGCGACATCTCCCCCGCCGCGCCACACCACCTCCTCATCCTCCCCAAACGCTTCATCACAACCCTCGACGAGCTCGAGGCGACCGACGCCCCGCTCCTCGGCCACATGGTCTTCGTTGCCACCCAGCTCGCCAAGCAGCTCGGCTTCGCCGAGTCCGGCTACAGGCTCGTCATGAACTGCGGGTCGCTCGGCGGACAGTCGGTCTTCCACATCCACCTCCACCTCCTCGGCGGCCGCTCGATGCAGTGGCCACCGGGCTAGGCAGCCGGCGAGATGTGAAGAGGTTGGAGCGGGGCCGCCTGTCCCGATGTTGGCCCGCGGGCCCCGCCTCGCTGTGATGCGAGGTGGGTTGCTCCCCGAGGCCCATTAGGCTTCTCGCTACGAGGCGAGCTTGCACACCGGTCCTGCACGGGAGATCCCTAGAATGTAACATTCGGGCGGGGTACTCGGAATGCCGCACGAAGACTGCAGCACCCGCTCCAAGTGATAACCTAGTGATGACCACCGCACCGCACAACCGCGACCGTGCGACACCCCATCGGCCCCTCACGACAGCCGCAACATTCTTCCCACTCCGCCCCATCGGTGGTAGTCCTCGCCGCGCAGCCTCGCGCTGCTCAAATGTAACCACTGCCGGAGCCAACCCGATGACCCGTTTTTCTGCCGCACGCCGCTTCCTGCTCCTCTCCTCCATGAGCCTCGCGCTCGTCGCAGCCTCTGGTTGCAAGCCCAAGGCCGGAGCGGACGGCGAAGGCAGCGGCGCCCAGTCCGGTGCACTCGTCATCGGCGCCTACCTCTCCCTCACCGGCTCCAAGGCCGACTTCGGCATCAAGACGCAGCAGGGCGCTCTTCTCGCCATCGACGAAGCCAACGCCGCCGGTGGCGTCGGTGGTCGTCCCGTCAAGCTCGTCATCCTCGACGACCAGGGCACGGCAGATGAGGCCGGCAACGCCGTCACCCGCCTCATCGACGTAGAGAATGCCTCCGCCATCTTGGGCGAAGTCTCCTCCAGCCTCTCGCTCGTCGGCGGCCGCATCGCGCAGCGCCGCGGCATCCCCATGGTCTCCCCCTCCTCGACCAACACCCAGGTCACCGAGATCGGAAACTTCGTCTTCCGCACCTGCTTCATCGACCCCTTCCAGGGCGAGGTCATGGCCACCTTCGCCAAGGAGAAGCAGGGCTTCACCCGCATCGCCGTCATCAAGGATGTCCGCAACGACTACTCGATCGGCCTCGCCAAGGCCTTCATCGAGACCTTCACCAAGAACGGCGGCACCATCGTCGCCGAAGAGAGCTACAACGAAGGCGACACCGACTTCTCGGCACAGCTGACCAAGATCAAGGCACTCGAAGCGCAGGCCCTCTTCGTCCCCGGCTACTACACCGAGGTCGGTAACCTCGCGAAGAACTCCCGCCGCCTCGGCCTCAACATCCCGCTCCTCGGCGGCGACGGTTGGGAGAGCCCCAAGCTCCGCGAGATCGGCGGCAACGACATCGTCGGCAGCTTCTACTCCAACCACTTCGCGCCCGACAACGCCAACGAGAAGTCCAGCGCCTTCATCGCCACCTACTCCAAGCGCTGGAACGAGCCGCCCACCGCGCTCGCCACCCTCGGCTACGACGCAACCGCCCTCATCATCGACGCCATGCGCCGCGCCAAGGGCGAGCCCACGCCCGCTGCCATCCGTGACGCGCTCGAGGCCACCAAGGCCTTCCCCGCCGTCACCGGCGCCGTCACCTTCGACGCAAACCGCAACCCGGTGAAGCCCGCGGTCGTCCTGAAGGTTACCGCCGACGGCGACAAGTTCGTGGCCGAGATCCAGCCTGCCGGTGCCGCTCCGGCTGCGCCCGCGGCTCCTGCTGCACCCGCGGCCCCTGCTGCGCCCGCTGCCCCTGCCTCTGGTGCTGCCGCTGCACCCGCCGGTTCCGGTTCAGGCGCGGCCAAGTAGGCGGCCGGCCACGAGGATCCCTGCGTGAGCACCTTTCTACAGCAGCTCGTCAACGGACTCTCCGTAGGGTCCATCTATGCCCTCATCGCGCTGGGCTATACGATGGTCTACGGGACACTCGGCCTCATCAACTTCGCCCACGGCGAGGTCTTCATGATCGGCTGCTACATCGGGCTCTACGCTGCCTTCTGGCTCGGGTACGAAACCCTCTCCGCCGCCTCCTTCTCGCCCATGAGCGCAACCCTTGTCCTGCTCCTCGCCATGGCCGGAGCCGCCATCGTCGGCATGCTCATCGAGCGATTCGCCTACCGCCCCCTCCGTGGCGCGCCCCGGCTCGCACCGCTGATCACCGCCATCGGCGTCTCGCTCCTGCTCCAGAACATCGCCGTGCTCGCCTTCTCGGCCAACCCGCGCAGCTTCCCGAGCATCATCACCGAGCACCGCCTCGAGTTCGCCGGCGTCACCATCACCAACATCAAGATCTTCATCTTCGCCGTCTCTATCCTCCTCATGCTCGCGCTTGAGTTCTTCGTGAAGAAGACCTGGACGGGCCGCGCCATGCGGGCCATCTCCGTCAACCTCCCCGCCGCCAAGCTCATGGGCGTCCCCGCAGACCGCGTCATCTCCCTCACCTTCGCCATCGGCAGCGCACTTGCCGCCGCCGGAGGCATCCTCTTCGGTCTCGACCAGACCAAACTCGAACCCCTCATGGGCAACATGATTGGCCTCAAGGCCTTCATCGCCGCCGTCCTCGGAGGCATCGGAAACATCCGCGGAGCTGCCATCGGAGGCCTGCTCATCGGCATCGCAGAGCTCATGACCGCCGGCTACATCTCATCCGACTACCGCGACGCCATCACCTTCGTCATCCTCATCGTCATCCTTCTGGTAAGGCCGCAGGGCCTCCTAGGTGTCGTCCGGCAGGAGAAGGTCTGACCATGATCTGGACCTACCGAACCGCCGTCTCGATTGCGCTCATCGCCGCGCTCTTCGTCATCAACTGGGCCCTCGATGCCTTTGTGATCGAGTATGTCGTCCGCATCATCCTGCAGTGTGGCATCAACGCCATCCTCGCCGTGGGACTGAACCTCATCAACGGAACCACCGGCCAGTTCTCGCTCGGCCACGCCGGCTTCATGGCGGTCGGCGCCTACGCCACCGCCTTCGCCGTCATCCACCTTGAGTCCGGGCTAGGCTTCAGCGCCAGCAACATCCCCGCCCCGTGGATGCAGGGGCTCCTCCTCAGCGTTGGACTCCTTTTCGGCGCCCTCTTCGCCGGCCTCGCAGGCCTCCTCGTCGGAGCACCAAGCCTCCGGCTACGCGGAGACTACCTTGCCATCGTCACCCTCGGATTCGCGGAGATCATCCGCCTCATCTTCACCAACACCGAAGCACTCGGCGGCGCTACCGGTTACTCCGGCGGACGACCCCTCGGTCTCCCTGTCTACACCAATTTCTTCTGGGTCTTCCTCTGGGCCATTCTCCTCATCACGCTCATCGGAAACTTCACCTTCTCCTCCTACGGTCGCGCACTCCGCGCCATCCGAGAAGATGAGATTGCAACCGAAGCACTCGGTATCAACACGACCCGCATGAAGGTCCTCGCCTCGGTCATCAGCGCAGCCGCCGTCGGCGTTGCCGGAGGCCTCTTCGCCCACCTCATGGGCACCATCCGACCCGACGACTTCAAGATGGACCGCTCCGTCGCCATGATCGTCATGATCCTCATCGGCGGCCTCGGAAGCGTCTCCGGCGCCATCATCGGTGCCATCTTCGTCGCCGTCACGCTCGAGGCCATGCGCGACATCCAGCAGTACCGGCTCCTCGCCTACTCGCTCCTCCTCATCGGCCTCATGATCGCACGGCCTCAGGGCCTCCTCGGCAGCCGCGAGCTCCGGCTCCCCGCCTTCCTCAGGCGCAAGCGCGGAGGTGCCGCATGACGACGCCCGCACTCAAACTCGACAACATCGCCAAAATCTTCGGTGGCCTCCGCGCCATCGACGGCGTCTCCTTCGAAGTCGCGCCCCGCCAAATCTTCGGCCTCATCGGCCCCAACGGCGCCGGCAAGACCACCGCCTTCAACTGCATCTCCGGCGTCTACACACCCGAGCAGGGGACCATCTCCTTCTTCGGACAGTCCATCGCAGGGCGACCGCCCTCCCAGATTGCCGCGCTGGGCATCGCTCGGACCTTCCAGAACATCCGACTCTTCGGCGACATGACCGTGCTCGAGAATGTCATGGTCGCAGGCCACGCCACCATCAGCTTCGGACCGCTCGCCGCCATGTTCCGGCTTCGGAAGCAGGCCGAAGAGCAGGAGCGACTCGCCACCCGAGCCTACGAGCTCCTCCGCATCTTCGAACTCGACTCCCTCGCCGGCGAGTTCTCCAAGTCGCTCCCCTACGGCTCGCAGCGCAAACTCGAGATTGCCCGCGCCCTCATGCTCAACCCCAAGCTGCTCCTCCTCGACGAGCCCGCCGCCGGCATGAACTCGCGCGAAGCCGACTCCCTCAAAAACCAGATCCGCTGGCTCCGCGACACCTTCGACCTCACCATCGTGCTCGTCGAGCACAACATGCAGGTCGTCATGAATGTCTGCGAGCAGGTCCACTGCGTCGACCATGGCCAGACCATCGCAAGCGGCGAGCCCCTCCATGTCCAGAACCACCCCGCCGTCCGAACCGCCTACCTCGGCGCAGACGTCGACGAATCCACGCTGAGGCAGTCATGACAGACGCCCTCCGCGTTACAGACCTCAAGGTCAACTACGGCGGCATCCAGGCCGTCAAAGGCATCTCCCTCAACGTCGGACAGGGCGAGATTGTCGCCCTCATCGGCGCCAACGGCGCGGGCAAAACCTCCACGCTCAAGGCCATCGTCAAGCTCATCGCCAGCCAGGGCCAGATCGACTTCTTCGGCGCACCGGCCGGCAGCCGCGCCACACACCAAATCGCTGCCCTCGGCGTCTCGCTCGTCCCCGAAGGGCGCGCCATCTTCGGCAACATGTCGGTCCGCGAAAACCTCGAGATGGGCGCCTTCCTCCACCGCGACGCCGCGGAGCGAAAGCACCACATGGAGCGGGTCTTCGCCCTCTTCCCCCGCCTCTCAGAGCGCCTCAGGCAGGACGGGAGCACCCTCTCCGGCGGAGAGCAGCAGATGCTCGCCATCGGGCGCGCCATGATGTCGCAGCCCAAGCTCCTCCTCCTCGATGAGCCCAGCCTCGGCCTCGCCCCCAAGCTCGTCAGCGAGATCTTCGCCGCCATCCGCGTCATCGCGGCCGACGGCCTCAGCATCCTCCTCGTCGAACAGAACACCCGCCTCGCGCTCAAGACCGCAGCGCGCGCCTACGTCCTCGTCACAGGCGAAGTCGCTCTCTCGGGTAACGCAGAGGCAC
>JABMMX010000363.1 GCA_013205435.1 Deltaproteobacteria bacterium
AATTGCGGCACACCCATGCCCGAGATGCGGCCGCGCAGGAACTTGATGATCTCGAGCCCCTTCGCCAGCGGCGTGCGGAGGTGGGTGATGCCGAGCGCCATGTCGGCCTGGAAGATGTAATAGGGGCGGCAGCCCTGCTTGAGGAGCCAGCGGTTGAGCTCAAGCACCGTCTGCGGGTCGTCGTTGATGCCGCGCAGCAGCACCATCTGGTTGCCGAGATTGCAGCCCGCGTCTGCGAGCATGCGAAGCGCCTGAGCAGCCTCGGGCGTGCACTCGCGCGGGTGGTTGAAGTGGGTGTGGAGGTAGAGCGGTCGCACCTGGCGCAGGATGGCGCAGAGCTCGGGCGTGATGCGCTGCGGGAGCGTGACCGGGTTGCGGGTTCCGAGCCGGATGACCTCCACATGGGGGATGGCGCGGAGGCGGAGCAGGATCTCGCCGAGCCGGTCGTCGGAGAGGGTGAGCGGGTCGCCGCCGGAGACCAGCACGTCGCGTACCTGGGGGTTGGCGGCGATCCAGTCGAGACCGCCCGCGATCTCGTCTTTGGTCGAGGCCGACTCGGGGTTGGCGACCTTCCGTTTGCGCGTGCAATGGCGGCAATAGACGGGGCAGTTGTGGGTCACATAGAAGAGCACCCGATCGGGGTAGCGATGGGTGATGCCGGGCACCGGCATGTGGCTCTCTTCGGCGAGCGGATCGGCCAGCTCGAACGGGTAGGTGAGCAGCTCTCCAGCCTGCGGGATGGACTGCAGCCGGATGGGGCAGTTGGGGTTCCCGTGTTCGCTCAGCGAGGCGTAGTAGGGGGTGACCGAGACGAGGAAGGTCTCGGCGGAGCGGACGAAGGTGTCGCGCTCCGCGTCCGAGAGCCCGAAGACCCGGTCGAGTTCGCCAAGCCCGCGCAAGCGGTGGCTCTGCTGCCAGCGCCAGTTGCTCCAGTCGTCTTCGCTCACCGCGTCGAAGGGCGGGCGGCGGTTCGGTACTGCGGCTTCCATGCGCGGGACTAGGACTGCAGAAGCGTCTGCAGCGCCTCGTTCGACGACCGGAGGTCCACGCTGAGCAGCATCACGACAGCGTCGAAAATCGCTTGCGCAGCGGCATCGCCTTCGGTGCAGGCGGCCTCGAGGCGGAGGCCGTCCAGCGCAACGAGCACCGTGGTCTCGGCCACCGCAAACGACTGCTCCAATGGCTCTGCAAGGACGAGTCGGCCGAGGCCCGCGATCTCGCGCCGCGGCACCGCGAGCTGGGGCATGAGCCGGAGCTCACTCCCACCGCCATGCAACGCGCCCGACACAACGAGGAAGGCTGTGCGAGGCGCTTCGGCGCGGAGCGTGAAGGTCGTACCGGCCTCGACCGTGATAGCCTCCGGCGCGCCGAAGACAGCCTCGAGCTGCGCAGCTGTCACACCCTCAAGCGGCGTCTGAATTGCGTTCCAGGAGAGCAGCATCAGACCCACCGCAGCGGCAAAAGGAGTTCGCGCGCTTCGTGGCCGAGCGAGGCTTCGCTCTCCACCTGTGCGAGCTGGAGACGGAGCCGCGACAGAGCGCCGCGACGGCGTGTTTCGAGCGTCTGCGCCAGCTGCCAGAGCACCTTCATGGCCGCCGACGGACAGTCGAGGCGGAGGGCGCTGAAGGCCTCGCGGCTCATCCAGAAGCCGCTGCTTGCAGCGACCGCCTCCACCGAGGCGGAGCGAGGTGCGCCGTCGAGCAGCGACATCTCGCCGACGAAGGCGCCGTTGCCCAGATAGGCGAGCGTAAGGTGCTCGCCATGCGCGCCCTCGGTGGTGACCGAGAGCTCGCCACGCTCAACGATGAACATGCCGTCACCGGGCCCCGACTTGGCGAAGAGGAGTTCCCCTGCCGCGAGCCGACGAGGCTGCGCGACGCGAACCACCGCCGACAACTCTTCGGGGGAGAGGTGCTCGAAGAGCCTCACCGACCGGAACAGCTGCGACGCCGAGAGCGAGAGATTGAACTGCATGATCGCCTTCCTTGAGATGGCCCGTAGCTAGGCGATCTGCGCCCCTGCTCCAAGCAATACCGGCTATACCTTTCGCTCGCCACGCGGCTGCGCTGCCCGCGTGCGCGGCTTGCCACCATCCTCCGCCGCGGCCGCCATCTCGGCCAGCCGCTCCATCACCCGACCATGCACCGACTCGCGCGGAAACCGGCCCTTGTCGTCGGGCTGTCCCGCGGGGGTATCGAGCAGCAGCTCGAGCGCCTCATCCACGGTGGTCATCGGCCAGACAAAGAACTTCTTGGCCCGCATCGCTGCGCAGATGTCTTCGCGCAGGAGCAGTTCGTCCACATTCTGCGCCGGGATGGCGACACCCTGTGTGCCCGTCAGACCGCCCTGCGAGCAGACATCGAAGAAGCCCTCGATCTTCTCGTTGACCGAACCGATGGGTTGCACCTCGCCAAACTGGCTCATCGAACCGGTGATGGCGATGTCCTGCCGCACCGGCAGGTTGGTTACGCTGGAGAGCAGCGCGATGAGCTCGGCGAGCGAGGCGCTGTCGCCCTCGACGAGCGCGTAGGACTGCTCGAAGGTGACGCTCGCGGAGAGAGCGAGCGGCTGGGTGCGGGCATACATGCCGCCGAGGTAGCCGCTCAGGATGAGCACCGCCTTGGAGTGGATCTCGCCCGAGAGGTCGGACTCCCGCTCGATGTTCGCCAGGCCCGACGAGCCGACAAAGGTGCGTGCGGTGATGCGCGACGGGAAGCCGAAGCCGAGGTCGCCGAGGCTCACGACCGCGAGGCCGTTGACCTGTCCGACCCGGCTGCCGCTCAGTGCGACGATGAGCCGCTTGCGTGCGAACTCGCGCAGCATGGAGTCGCGGAACATGCCGTCTCGTTCGCGGCGGGCCGCTTCAGACTCGGCGATGTCGCGGCGGTCGATAGTCTTGGCGTTGCGGGCGCGGGCATAGACATCGGACTCAACGAGCAGGTCGCCGAGCGCGCCAAGCTCGAGCGAGAGCAGGTCTTGGCGACCGGCCAACCGGGCCGACCACTGCAGCGCCGCGACCACGCCGGAGGCTGCCACGGGCAGCAGCCCGTTGGTCTTCACCGCCTGCGCCATGTAGGCAGCAACCTCCTGCATGCGGCGGTCGGAGAGCTCGGTGGTGTCCTCAAAGTCGGCGCGGATCTTGAAGAGCTTGCCGAAGTCTTCATCGAGCTCGCGGAGCAGGTGATACTCCTCCATGGAGCCGATGAGCACCATCTTGATGCGGATGGGGATGGGCTGTGGACGGATGCTGGCGGCGGCAAAGCCGGGCTGCGAGTCGTCGGGGTCTTCGATGACGCAGAGCTGTTCGCGGAGCGCCCGCTTGAGCGCCGGCCAGACATGGGGCGAGGTCGCCACCTCGCGGGCCTCGGCGATGAGGATGCCGCCGCTGGCTGCGAGCAGGCTGCCGCCGCGGATGAGGGTGTGGTCGGTCTCGACGGCACCAAAGTTGACCCTTCGCTCGATGCGTCCGAGCAGGTTGCCGTAGGTGGGGTGGCGCTCAAAGAGGAGCGGTCCATGCTTGGCTCCGGCATGGTCGGAGACGACATTGACGAGATACTTCGCGCGGGCGTCGAGGGCCCGCTGGCGGCGCTCCATGCGCGACTCGGGCGGCGCGTCGTCGTCGCTCACCCAGTTGCCGAGGCCGTCGACCACGCTGTTCAGCACGGCGGCGAGGAAGGTGTCGATGTCGCGATTGGCCTCCATCTTGCGGCGGATGCGGGCGATGCGGGGGGCGAGCAGGGCCGAGACCAGCTTGCGCTCAAGCGCCTCGATGCCGGCCTCGGCGGCGTCTTGGATGCGGCGGGTGCTGTCGAGGAAGCTGAGGATGTCGTCGCGGAGCTTGCGCTCGCGGTCTTCGATGGAGCGCTTCTCCGACTCGGCGAGTGCGTCGTAGGTCTCGGGCTCCATGGGGCGGCCATCCTCGTGCAGCGGCACGAGCTGGATGTTCTGCAAGGTGTCTTCGACGCCAATGCCGAGGTGGCGTGCCGCGCCTTCGAGCCGGTCGAAGTGGGAGCGCCTGTCGTCGAGGGCCCGCTCGAGGAACTCCTGCTGCTTGGAGCGGAAGGAGCGGCTGGAGAGCACCTCGGGGATGCGCTTGTCGAGCCACTCGACCATGCGGCTCATCTCTTTGGCGAAGAGGCGGCCCTGGCCCGGCGGCAGCGGGATGGCGACGGGCTGGTCGGCGTTCACAAAGTTGTGGAGGTAGACCCAGTCGTTGGGCGCGGGCTTGAGCTTGGCGAAGCGGCGGGCAACGCGGGGGACGACGGAGGTGCGGCCGGTGCCGGTGGCGCCCGTGACGAAGATGTGGAAGCGGGGGTTGTCGACTTTGAGGCCGAGCTCGAGGGCGGCGAGGGCCCGCTCCTGCCCGACAACATCGGTGCGGTGCTTGATGTCGCTCGTGGTCCGGAAGGGCAGCGCGGCGGCAGAGAGCCGGAGCCGCGCGTTGGCAGGATTGAGGGGTTTGACAGGCATGGGGGCCATCGTTGCGAGAGGTGGTCGCCGCTTAGTCCGAGAGGGGGGCGGAGGGCAACTTGGGCACGATTCATGCGGTATTGCGCCCTGTTTTGATTTGACTTGGAATAAGAATCGCCCTAAGTGCGTCGAGCACAACCCGCGGTCCCGATTGGTTTGGGGCCGCACGCATCTCCCTGGGAGGATTTTATGAAGACTGTGAAGCAACTTTCGATTCTTACTTCGCTTGCCGCCATCAGCCTCCTCACGGGTTGCGACATCGCCGAGGACACCTGCGCGACCGACGCGGACTGCGACACGGCAGCCGGCGAAGTCTGCGCCAACATCGATGAGGCGACGAGCGAGGGTACCTGCGAGGCGCCGGCTGACGGTTCGGGCTCGGGCTCGGGTTCGGGCGCTGACTGCAGCACCGACTCCTCCATCTGCACCGCCGACCAGCAGTGCGACGGCACGCAATGCGTTACGATCACCTACAACTTGATCGCGATTGTCTCGACGGCAACCGATTCCGTGGGAACGCCTAACAACACACCCGGCCCCGACATCGATGCAATTGCAATCGAGAAGGGCGGCGTTCCTACCTTTGCTGACTCGGTGAAGAAGGTTATCAACGGCGGCTTCACCTCGAGCCAGCCCAATGCGAACCTCAATTCTTCGAAGGTCCTTGGGAACACGGATGTTCTTTTCGACACCTCTGGGATCGTGTGTGACGTATCCGACACTGCGGGCTACTTCTCGCTTGGATATGGTAGCCAGCCGCAAGGGATCATCGTGGTCGGCTTCCCGACAAACTTCGGTTCTGGCGATGTCGCGAAGATTTACGAAGTAGGCGCGACATGGTGCGTACGGGATAACGGAGACTCTCTTCCCCTGCGTGATGATTCGTTCGAGGTCTACTATGGTCCCTCGACCGCAGACACGGACGCCATCACCGACCGCGCCTCTCTCCTCGGCCAAGGCTTCAAACTGGCGGGTGGTTCGGAATCCCAAGAAGGCGGAATCTTCCCCGTCACAATCAACTAACCGAGCCTCTGGCTCGCTGGTCAGCGCCGCTCCCTCACGGGTGCGGTGTTCGCCGTTTTTGGCCCCCCGCATCGCTGCCGCCGACGGCTACTTTGCGGCGAGGCACTCGTC
>JABMMX010000364.1 GCA_013205435.1 Deltaproteobacteria bacterium
AACTCATGCAGCAGTCCGCCGTGACGGCCACGGGCGCCTACGACCGCGAGGTCAAGCAGGGCCGCTACCGGGTCCTCCGCGGCCTCTACATGCCCGGCATCGTTGTGGAACTTGGCTTCCTCTCCCATCCGAGCGAGGGCCGCCTCATCCCGCTCCCCGCCTGGCAGGCCTGCACCGTCGAGGCCCTCATCGACGGCCTCTTGCGCATCGACGCAACCCTCGCGAAGGGCGACTATCCCGTTGCCTCGCCCGACGCATCGAGACCTCTCCCAGCCACCGAGCCGGCCGCCGCCCCCGCTCCCCAACCGGCAACTGCGCCACCCGCCCCGAATCCAACGCCAACTCGCTCCGCACCCACGCAGGACCTCCCATGACCGCCCCTCGCCACGACGGCAGAGCCCCCGACCAGCTTCGCCGCGTAGAACTCCACCCGGGCTTCACAGTCCTTCCTGCCGGCAGCCTCCTCATCCGCGCTGGCAAGACCATGGTCCTCTGCACCGCCTCCGTCACCGCAGGCGTCCCCAAGCACCGCGAGACCGTCGGAGGCTGGCTCACCGCCGAGTACTGCATGCTCCCTGGCTCCACGCCCCACCGCACCGACCGAGAATCCGCCAAGGGCCGCGTCCAGGGCCGCACCCACGAGATCCAGCGCCTCATCGGCCGCTCCCTCCGCGCCATCATCGACCTCCCCAAGCTCGGCCTCAACACCATCCACCTCGACTGCGAGGTCATGCAGGCCGACGGCGGCACCCGTACCGCCTCCATCACCGGCGCCTGGGTCGCCCTCGCGCTCGCCGTCGACAAGCTCCTCCGCGATGGCCGCATCGAGAGCTCGCCCCTCACCGGCTCCGTCGCCGCCGTCTCCTGCGGCATCTACGGCGGTCGCCCGCTCCTCGACCTCGACTACATCGAAGACTCCCGCGCCGAGGTCGACATGAACCTCGTCATGACCAGCAGCGGCGACATGGTCGAGGTCCAGGCCACAGGGGAGGGCGGGCTCCTCAAGCGCTCCGAACTCGACGCCCTCATCGACCTCGGCACCGGCGGCATCGCCACCCTCCGCCAGCTCCAGCTCGACGCACTCGGCGACGCCGCCACCCGACTCGGCCTCCGCCCATGACCACCAGCTGGCAGCTCGCCACCGGCAACGCCCACAAGGCTGAAGAGATCCTCGCCATCGTTTCGGCCTTCGGCGTCACGCTCCGCACCCCGAAGGCTGCCGGCCTGACCCTCGAGGTCGATGAGTGGGCCACCACCTTCGCAGCCAACGCCGTCGTCAAAGCCGTCGCCTACGCACGCGCCACAGGCCTGCCGGCACTGGCAGATGACAGCGGCATCGCCATCGATGCCTTCGACGGTGCCCCGGGCGTCTACTCCGCCCGCTTCGCAGGGCCCGACGCCTCCGACGCCGACAACAACGCCCGTATGGTCCGCGAGCTCCTCCTCCGCGGAAAGCGCACCAGCCCCGCCCGCTACCACTGCGTCATCGCGCTTGCGCTGCCCACAGGCGACGCCGCCCGCGCCGACGAGCGCGACCTCATCGCCGCCGCCGCCTCGGACGGCCTTGGCCTCGACCTCGGCGACCTCACCCTCCACACCTTCTCTGGCACCATGGAGGGCGCGGTCTGCGACACCGCAGAAGGGCAGGGCGGCTTCGGCTACGACCCCTACTTCCGCCTCCCGGACGGCCGCCCGCTCGCCACCCTCTCCGCGGCAGACAAGAACGCCCTCAGCCACCGCGGCGCAGCACTCGCCAAACTCCGCGCCTGGCTCGAGCAGAGCGGCCCGCGTGGCTGACCGCCTCCACGCGATGCGCCCATGGGACAACCCGCGCACCGCCGTGGTGACGCTGCTCCTCTTTGCAGGGCTCGTCCGCCTCTTCGTCTTCGCTGGTGCTATCGGCGACCCCGCCTACAGCGCGCACCGCTTCGATGAGATTGTCTACGACCACCTCGCCGACCTCCTCTCACGCGGTCGCGCCGACGCCATCTCCGACCCCTTCTTCCTCAGCCCGCTCTGGACCCTCCTCCTGGCCGCAACCTACAAGGTCGCCGGCACCTCCCCCCTCGGAGCGCTCGCCCTACAGCAGCTCATCGGCCTCGCCACGCTCCTGCTGCTCTGGCGGCTCGCCTCACGCCTCCTCGCTCCGGCCACAGCCTTCTGGACCGCCGCGGTGTGGGCACTCTGCGGCCCCCAACTCTTCTACGAGACCCGCCTCCTCGCTGATCCCATCGTTGGATTCGCGACCATGCTCTGCGCCTGGACCTTCGTCCGCCTCACCGAGCGCCCTTCGCTCACCCGCGCGGCCACGCTCGGCCTCTCCCTCGGACTGGCCACCCTCGGCCGACCCAACATCGCACTCGTCGCGCTCCCCATCGCGCTGCTCCTCCTCCGACCGGCCACCGACGGCGCGTCACCCACCACCCTGCCTCGCCGCCTAGAGCTGCTCGCTGCCGCCGCCGTCGCCTGCGCACTCATCCTCGCCCCGGTCGTCTGGTTCAACGGCCAGCGCGGAAGCATGAACCCCTCAGCAGCCTCAAGCGGCATTCACCTCTACATCGGCAATCACGCCGAGGCCGACGGCAGCTGGTCCATCCCGGCCGGCTGGGTGCTCAGGCGCGACACCACCGAGCTCCCGCTTGAGGCACAGCGCCTCGCCGAGGCCGCGCTCCATCGCCCCGTCAGCCCCGGCGAGGTCAACGACTACTGGCGGGCCGAGGCCATTCGTATCCGCCTTGCCTCACCGCTCGGCACGCTCCGGCTCGCGGGGCAGAAGCTCCGGCTCGCGCTCACCTCCGACGAGGCCTCCGACAGCCGCACCTACGAGTACGACCGGCAGTTCATGGGCATCCTCGCGCTGCCCCTCTTCCCGCCCGCCGGCCTCTTCATCGCGCTCGGCCTGCCGGGGCTCGCCATCCTGCTCGCGCGTGGTCGCCACCGGGCCATGCTGCTGCTCTTCGGGCTGTTGCTGCCTTTGGGTACGATGCTCCTCTTCTTCGTTGTTGGCCGATACCGGCTCCCCTGGCTGCCCTTTCTGGCGATTGGCGCGGGAGCCTTCGTCGAGTGGGGCAGGGCGCAGCTGGCGGCCAAGCAGGAGCGGCGGCTGCTTTCGGGGCTGATGGTTGTGCTGGCGGTTTCGCTCCTCTCCTTCTGGCCGAGCCACGAGTCACAGTTTCGGCACGAGCAGTTTTTGCGTGCGAACGACCTCCAGTCGTTGGGCTTTCCGCTCGAGGCGGTGGTGCTCTTCGAAGGGCTCTTCGACAGCCCCAAGCTGGGCGACATGGCCCGCTGGAACGCCGCCCGCGCCTGGCTGGAGGCTGGTCGGCCCCTGGCGGCGCACGAAATCCTCCTGCAACTGCAGCAGCTCCGCGCGGCTGCCGGCGACACCGCAGGGGCCGCAGAGGCGGGCCAGCGGGCCGCAGAGGTCATGGAACCGTAGCCTCGCTTGCGCGATTGTGCGCCCTTGGGTAAGGCGCCCCCTCCTCGGGGTGTAGCGCAGCCTGGTAGCGCGACGGTTTTGGGAACCGTAAGTCGCAGGTTCGAATCCTGTCACCCCGACTTGCATGCACCCGTAGCTCAGTTGGATAGAGCAACGGCCTTCTAAGCCGTGGGTCGCTGGTTCGATTCCAGCCGGGCGCGCTCTTTGATCTTCGGGCGCGCTGTTTGCCTTCGGTGGCTCCATGCCCTGTTGCCCGGTCTGGTTCTGGCGCCTGCAGTCCTGTTCCGCACGAGCGGGCCGTCTTGACGCGGCACCGCGCTACGGGTAAAGACCACGCCCCGAAGTCCGGCTCGCCGGACGGACGGAGGATATAGCTCAGTTGGCAGAGCGCCGGATTGTGGTTCCGGATGTCGAGGGTTCAAACCCCTCTATCCTCCCTCTCTACAGGCCGTGCCCCCTCGGGGGCGCGCCGGTCGAGCATGCACTCGTAGCTCAGTTGGATAGAGCGCCGGACTTCGAATCCGTAGGTCGCAGGTTCAATTCCTGCCGGGTGTACTGATGGCATCTCTCCGCCACCGTCGCGTTCGTGGCGGAGTCGTGCAGGGGAGCGAGCGACAGGAACGCTCCGCCGCTCGAGCGGGTGTGAGGGGCATTGGGGGGACGTTCGGCCGCGAGCAGGTGCCCGAGAAGCCGGTAGCGCGACCCCACCCAACCGCTCGAATCCGCTTGACGGCGGGGTCGCAGCAGACATTCTTAGCCACCGAAGCCAAGGAGTGTGCGTGAAAGCTAGGGTCCTGGGAGCTGTAATCGCAACGTTGTTCCTCCTGATGGGAGCACAGGTAGCCATGGCAGTTGAAGAAGCGAGGTACACGGTCCTCAAGTCCGAAGGCCAGTTCGAAGTCCGGGAGTATGCGCCGCATGTCGTCGCAGAGACCCTCGTAGAGGGCGGATTCGAAGACGCCGGGAGCAGGGCGTTCCGGCGACTGTTCAAGTATATCTCGGGCGACAACCTGTCGCAGACCAAGGTCGCCATGACGGCCCCTGTCTCACAGGCACCAGCGGGCGAGAAGATCGCGATGACCGCGCCTGTGGCACAACAGCGCGTCGAGAACCGGTGGGCCGTCAGCTTCATGATGCCGCAGTCCTACACGATGGGCTCCCTGCCGAAGCCCAACGATCCGGCTGTTGTCCTGCGGCAGGTGCCTGCCCAGAAGATGGCGGTCATCCGCTACTCAGGCACCTGGAGCGAGAAGAACTACGCCTCCCACAAGCAGGAGCTGGAGTCGTGGATGCGCGAGGAGGGCATGACCAGCTCAGGGCCTGCGATGTGGGCCAGGTTCGACGCGCCCTTCACGCTCTGGTTCTTGAGGCGCAACGAGATCCAGGTTCCCGTGGAGTAGGGCTGTCGGTGCCCACACCGAGTGGCTCGCGCCCGGCGCCGCGCGACCGGGTCTCGCTGCTTGCGGAGCGCCTCGATGGTCTCCCGCGGCAGGTGGGTGATGCACGATCTTCAGCATTCCCTTTGACCCAAAGAGGCAACGCATACCAGCCCAGGGTGCAACCCTGGGGATTGGATGGTGGGTATGCATCCGGAACACGGATGTTGGGTACAGATCCGGGACACGGATGGTTCGTATGGGTGCGCTCTGAAGGAGCGCCGCATCGTTCGGGCGCGGTTGGCAGAGGGTTGGGAGGTTCTAGCGCGCCGCCCCTGCCATCGCCGCTGCGAGGATGGCAGACGGATCGCGCTGCTTGCGGAGCGCCTCGATGGTCTCGGGCGGCAGGT
>JABMMX010000365.1 GCA_013205435.1 Deltaproteobacteria bacterium
ACGCGATTCAGTTCATCCTCGATGAGCAGGTTGGCCGCGTGGTCACAGTGGGCGACACCGACTTTGCCGCCGCTACGGCCTATGCGACCTCGCTTGGCGTGAGCGCGACGCCGGTCACCGACTTCGACCGGCTCGACTACATCATCAACCGGGGCAACTTCGACACGCTCTTCATCGAGTACCGCGACCTCACGGCTGCGCCTGACCGGCTCGAGAATGCCATCATCAACGCCCGCGCCAGGGGCAAGCAGGTGCTCTTTTTCTCGTCCGATTTCGACGGGGCGCCGCAGTGGGCAACCCGCCTCGGCTTCGCCGTTGATGCGGGCGACCACGCTGGCGCCTCGGTCGTGCGCGGCACCTCGGGTCTCGAGCGCCGCCTCTTCCAACAGCCCAACTTCGTTGACTCGACGGCGCTCACCGGCACGGAGCGGGCAGACGGCAACGACGTTGTCTCGACGATTCCGGATGGCCTCGTCAGCCTTGGCCAGTTCGAAGGCGGCGGCAGCTCGCTCCTCGGCTCGCTGAGCGGCGACCTCGTTGTGGGCGCCTTCATCGCCTCGGAGTATGGCCAGGCCGATACGGACGGCAACGGCAAGGAGGAGATGGCCGCGCTGCTCGCGAACGCCGTCGACTTCGCGAAGAACGCGGGCCCCGTAGCACTGCTGATTTCCGACGCGCTTCGCACCGGTTCCCCGCTCGAGGCAGCCGCCGCGAAGGCGGGGTACCTTGCGATTCGCGAAACCTCCGAGGCTGCCGTTCTCGACGCCTTCTCCACACTGGAGCCGGCCATCGTACTGCTGGAGTTGGAGGGAGCAGATTCCGAAGCTCTCGCCAGCGCCTCCGTAGAGCAGGCGGTGAGCGACTGGCTGGCGCTCGACCAGCCCGTGGTTGCGGCCGGTTTTCGCGTAGCTAGCTCGGCGACCTGGGCGCCGCTCCTTGGCGTCTCCAGATTTTTGGATCTGCCAGCCGCCGCTGGCGTGAAGAAGGACCCGAGCCATCTTGGGCGCGTCTTTAACAAGGGTGGGGTCCGCTCCCCAATCGCAGCTAGCACCGCACCCGCCAACTTGGGCAGCACGCTTCGACTGACGCGCATCGGTTCGGCGCTTGCGAGATACAGTGAAGGTTCACGTGTCAACGGCATTGCGTCGGTTTCGACCTACAACGGTCGTGCGATCGTCAACGGCTTTTCGCCGGGAATCGCCGGCGCGAGTGACAGCGACACTGACGGCACCCCAGACATGGTCGAGCTGCTCGCCGCGCAGATTGAGGCAGCTGTGGCGCCTGAGTTCGCGCTCATCTTCGACGACGAGACCGCCTCGCCCTCCATCCTCGCCGAGGCGGCGCAGCGGGCAGGTCTTCGCTCCGAGGTGGTCACCGACGGCAGCGGCTTCGAGGCAGCCTTTGATGCCGGCGGCCAGCAGCAAATCGCGGTCGACATCCATGCTACCGATGCCTTCGCCGAGCCCGGCGTTCAGAGCCGCCTGCTCGGTTGGATTGGGAATTCGAAGGGGTTGATTGTGAACTACAGCAACCTCGACGAGCACCCGGAGATCGCGCTCGCCTTTGGCATCACCTCAGCGTCTGACCCGTCAGAGCAGACTGTTATCGACCACTTGGATGGCGACGGCGGGCAGCTCTTCGAGGGCCTCGCCGCGCCCGCTGATGATACCCTAGAGCTGTTTTCGTCGCCGATTGTGGTTCGGGGGCCGATTGCCGCCGCGGCGCCCCGATATGCCGACGCGGGTGATGAGCTCCCTGTGCTTGGCAACACCACATTGGTGGGACAGTTCGCAACCGTCGAAGGAGATTTCTGTTCCGTTGCTCTTCAAAGCGGCCGCCTCCTTTGGAACGGATTCTCGCCCCGGCAGCTCGCCTACGCTGACGACAATGGCGACACAGTTCCGGAGATTGTCGGTTACTTCATCAACAGCTTCGTCCGCGTAGGCCGCGTGCCGGTTGCGGCGACGACCGGGCCCTACACGATGAACGAGGGCAGCACGCTGAGCGTTTCGGGGTCGCCGAGCTTCGACCCGTCGGACGAGGTGCTCACCTACGCCTGGGACTTCGACAATGACGGCATCTTCACCGATGCGACGACCTCGACAGCGTCGCTCAACGGCACCGCATTTGACGGCCCGTCGGAAAAGACCATCGCGCTGCGCGTCACCAATGCGAGCCTGCTGACCGCCACATCGACGGTGCAGGTAACTGTTGTAAATGTTGCCCCGACCGTCTCGGCCGGTGCAGACCGCATCGTCGACCAGGGTGTGGCTGCAACGGGCACTGCGACCACGACAGACCTCGCTGCGGACACCGTTACGGTGACCTGGGACTTCGGTGACGGCTCGCCCACGGCGACCGGCGCGACCTTCAGCCACACCTACGCCGCCCTCGGCACCTACACGGTGACGGCGACCGCGGCCGATGAGGATGGCGGCAGCCGCAACGCCACCTTCCAGGTGAACTACCGCAATCTTGCGCCCCTCCCCGTGATTGCCGCGACGACCTCGACAGCCGAGGGTTCGCTTGTGACGCTGACCGCCACGGCGACCGACCCCGGCGGCGACAGCTTCGAGGTGGAGTGGGACTTCGGCGACGGTTCGCCGACCGCCACCGGCCTCAGCGTGACCCACACCTACGCCGACGACAACACCTACACCATCCGCGCGATTGGTCGCGACAGCTACAACGACACCCGCACGGCGACCACAACCCAGCGCATCACCAATGTTGCGCCTATCGTCTCGAGCGAGGCCGTCACGACGGCGATCGAGAACGAGCCCTACAGCTACCAGGTTACGGTCACCGACCCGGGCTCGGCCGACACGCAGACCTACACGCTGGTGTCGGGCCCTGCGGGCATGACCATCTCGCCCACCGGCCTCATCAGCTGGACCGCACCTGCAGGCGTCTACACGAACGCCTCGGTCAGCATCCGCGTGACCGACTCGGACGGCGGCTTTGGCAACCAGGCCTGGGACATCACTGTGACCATCCCCGACGGAGACAGCGGCGGCGCCCCGGACTCCTGCGAGGCCCGCTTTGGCTTCGATGTGAACGACCCCGCCGACGACACGGCCGACCCAGACAACGACGGTCTGACAACCGCGCAGGAGTGCTACGGCCTCACCGACCCGACCTTCTTCTCGGGTCCGCCCGCGCCGACTGCGGTTGAGCCCATCGACGGCGCGGCCTGGGAGGAGCGCGTTGTCCGCCTGAAGTTCAGCAATGTGGACGACCCGGATGGTGTGGCGCTCACCTACCAGTGCGAGCTCTACTCGGAGATCGAGTTGACGACTCAGATCTGGCAGCAGGAGGGTGTGGAAGAGGACGCCAACCGCGACACCTCGATCTGCTCTGTGGACGCAGAGCTGACCGACGACACGACCTACTGTTGGCGCGTGCGTGGCGTGACCTCGGATGTCGATGGCACCTGGTCGGAGCCGGCCTGCTTCTTCTACAACCTGTCGAACTCGGTCCCCACGACCCCGCGCGGCATCTCGCCGGTTGGCACCGTTGCGACGCAGTCTCCGCTGTTTGAAATCGAGAACGCCTCCGACCCCGAGGGCCGTCCGCTGAGCTATGCTTTCGCGCTCTACCGGGGCACGCTGCCCGTGGCTGCCAACCTGCTCTACGAGACCCTGGCGCCGTCGGGCGAGGGTTCGGGCACGACCATCGACACCGGGCTCACGCTCGACAACCGCGAGAACTACATCTGGCGTGTGCGGGCCTTCGACGGCTCCGACTACGGTCAGTTCGACTCCCGCACCTTCCGGGTTGAGGCGACCTCTGCCGCGCCGAGCGCGCCGGTGATTGTGTCGCCTGCAACGGGCTCTTCGCCGGCGGCAACCTCGCAGGCCAACCTTGTCTGGCAGGCCAGCACCGATGCGGATGGCGATGCGCTTACCTATGAGGGCGAGTTTGTGACGGGTACCTTCCCGGGTTCGGACAGCTACTCGTTCCGCGGCGTGAACGGCGCGGGTGCGACCGTCTCGGTGGTTGTGCCGCGGCCGTTGGTCCCCGGAGCCACCTACTCCTGGCGGGTTCGTGCCAGCGATGGCGGCGCCACCTCGACCTTCGCTGAGGCGAGCTTTACGATCCGCGGTGCCAACACGGCGCCGACGACGCCGGTGCAGATTTCGCCCATCGATCGCTTCATCGTTGTCTCCCCTGACGCCACCTTCACGCTGACGGCCCAGAACGCGATCGACCCCGATGCCGACCAGCTGATCACCTATGACTTCCAGGTCTCGCCGGTGCTCACCATCACCGACCAGGGCGGTTGGAAGCGGCTCAACGTGCGCCAGGGCGCAGATGGCACCACCTCCGTCCTCTTTGACGAAGACCTCCGCCCCAGCACCTACTACTGGCGCGTACGGGCCAGTGACGGCGTGACACAGTCGGCTTGGTCGGCGACGGGCGTGTTCAAGCTCGACTTCGAGGAGGCCGACGCTGGAGAGACCGATGCAGGCGCCGACGGTGGCATCACCGATGCGGGCGAAGATGCCAGCGCCCCGAACCTGGGCGGCTCGTTGCAGCCTGCCAGTGGCTGCTCCGCGGCTGGCTCCGGCTTCGCGCTCTGGATGCTCGCTCCGCTCCTGCTGTTGGTTACCCGCCGCAGACGCTCCCGCTAACCGCCGGCGCGGAGCCTCCTCCGCGCTGCGCGCTACCTCGCAAGGTGCCATGGCCTCCCTCTCCGATCCGGTACAGCGCGAATCGAACAAGCCCCCCATCTTCGTCATGGGCGTCTTGGACTACCAGCTCTTCCAGCAGAGTTTGGCATCGTTGGTGGAGCGTGCACGCAAGCCCGCCGGTACCGCCGAGACGCTAGGCACGCTGCGTGCGCTGGTTGCCGGAATCGCAGACAAGGGCGCGCGGGATTTGGCGGCCACCCACCTCGACCGGATGGAATCGTCGCTCTCCAACAACCGGTGGAACCGGGCGGCGGCAGGCCAGATTCTTGAGTTGGCCTGCGTAGATGAGGCTGTGCAGTTGCCGGATCTTGCGGGCCACTTCGAGAAGGTTTCGCCCTTCCTCTACGCTTGGAACCCGGATGTGGCCGAACACATCTTCACCTTCCTCCACTTCCTCTCCGATCGGACGCTCCCCTGGGCGACCACGGTGGAGTGCTGGCGGGCGGCGCTACCGCCGACCGATGTAACCGTCCATGCGGAGGCCTTCGGTGCACTGACGCCGCGCGAACTGGGTCGCATCATGACCGAGGCGGAGAACGGCGAGGTGTTCGGCCCGGCTGAGATCGAGGAGCTGACCGTCTGGTGGACCGCGGTACGGCGGGTCGTGCGGCTGTCGGAGCGGCTCGAGCGGGGCGTCTTCGTGGCCACCCGTTACCCGCTCAACTGAGGCTGGTCAGCGGTCGCCCTCGAGCAGCCGCTGCACCGCATCGCGCACAGGCGTGGCACCGGAGAGGGCGTCGTGCACGGCCTGCGTCATCGGCACCGGGATGGCGCGCAGCGCTGCAGCCTTGACGACCGCCGCGGCCACCTCGGGCCCCAGCGCATCGGAGAAGGACTCCGATGCGGAGCTGCTGCCCGTGCGGCCCACAATCTGGCCGAGCGCGTAGTTGGGCTCGATGCGGCGGACCGAGTCGATGGTACGCCCCAGGCCTGCCAGCCCGGAGAAGGTGGCCGGCGAGGCGCCGAAGGCCTGCCCTACCCGCATCGCCTCTGCGAAGCCCCGGGTAACGAGGATGGAGTGGGCTGCCTCGCCGAGGCCGAGCCCGTCGCACATGCCGGCGAGGAGCGTGGTGACCTGGCTGAGCGCTGCGGCATACTCTACGCCCTCGATGTCTGCGGTCGATTCGACAACGATGGAGCGCGAGGCCAAGACGGCCCGAACCCCGGCGACGACGCGGGGGTAGGCGCTACCAACAACGACCGCGTTGGGGCGGCCGGCGAGCATGTCTGCGACGTGTGCAGGCCCGGCCATGACGCCCACCTGACGGATGGCCGAGAGGCTGATGAGGCGCTGCGAGACGCGCCGCAGCCCGGTGCCGTCGAGGGTGTGGATGGCGTGGACCACCTGATGGGCGCCGTCGAGTTCGGGCGCGATGCGCTCAAAGACGCTGGGGAAGTAGTCGCGTGAGGTGGTGACGAAGATCAGCGTGCAGGCAGCCGGCAGCGCGGCAGGGTCGGTGGTGAGCTCTACGCCGGGGTGCAACGAAGCAAGTTCCGGGACAATCTGGGTCGCATGGCGGGTGGCGCGGAGCTCGGCGGCGCGGTCTTCGAGCGAGGTATAGAGGAGCACCCGGTGTCCGTGGCTCGCGACCACATGGGCGAGCCCGATGCCGACGCGGCCCGCACCGATGATGCCGATGGCGGTGCGCTGTGAATCAGCCATGGCCATACCCTCCCGTGCCTTCGGCCAGCTCGTTCTCGAGCCCGTATCCGCGCAGGCGGTTGCCGTAGAAGTAGACCAGCTGCGGCTCGCTCACCTGCACATAGCCCTCGACGAGTTCGGCGACCGCGGGCTTGTGGTAGGTTGTCCAACCCGCCGCGGCGGCACGGAGCAGCGCGACGGGGTCGAGCGAAGCCGCCTCCTCGGAGAGCCGGATGCGACCTGCCTCTGCCTCGCGCCGAAGCAGCCGCGCTAGCCGTTCGACCTCGCCGGAGAGGACCGAGGTGGAGATGCGGAGCCCCCGCGCAAAGCGGAAGAGCGCGTAGAAGTCCCACGAGCCATGCTTGCGCCGCAGGTGTTCGTAGAGCGCGAAGGAGACGATGTGGAGGGGCGAGACGGTGTTGTTCCGCATGAAGGTCTCGACGAGACGCCCGCCCAGCTCATGCGTGTACTGCCGGTCGCGATCGCGGTCGATTGCGGGCTTGCCGCCGACCCAGAGATAGCGGCGCGTGTCGAGCACCTGGCCGGCGGGCCCGACCGAGCGGCCGAGCTCGTCGAGTTCGTTGCCGAAGACATCGGTGGGGTTGCAGAAGCGGAGGCTGATGGGCGCCTCTTTGTCGAGCGCGTCTTGGATGAAGCGGGCAACGCGGGCCGGCTGATGAAACTCGTCCTGCTCGATGATGGAGCGGCCCTTTCCGCGGTGGCGGAGGTGGTCCTCGATCAGGGTGTTGGCCTCGAGCACGTGGGTGTAGTTGATGACGACCGGGACGACGAAGACCTCGGGTCGGGCCATGCCGGTGGTCACATTTCGGACATAGGCGCCGACGACGGAGCCGAGCAGTCCGAGCTTGAGTTGCTGCTCGATCTGGTTGGTACGGCTCCGCTTGCCCGCGGCGAAGAAGAGGCCCGGGTAGCCGCGCTCGATGAGGCACTGCGAGAGCTCGGTGAGGACGACCTTGTAGAGCTTGTGTTCGAGCCGCCTGTCGACGCGGTAGGCGCCGAGGTTGCGCATGAAGGCGGCGGTGAGGGGATTGTCGAAGAGGCTGACCTCTGCGCCGTAGGCAACGGCGGGGAGCCCTGCCTGATGGATGGCCCAGCCGATGAGGAGGTTGTCCATGTGGCTGGAGTGGGTGGGCACGAAGACGAGTGTTCCGCGCTGCGCGAGGCGGCGCAGGTGCTCGAGGTTGCCCTCGATGCGGACCCGGTCGGCGAGGCCGGAGAGGCTGCCGCCACCCCCAAGCATGGACCAGCGGGCCTCGCTGGAGAGGGCCAGCGCGATGCCTGCTGGGATTGCACCGGTCGCCAGCCAGTAGGCCGCCTGCGAGAAGTGGCCAATGGCGTCGGTGGCATACTTTTCGCTCACCCGGCGGAGCTCTTCGAGGCTGTCTTCGTCGCGAGCGCGGGAGACGGTCTGGGCCAGTTTGCGCCAGTAAAGCTGCTTGTCGGCAGGTAGGCCCCGCTCCTCCATGCGGGCGAGCTCCACGTGGGCGGCCTCGCTGAGCAACGCCTCGACGGTATACTCGAGCCGTGTGGCCGACTCGAAGGCAACGCGGCGTGCCACCCGCTCGACGACCTCGCGGCAGATGGCTTCGCGCTCATCGTTGAGACGAGAGATCGGCGTCCGGGTGCGAAGCGTCGCGGGGAGGAAATCGGAGAGAGACACGGTGGCGCCGCCTTGCGGAGTTAGCGGGAGAGGTGCACGCGCCGGAGGTCGCCCGTGATGTTCTTCTGCATGGCCTCGTTGGTGCCGCCGCCGATGCTCAGCAGGATGGCATCGCGGAGCAGGCGCTCGACCCGATACTCACGGGTGTAACCGTATCCGCCGAGGGTCTGGATGGCCATGCGGGCCACCTCCTCGGCGGTCATCGTGGCGACCAGCTTCGCAGCGGCGGCGCCGAGCGAGTTGCGGCGGTCGGGGTGCATCTCGAGGGCCACTTTGTAGATGAGCGCGCGCGCAGCCTCGGTCTTGGCATAGCTCTCGCCGATGAAGCGCTGCATCTGGCCGAAGGCGCTGAGGGGCTGGCCGAAGGCCTGGCGCTCGGCGATGGCATACTTGGCGAGGATGTGGTGGCTCTGCATGGCAATGCCGGTCGACATGGCGCCGAGTGCGACCCGCTCGATCTCGAGGTTGCGCATCATGTGGACCATGGCGCCGCCCTCTTCGCCGATGCGGTTCTCGACGGGTACGCGGCAGTCTTCAAAGATGAGCTGCGCGGTGGGCGACTGGCGCATGCCCATCTTCTTCTCCTTCTTGCCGACGGAGAAGCCGGGGAAGCTCCGCTCGACGATGAAGGAGGTGACGGAGCGGGGGTTGCTGCGGTCGAGCTTGGCGTAGACGAGGAAGGCGTCACCGACGGTGGCGTTGGTGATCCACTGCTTGGTGCCGTTGAGGATGTAGTCGTCGCCATCGCGCTGGGCGTGGGTGGTCATGCCGAGCACGTCGGTGCCGGCGCCGGGCTCCGACATGGCCATGCCGGCAATCCAGGTGCCGTCGATGACCTTGGAGAGATACTTCTCACGCTGGAGGGCGTTCGAGGAGCAGTAGAAGTTGTTCACGAAGAGGATTTCGTGGGCCAGGTAGGAGAGCGCGAAGGCAGGGTCGAAGCGGCTCAGCTCTTCGCAGATGATGGTGAGCGCGACGGCATCGAGGCCAAGGCCGCCGTCCTCTTCGGAGACGGTGACGCCGAAGAGACCGAGTTCGGTGGCGAGGCGGCGGAAGAGGGGCTCGTTGAACTTCTCCTGCTCGTCGGCCTCGTCAGCCTGCGGATCAACATGGGCCTCGGCCCACTTCGAGACGGTCTCTCGGAGCTGCTTGTGTTCGGGACGCGGATTGTAGAGGTCGAACGGGATACCAGACATCTTCCACCATCGCTGAAGAATGGAGCAACGGGCGCGGTGTAACAATGCCCCGCGCACTCGGCAATTCTTGACGGCGTGTCCGGCTTCGCGCCAGAGTCCGCATCCGCGGCAAGCCGTCGCGCAGGCTGGTTCGGATGACGACACGATGATGCAAACGCTGGTGAGTCTCTGTTTCTGGACGTCGACGGTCTCGATCATCATCGTCGGAAGCATCCTGCTCATCCCTGTGTTTCTGCTGACGGTCTTGTTCGACCCGCGCCGCTACATCACGGGCCGGTACTGGCGGAACATGGCGGTGGCCTGCGTCGCAGCCACGCCCTACTGGAACTTCTCCGTGGCGCAGCCGGTGCCAGCCTACCGGCCGCGCAAGGCGGTGGTGGTGAGCAACCACGAGTCCAACGGCGACGCCTTCCTGCTGAGCCATCTTCCCTGGGAGATGAAGTGGCTGAGCAAGGCTTCGCTCCATCGGATCCCCTTCTTCGGCTGGTGCATGTGGATGGCGGGAGACATTCCGCTCTCGCGCGGCCAGCGCAACTCGACGTCCGTGGCGATGGCTTTTGCGGCTGAGTGGCTCAAGAAGGGGATGTCGGTGATGGTCTTCCCCGAGGGGACGCGGTCGCCCAACGGGACGATGCTCCCCTTCAAGGACGGTGCCTTCCGACTGGCCATCGAGCATGGAGCGGACGTTCTTCCGATTGCGATTGGTGGCACGCGCGAGGCGGTACCGAAGGGGAGCTGGAAGGTCGGTCGGACGCGGGCGCTTGTGAAGGTGGGTGAGCCCATCTCCACCCAGGGGATGACGCTCGATGATGTCGAGGGATTGAAGGCCGAGGCGCGCGCCCGCATCCAGGCGCTGCGCGAGGAGATCGCGGTGATGCGCGGGGTGTCGCTCCTCGACCCGACCGAGCCTCCGGCCGCCTGAAGGCCGCTCGATGCTCGCGCTTCCTGTCGACCTGGTACTCCCCGAGATCCTGGCCCACCACGCGGCGGGTCGGAATGTGGTGGTGCAGGCAATGCCCGGCGCCGGCAAGACGACGCGGGTGCCGCCGGCCATTGCGCGAACGCTCAAACAGGGTGAGCGGCTGATCATGCTTGAGCCGCGGCGCGTTGCGGCGCGTGCGAGTGCGGCGCGCATCGCCAGCGAGCAGGGTTGGACGCTGGGCGACGAGGTGGGCTTCCATATCCGGCACGAACGGCGGGCCTCCGCGAAGACCCGGCTGCTCGTGGTGACCGAGGGGCTGCTCGTCCGGATGCTGCTCGACGACCCCTTCTTGGAAGGCGTCAACACCCTGATTTTCGACGAGTTCCACGAGCGGAACCTCTCGTCCGACTTGGCGCTTGCGCTCGCCCGCCAGCTGCAGCGGGAGGCGCGCCCCGACCTCCGCATCATCGACATGTCGGCAACGCTCGATACCCGCGCCGTCTCCGCCTTTCTCGGCGACGCGCCGGTCGTCTTCACCGAAGGCCGGCTCTTCCCTGTGACCATCAAGCACCTCGGCCGACCCGAGGAGCGGAAGCTGGAGCATGCGGTGGAGGCGGCCGCGACGCAGGCGCTGCGCGAGACCCCTGGCGACCTGCTCGTCTTCCTGCCGGGCGTGGAGGAGATTCGGCGCGCCGGCGATCGGCTCTCGGTTGTCGCGGCCGCGCAGTCGCTCGACATTGTGCCGCTCTATGGCGATCTGCCGGGCCCTGAGCAGGACCGGGCGCTGCGGGCAGGTCCGCGCCGCCGCATCGTACTGGCGACCAATGTGGCCGAGACCTCCATCACGGTCGAAGGTGTGTCGGCGGTGGTGGATGCGGGGCTGGCGCGTGTGATGCGGCTCGACACGGCAACGGGGCTCGACCGGTTGGAGTTGGGGCGCATCTCGCTGGCCTCTGCCAAGCAGCGGGCGGGACGGTCGGGGCGAACGGGCCCCGGCACCTGCTACCGGCTCTGGTCAGAGCATGACGAGCGGGCCATGCGGGAGTTCGAGGAGCCGGAGATTCGGCGCGTTGATCCGGCGGGGGCGGCGCTCTCGTTGCTCTCCTGGGGCGAGGCCGACCCGCGCCGTTTCGGCTGGTATGAGCCACCCGACGCGGCGGCGCTCGAGCAGTCGCTGGAGCTCCTCGAGCGGCTCGGCGCAACGAACAGCGCAGGGCTGACAGCGACGGGCGGGATCATGGCCGGACTGCCTGCGGCCCCTCGCATTGCGCGGATGCTCATCGAGGCGCAGCGCACAGGGCGCGGAAGGGTTGGCGCTCGTCTGGCGGCGCTGCTGTCGGACCGCGACCCGCTGCGGAGCCGTGAGGGGGCGCGACATGCCTCCGAGTCAGACATTGTCGATCGGCTGGAGTGGCTCGAGCGGGAGCGTTCGCGCGGTGGCGGGAGGCAGCTGCTTGCGGCGGCCGAGCAGCTCGAGCGGGCGGTGTCGGGACGGGTCAAGGTCGATGCGGTCGCGGCGGCGGTTGGCGACGAGGAGGCGCTCGGTCGGGCCGTGCTGGCGGGCTGGCCGGACCGCGTCGCGCGGCGGCGGGAGCCGAACCAGGCGCGTGCGGCGATGACAGGCGGGCGCGGTGTTGTGCTCGCGCCGTCGAGTTCGGTCATACACTCGGAGCTGTTTGTCTGCGTCAGCCTGGACGCAGGCCGCCGCGAGGCGCGCGCGGAGAGCCAAGTCTACCTCGCGCACGGCATCGAGCGGCGCTGGCTGCCGGGCGAGCAGCTGCGGACGGAGCGCAGCTGCGAGTATGATGGCGAGACGGGTGGCGTGCGGGGGTTCGAGCGGGCCTACTACCGCGACCTCATGCTGTCGGAACGGGCGGCGCCGGCGGCTGCCGAGGCGGCTGCGGCGGCGTTGGCGAAGGCCTTTGCAGCCAACCCCGACGCCTTTCTCACGGCGGCAGAGGGAGGCCATGCTCGGCTGCTACAGCGGGTCGCCTTCCTCCGCGCAACCATGCCCGAGCTCGACTGGCCGAGCTGGGAGAGCAGCTTCTTTGCCGATGCAGCGGAGGAGCTCTGCATGGGTGCGCGCCACCGTGATGCGCTCAGCGATGGACGGGTCACTCACCTGCTGATGCGCTCACTCTCGCCGCAGCAGCGGAGCGCGCTCGATCGGGAGGCGCCCGACAAACTGCGCGTACCCAGCGGTGCGGAGCATGCGGTGGATTACACGAACCCTGCTGCGCCCTTTCTGGCAGTGAGGATTCAGGAGCTGTTTGGCTGGCCGGAGACACCTACCGTGGCCTCGGGCCGCGTGCCGCTGGTGCTGCACCTGCTTGCGCCAAACTACCGTCCGCAGCAGGTGACGCGCGACCTGCGCAACTTCTGGAATGTGACCTATCTCGAGGTCCGAAAGGAGATGCGGGTCCGATACCCCAAGCATGATTGGCCCGTCGACCCGTGGAACGCCGTGGCGAGCCGCGGCGCGAAGCGAAGACCCCCACCGACGTAAGTTCAGCCGGCGGAGCCCTTCCCCCTCATGCAACTCTGCGGTAGGGGGGCGACGGATTACGCTGGAGTGAGAATGAGACTGGTTCGATTTGCCACTGCAATGCTCCCCTGCCTGCTGCTCGTAGCCTGCATCGAACCCACTGTGGCGCGGGGTCGCGGCAGCAGCTCTGGTGGCTCCTCCGTCGACACAGGTTCGGTCCAGGCCGACACCGCGAGCGATGGCTCGTCGGCAGACGCCGGCGATGGCGCGGACGGTTCGGCGGCGGTCGAAGACACCACGCTCGATGACACCAGCAACGACACCGCGATGGACGATACGGCCGCCGAGGATACGACCGTCGCGGATACCGCGATCGACGACACGACGCAGCCGGACACAACACCCACGGACACTGGGACCGCCGATACAACGCCCACGGACACTGGCACCGTTGACACAACGCCCACTGACACAGGCACCGTCGACACAACGCCGCCCGCCTACATCTGTGGTGCAGACCCGAGCTACACGGGCCAAGTGGGCGCCGCGGAAGCGCCTGGAGGAGGCACGCCGCTGCCCGTCCTCTCCCGCGCCGGCTTCACCTACGGCAACGC
>JABMMX010000366.1 GCA_013205435.1 Deltaproteobacteria bacterium
GCGTTAAAATGCCGCGAAAATCGTTCGCAAATCGTTCAACGAAATTACCGCCTTACGTGATCGTAAAAGGCGACTGCTGGTATGTGCGCCGCGGATTCGCGACCGGCGAGCGTGATAAGAACGGCAACCTGAAGTATGTCCGCGTCCCCACCGACACCTACACGGGAACCCCCGTCATCGTCGCCGGCGAGACCACCGATGGCTCCGGCGCGGCTGTCGATACTGGCGATGTGGGCCGCTTCCCCGACCTCTACATCGGCACGGGAGATGAGACCTTCGTCTCCTATTACGATGCCACCCGCAACGACCTTCGCCTCGCCAACATCTCGACCACCACCGACGAGCTCCTCGACGACGGCCTCCGCGACTTCGCTGGTGAGTCCCAGTCCTCCCGCGTCGGTCTCGACTCCTCGCTCCTCTTCCTCGGCACGCAGCTCTCCGTCGTCTACCAGGACGCCACCGAGCACACGATTGTCGAGAAGATCCGTGGCGACAGCGGCTGGTCGGCCCCCGCGACCGTCATCGGCGGAAACCGCGGCGCCTCCTACGGCGGCGCCTATGGCTTCTACCTCGGTCAGGCCATCCCCACCTCGGGCCGCGCGCTGCTGAGCTACAGGTTCAACGCCCAGGAGAACCCGGTCGTTCGCACCCTCGCCATCGTCCGTCGCTAACCGCGGCGCTCCGGCGCAGCCCCATCGTGGCCGCCCTCGGGCGGCTTCGGTCGTTTTGGGCACCACATCTCGCTGCCCATGCCGCTGCGCAGAGGCCTGGCCTAGCGGCCTAGCTGCGGGGCTGCTCGCTGGGGGGAAGGGCGCCAGTCAGCGCCGAGCCGCCTCGGAGGTCAGAAGCCGGTCGAGACGCTCACGCCGGCGCCGCCCGCGCCCAGCCAGGGAACCAGCACCAGGCCGTCATCGCCGGCGTCGACTGGCGCGCTGCCACCCTGCCTGCCCCACAGATAGCCGGCGCCTGCCGTCAGCACGCCAAGCACCAAGAAGGTGTCGGCTACGGCAGCACTGGTCAGCGCGGTAGAGCGCGCGTCAGCACGACCGACCGAACTCCGGTTGTTGGTGTAGTCCGACTGCGCAGCGATCGCGACGACGCCGGCCAACAGCCCCACGCCGCCGAGCCCAGCGCCGGTCCAGAGCAGCCGCTCCGGCCAGACGCTCGGCACCATCGCGACGAGCTCCTCTTCGGTGAAGATGCGCGCCGACCTGTGCGTAACCCGCACCGGCTCGCCGCTGACGACCTCTACGGTGGTCGCAAAGGGCTCCCAGCCCTTCGCCGTGACCTCGAGTTCGTAGCTCCCCGGTGGGATGCGGCCGACCTCAATGGGCGTGTAGCCGTAGAGGTCGCCGTCGAGCAGCACCGCCATGCCCCGCTCGGGTGCATCGATGGTGAGCGTGCCGGGCGCGGTCGCCACAAACTCTTCGCGCGTCCCGCGGCGCTCGAGCGTAACGCGGAAGGGCACAGCCTCGCGGCCCGTAAGTTTGACCTGCTCCTGCACCGGCTGGAAGCCCTCCAGCGCAACCCGAACCGTGTGCTCACCGGCATCCACCCGCTCAAGCGTCAGCGGCGTCACGCCTCGCACCTTGCCATCCATGGAGACCTCGGCGCCCGCCGGCTCGCTCGCCACGATGATGCTACCCCGCACCCGGTAGTCTCGCTGGGTCACCGTCGCAGGGTCGTAGCCCTGCGAAACCAGGTCGCTCTCGACCCGACCAATCCGCTTCTCGCAGGCAGCCCGAATCTGCTTCGGCGGCCTTTGCGCAAGAAGCTCGCGATAGCGACGAAGGGCATCGGGCAGCCGGCCACCCTCTTCGTGGGCGCGCGCCAGATTGAAGGCCAGGGTCGGGTCTGGGTCGAGCTTGTAGGCTGCCTCGAAGAGACGCGCAGCGGCGGCAAAGCGGCGCTCGCTGAAGGCCTTCGTCGCCTCGCCGACCAGCGCAGCCGGGTCGGGAGCCGCCTCTTCCTCGGCCCGGTTTAGGTCGGGCAGCTCCTCGGCAGCGACCACCGCAGGCAGGAGCGCGACGCCCAGCTGGGTCGCGATGGAGCAGAGTGAGAGCAGGCGGAGAGTCGAGCGCATGGGGCCACCAGAGCGGAGCGAACCGCTGCATGCTACGCCGCTTCGCGCGGGGAGGGAAGCGGATGCTGCAGCGCCCTTCCGCGACCGCCCGAAGTTTGCCTCCACCGCCCCGCCTACCTACTTCGACCATAATCCCACCCGCCGTCTCATCGGAGTTGTCATGCGTTGGAGCGCGCTTGTCGCAGTTGCCCTCACCACCCTGCCCTGCGCCGTTGCCAACGCGGGCGAGAAGGTCCCCGAGGCGCTCCTCGCCGGCGTCTCCTTCGGCATCAATGGCAGCTCGCTCACCATCGACACGGGCGGCGTCGAGCTGGAGTCCGACGCCAACGACACCACCGACATCGCCTATGGCTTCAAGATTGGCATGCGTGTCCGCCGCGACCTCGACATCTATCTGGTCCACGACGCGGCCCTCGTGAACCTCGGCGACAACTACGGCGTTAGCATCCTCGGCGTGGGCGCGACCTACGACACGCGGCGCGGCGGCCTCTTCCCCAAGGCCATCGTCGCCCTCGGCAAGGGCTATCAGGCCAACAACTCGCGCAACGACGCCGAGACACCAGAGGGCTGGGCCCTCATCGTCGGCGGCGAGTGGCCGCTCCACCGCGACCTCTCCGTTGATGCCTTCTACAAGCGGGTCGAGGTCAACCCAAGCGTTGGAGTGACGCTCCAGTACGACATCCTCCAGGTCATGCTCACCTACGAGCTCCTCTAGGCCACCGCAGCCAAGCCGCTTGCAACGCCCCGCCGGCTGCGGCACACTGGCCGCTCTCCGTCTCCTTCGGCTCGACCATGCGGCTCCCTCTCCTCGCCCCCCTTCTGCTCCCCTTCGCGCTGACGGGCTGTAGCCTGCTCCTCGACGTTGCGCCCGACTGCGACGCCGCGCGCGACTGCGGCGGCTACCGCTGCAACGCAGAACAGACCGCCTGTCTCAACACCTGCGCCGCAGAGAATGAGTGCACCGCGGGGTATGCCTGCGACGAGCCCACGCAGAGCTGCCGGCAGATCGCCGACCTCGAAGCGGAGCCGATCGCGCTCGCCGCTCTGCCCACCTGGGGCGAAGAGTTCGCCTTCGGCTCGGCCGGTTCACTCCTCTCGACCGAGTTCGGACTCGTCGTGGGCGGCAGCGAAGGCCTCGGCCTGGCCCGCTTCTCCACCGCCGGTGCCACGCTCGCCTCGTCGCCAGAGCCGGCACCCTTCGCCCTTGAGCGTCTCGCCCCCGTGAGCGCGCAGCGCGCCCGCTTCCTCCCCGCCGTAGGTCGCGCGCTCCCCTCGACGACTGCCGGTCTCTCCGACGCAGCGCTCCTCTTCGGATGGGCCGAGCCCAGCGCCGACCGCAATGGCCTCTTCGTCGCGCGCCGTACCATCGGCGAGGGCCAGGCCATCGGGGCGCGCCTGCCGCTCCGCGACGCCAGCAGCCAGGCCTCCCTCTCGCAGCTCACCTTTGCCGCCGGCCCCGACCTCGTCATGGCCCTCTGGAGAGAGCAGTCCGGCGTCTCCTCCGAGCTCCGCGCCATGCCGCTCGCTGCAGACAGCCTCACCCCCATCCTCGGCGCTGCCTCCCGCCTCACGGGCGCGAACGAGGTGGCCGCCAACCCCGTCGCGCTTCGGCTCGGCGAGCGCTGGGGCGCCCTCTACCTCTCCAGCGAGCTTGGTGTCCGCACGGTCCGCGTCATTGGTCTGGAGTCCGATGCATCGCAGCTCGGCGAGCTCGACCTGACCACGCCCGTGCCCAACGCGGTCGAACTCGGAGACCTGGTCGCCACCGAGACCGCCTCCGGCGCCGCGGCCGCCTACATCCAGCTCGAGGGCGGCCAGGAGAGCCTTCGCGGGCTGCTCCTTCCCGCAACTGCCGTCGCCGCACTGGGCGACCCTGCCCAGACCGCCACCAGCGGCCCCACCTTCGCTGTCAGCGAAGGCACCGCCGGCATCTCCAAGCCCGCCATCGCCTCGGTCGACGGCGAGGTGGCCGTTGCCTGGCTCAGCATCGGCGAAGACCGGGCGCGATCGCTCATGCTCCGCCGCTTCAACAGCGCCGGAGTACCCCTGTCGCCAGCCGGCGTGGTGGTCTCCGACGCCGGTGGTACCGTCATCGACCTCAAGCTCGCCGCCACCGTGAACGGCTACGCGCTCCTCTGGTTCACCCGCGACAACAACCAGACCAAGGGCTTCTGGCTGCCGCTCGGTCGCTAGGGCGCTGGCGCCTCAGGCGGCGGCTCCACCACGGGCTGCGCGTAGAGCACCGAGAGCCGCATCGAGCCGAGTGTGTTGGGCACGAGCACCAGCGCCTGGTCGCCCGAGAGCGGGAGCTGGGTGAGGTCTTGCGGCTGTCCATTGACGAGGAGCTCGCGGATGGGCTGCCCTCGATACCGCGCCGGCACGGCCACGGCGGGTAGCGGCGCGGCGGCCTCTGCTGCCGGTGCGTTGGCTTGGGGTGAGGCCTGCGCCGGTTCGGTCGGCGCCTGCACCTCGACCACGAGGCGTCCCTGGTCGCGGGAGAAGGTCGAGTGGAGCTGTACGCGGCTGCGCCGCTGCGCGAAGGCGAGCCACTCGGAGGGCGTGGTCACCCACAACTCCAGCTCGCCGGCGAGCTTCTTTGCGTCGCGCCAGCCTGCAAGGGCGTCAAAGCTAGGGCGGTTGACCATGGTAACGGCTGTCCAGTCTGCCGAAATCACCGTGTGATGGCCCTCCGAGGAGGCCCGCATCATCGCCTTGAGTCGGGGGAGGGAGTAGCCCGCTGCGGCATCCGAGACGACCGTGGGCAGTTCGGTCAGGCCGTAGCGAACGCCATCCTTGCCCATCGGGCGGAAGGGGTAGCCCGTGCCGAAGAGGTAGCCCTGCATCACGGTGTTGTTGGTGAGCCAGGAGGGCGCCGGCCCCAGACTCATGTCGAAGGCCACCTCGGCCCCCTCGAGGATGTCGAAGCCAGCGAGCGCGTCCGACGGCCAGCTGGCCAGTCGGGTGCGGGTGGCGGTGGCAGGACCGTAGGGCAGGGCGTCGGCGCTCAGCCGCGCCAGCTGCTCCTGCAACGAGAGGGACCGCTCAAGGAAGGCAAAGCTGCCAATGCCCCACCGCTTGGTGGGCGGCCGCGGCAGGCCGCGGGGCACCCACTCGAGCTGCAGCTCGCCCTTGGCCCGGCCGACCTTGGCGAGCTCCTCCGGCGAGAGCCCCTCGGCGGCGGCAAAGAGGGTCGAGCGGAGACCATGCTGTCGCTCCCAGTCGGCAAAGAAGCCGGCTCTTCGGGGGTCGCCGGCCTCGGAGTGGGTGGCGACGAGGGCGCCACGCTGGGTTCCAGGATAGAGCCAGAGCCGTGGAATCGGCCTGTCAAGATCCAGAAGATAGAACAAGTGTCGCTCTAGCAAATCTGCATAAGGTATCTGATTATCAAGCATATCTGACGATGTGACTGACGCCGCAGAGAGCGTCGTCTCTTTGCCCCACTCCGGCCGCCGCTGCGGCAACCGGAACCCGTCGTCCGGACGACCCTGCTGCATCATCGCCAGATACTTCGTCACATCGGTCAACCAGACCATCGCCTTGCCTTTGCCCACCGTCAGGATCGCCGCCGCCGGTCCGGCGTCGGTCTCCCACGGCATCGACAGGTCGCGACCCACAACCCGCTCCTTCGGGTTGAACCGGGCCACCACCCCCGAAAAGGGCGCCTTGATGATCTCTGCACGCGCTCCGCCACGCGGCGCCGGCGTATCGAACCTGACCATGCGCGCCGCCTGTTTGCCGGCCGTCAGGTCGGCCTCGATGCCCAGCGACTCTGCCCAGGCGGCCGTCGGCAGCTCCACCACCGCCAGGCCGCCATCCTCGATCCAGCCGCGCACAAACTGCACCTGCGTCGCATCCATCGCCGCACCGGCCCGCGCCGGCACCAGCAACCAGACGCAGGTCTCGATGGCCGACCGGCTCAGCTGCCGCGCATGGATGACCGTCGCCGTGCCCACCTCCTGCTCCAGCGCGTTGAGCCACTGCGCATCGAGGTTCCAGGCCGACACGCTCGCCGCCACCTTGGGCTGCGTGTCGAGCACCAGGCAGACCTCGCCCCGCGCTCCTGAACGCTCCCCGCGCGGCGCTGCCAACCGCTCTTGCGGCGCCGCTAGCCGGAACCGATGGGCGTCCACCGATGCTGCCAGCATCACGAGCACAGTGACAACCGTCACCGCCAGCTCCACGCCAAACCGGCGGCGCTGCGAAAAGAGGGGGAGCCGCTTCACTTCTTGTACCGTACGGACAGGGTGGTGAACCCCTCCTGGAGAGGAATCATCGCCGCCTCTCGTCCGATCTGGTTCAGCTCCTTCACGTCGGTGCTGATCCGCTCGCCCTGGCCGTCGAGCGAGGCCGCCCGTCGCGCCTCTACCAGCCGCAACCCATCGAGCCGGCGCGGGAAGACAGCCGCCAGCCCCGCCCGCTTCGTCTGCGCCTCAAACACGAAGAGGATGTCGGTCGGCTGCCCGGCTGAAGTCCGCGCCATCACCTTCCGCTGCGACGTGCGGAGCGTTGTCTCGCCCCGCTGCTTGCGGAAGGCCATGAACTCACCCGCGCCGCCCACCCAGACCCGCTGCCGCCGCGCCTCATCGAGCGCCGCCTGCCAGGCCTCGAACCAGACCATGTTCGGCGCCTGCTCGAAGCGATCTGCGCCCGTCAGCACATGCACCGCCCAGCCACCCTTCGCCGCATCCTGTACCATCTTCGTCAGGTCTGCCTTCGCATTCAGCCCCGACGGGTTGGCCGCGCAGACCGGCACCTCGAGTAGCGGGAAGGGCAGGCCGTTGTTGTCCACCGGCGTGAAGGGCTGGCAGGTGCCGAACCCGAAGCCCAGCCCCGTGCTCGGCAGCGGCTCATAACTCACCGAATAGCGCATCTGCTGCGCCGCCATCACCCGATAGGGGGCGAAGGGATCGCGCATCCAGCTCCCGCCCTCGGTGCGCGCGCCACGGATGGCATACTTTTCGCCCACGATCGCCTTCACGCTACGGAGCTGGTCGGCAAAAGACAGCCGCTCCTGCACCGGCTCCACACCGAAGAAGCCAAAGCGCTTGTGCGCTGCCGCATGCGCCGGCGAGGTAATCCAGAGCATCGCCGACTGACCGGCCACATCCTCGTCTACGGCCACCGATGCATGCGCGGCTTCCGGGTAGCTGCTCGCGGCAAGAAAGGTCGTTGTCCGCGCATCCAGCGTCTTCTCGTGCGCCGACATCCAGAGCGGGCGGCCCGCATAGGAGACCGCATCGTGGCTGCTGAGCAGCGCCCCCGGGGCCCCGGCCGGGAAGGGCCACAGCGCCACCATCGGCGAGGCAAAGCCCATCGCCACATGCAAGACGTAGGCCTCAAGCAGGTCGGCATAGGGCGCCGTCGCCGTCGCAAGCGACGGAGCAGCGATGAGGTCGGAGGTATGCAGCGCATCGCCCGGCACCCGAGGCTCCAACCGCCCCTCGCTCGTCGGGAGCCCCTGCTGTAGCGCCGAGACCTGCGAACCGAAGTCGAAGTCCACCACAACCACCGCCCCGTCACCGCGCCGCGTGGCGTAGACCACCGGTGAACCGTCCATCGCGATAAAGCTGACTGCATCCTTCGGCGGCCGCGTCGAACCCACAAACCGGGTAAAGAGCGGCATCTTCAGCAGCGGCACCGCAACGTCGGGCGTCACCCGATCCACCGCCGTGATCGCCCGCGGAGAGCGCCAGCCGCCCTCTCCGTCTGCCGCAAAGGTGGCACGGAGCGCCCCCTGCGGAATCTCCAGCAGCAGCGTGCCGCCGCGGCTCACAAACCCCTCCAGCAGCCCCAAGTGGCGCTGCATCTGCTCTGTCGCATTCGAAGACTGCGTCACAATCACAAAGGCGGTCGACTCGAGCATCTTCGCGCTCAGCTCCGAGGTCTGCGCGGTCCGAACCGGCCCCACCTCCTGCTCAATCGCATCGACCCACGACCAGCTTCGCTCAAACCGCCCCGCCGCAGACGAGCGCACCATCTCCTCCGCGTCGAGCACCACAAGCACGTCGCCCAAGCCCGCCCGCGCCTGCATCGTCCCGATCACCGTCGCCTCGCTCGCCTGCAGCGTCACCGGGCTCCGGTCGAACAGGTAGAGGCCGACACACAGCACAGCGAAGCCCCAGAAGAGCAGGCGCACGCCCGAGAACTGAAGGCGACGCGTGATCTTCACGGAGCCGTCGAGCCGGACAGACAGTGGAAGAGTGCGGTTGCGGGCATGCGTATGCAGAAGAGAGAGAAGCGGCAGACTAGCAAAGTTGCTCCCCACTCGAAACAGCCCCCGAACTTCATATCTTCCCCCCGCGCCGCGCAAAGGCTTGACCACCTCACGGCCATGCGGTTACACCGCCGCAACTACCTGCTCTATGGAGTCAGCCGTGTCCGATTCGAAGCCCCGCAAGACGCAGCCCCTCGGTCCCCTGGTTCGCAGCGGTCACGTCCGCCTCACCGTCGTCTCCGGCCCCTGCCCCAACGGTCTCTCCATCGGCCTCGGTGGCTCAGAGCACGAGATTGGTCGCAAGAACGGCGACGTCATCCTCGCCGAAGACCTCGGTGTGAGCGTCTCCCACGCCACCCTCACCAAGACCAAGGGCCGCATCCAGATTGCTGACCACAGCAGCAACGGCACCTTCCTCCGCGTCCGCGGCACCGCCGTGGTCAAGGCCGGCGACATCATCCGCACCGGCAACCAGCTCTTCCGCTACGACCTCGTCAACCCTGCCGAGAGCCACCCCACCGCCGACGGCACGCTGCTGCTCACCAGCCCGCGCCGCAAGGGCAACTTCCGCCTCCTCCAGATCCTCGAGGGCGGAAAGCCCGGCCTGTCGGCTACCTCCTCGAACAACGAGCTGACCATCGGTGGCGAGGGCTCCTCCATCGCCTTCACCTCCGACGCCCACCTCTCGACCAAGCATGCCCGTCTGCTCGGCTCCGATGACGGCACTGCCATCCTCGAAGACCTCGGCTCGACCAACGGCACCTATGTGAAGATTGCCGCCAAGAGCGATGTCACCCACGGCGACTACCTCTACCTCGGCAACACCCTCCTCCGCGTCGACCTGACCTAACCGGTCGACGGGTGGCGCCGCTCGTTGCGGTCAGTCGCCCAGCTTGATGCTCTTGAGCAGCTCCGACGCCTCGATGCGGAGCCGCGAAGAGCGCTCTTGGCCCTCGACCAGCCGGCCCACCAGCTTCTCGAGCTCCTGCTCGGAGTTCGCCAGCCGGTCCAACAGCGTCTGGCGCAGGTCGGCGTTGGTGGTCGAGGTCCCGATGGCCGCGAGGTTCTGCCGCAGCTCCTGGGTCCGGTTCTGCAGGTCGGCCCGCAGCTGGCGGATGCTGTCGAGCCCGGTGTTGATGGTCGCCATCTCGCGGAGCTTGCCGTTCAGCTCCTGCAGCTGGCGCGTCACCTCGGGGCGGGCCTTGCCGCCCGAGAGGTAGGCTCCGATGAGGTCGGGCAGCTCCGTCGCATTGATGGCCAGCGTGGTGTTGGAGCGGGTCGACTGCTCCATCTCGAAGGTGCTGGCTCCCGTCGCCTTCAGAGGCAGGGCGACGAGGTAGAAGCCGGGGTGGTCCTCTTTGGTCGCCCCCGCCGGGAGCTTGAGTTCGTAGTCCTCGCGGCGGGCAACCTTGACGAAGAGCTTGGCGCCGTCTGGCAGGGCGCTGTCGACAGAGACCTTGTCGGTGACGGTATACTCGGACTGGGCGAAGATGTTGCCGCCGTCCATCTTGATGAGGATCGCCGGACCGCGGTGGTCGTTCGTGGTGGTGGAGACCGAGACATCGCTCTCGATGCCGAAGGGGACAACGGCGCTCTGGCCGAGGCCGATGTAGGGGGTCACAGCGGAGCCGGCGTAGGCGCTGTCGGAGTAGACGGTGATGGGCGCCGGCTGGATGGGGGTCTTGCCCGTGTTCTTGATGTGGAGCGCCCGGTAGGGGTGCACCTGGCTCGCTGCGCCGTTGCCCGGCTCGAAGACCAGCGCGTCTGCGCCGTCGAGCATCGCGTGAACAATCGGCACCAAGACGCTGGCGCCGTTGGCCACCGAGATGGGCACGGGGATGTCGTACCGGAAGAGGGCGCCCATATCGGCGCCTTCCGCCTCTGCGGAGGGCAGCGCTTCGCCGCCGAAGACTGCAGGTGGTGCCGCCATGCGGCCCATGCCCTTGGCCATCGGAGCGCCGCCATAGGCGCCTCCTCCCATCACCGAGACGCCCGGCGCATCGTACTCGTAGTTGTCGAGCGCCGCTCGCATCGGCATTGCCATCTCAGCAGCCATGCCACGCGCGGCCATCGGCGGTGGCGGCGCCATGGAGGCCTGGTCGAGCAGCCCGTAGCCGGTCATGTCGGGGCGCTGCGGCTGTACCGGGGTGCGAAGGTCCATCTTGAAGGAGATGGGGGTGCCGTCGGTGAGGCTCAGGTTCACCTCCTCCCAGGCCTCGCCCGAGGTGTTGTCGACGATGGCGTAGCCGTCCAGCCGGAGCTTCCCGTCGCTTACAATCGCCCGGTAGATGGGGCGCCAGGTGGGCATCTCGACCAGGTAGGCGAGCGCCACCTCGCGGGCCTCGTCGGAGGGGAAGCGGATGGTCACCTCGACCGACTTCCAGTCGCCCGACGAGAGGCTCGCATCGAGGCTCCGGGTCAGGCCGTCGGAGAGCGCCGTGTCGTGCAGGTCTACCGAGGTGACGGTCGCCACCTTGATGGCCTTGAGGCGCCCCTCGCCGGTCACGAGGGTCAGGACCTCGTCGCCGGTGCCGGTCGACTCTGTGCCGAGGATGCGACCATCGCTGGCGCCCTCGTTGGTGCGAACGGTAACCTCCGCGCCGATGAGGGCGCGAAGAGCGGCCATCAGTCCGCTGCCGCCCTGAAGCTCCGGAGGGAGCGGCGAGGGCTGTGGAATCCGGGCGGCATCGAGCGGCAGCGAGATGGAGGCCAGGTCGTTGTGGGTCACATCGCGGACCACCAAGCTGGCCATGATGTCGTTGATCTGGTCGGGGCGCACATGCAGCAGCAGCGTGCTGCCGTCGAGTTCACCCGTCCGCTCCACATAGCCCACGCCCGACTGGTAGAGCACGACGCGGGAGATCTCGAGCGACGGCCCTCCGGCAGCGGAGCCGGCACAGCCTGTGGCCAGAGCCAGCAGGCCGGCCGCGGCAAAAAGATGGCGTGAACGGCGTGTGAGCGAGGGCAGGGCGGGCAACATCTTCATGGGGACCTCTGGTCGGGCGGGGGGTGGCGCCCCGGAACGAACGGGTGAGAAATCGAATCGGTGTAGAAGGGCTGTGCGGCGCGCTGCGTCGCATTCCGCGCGTGACCGATCTTGCGACTTCGGCTAGACGGAATCTGGTTGCAGGGAAAGGCGAGCAAGCACTCGCCCCAACTGGCGGCAAGCAGACCAGTCCGTGAGTCAGCGAGTAGATGCAGGACCCAACGCAAAGCAGAGTCGTCTGGGGCGAGGCCCACGGGCTTCTTCGCGCCCACCGCGCGATTGCCGGCCGTTACGGAAGCAACATCGCCATCTGCTCCGATCCGCGCGGCGGCGCAGTTGTCACCGCAGGCTGGGCGGATGAGAGCGGCCTCGAGCTCTGGGCCGGCGTGCCGCTTGAGGTTGCGCATTCCATCACCATCGCGGCCGAGCCGGGCGATGAGGAGGTCGCGCTGCCGGCCTGGAGCCTTCCCGTGGCAGCGCTCCATGCTTCGCCCATTCACTCGCACCTGCAGCCCGCGGTAGACGCAGAGATGGCGCTCCGTGCGGCCCGCATGGCGGTGGCGGCGGGCCGGACCATCCACATCTACGACTTTCCCACACTCGGTGGTGGCTTCCTCCACGCCGGCGCGCTTGAGGGCCATCCCGAGGCGGTCGTCCGGACGGGCATCAGCGCCGACGGGCTCCGCGTTGTTGCTGCGCTTCCTTCGGGCGAGGTCTGGCTCTGGGATGTCTCCAATATCTCGGTGCTGCATCGGCTCACGCAGAGCCAGCAGCCCCACTGGACCGGCTTCCTCTGGAACGACCTGCTCGTCGGCGTTGGCGATGCGTCCGGCCGCGTTGTCATCTGGGAGGCAGCCTCGGGCCGCCGTCACATGCAGTTCGACGCTCACGCCGGCGCGGTGCTCGGTGTGGCTGCGAGCAGTGAGCGGGGAGCGCTCCTCACCTACGGCGCCGATGGCATCGCGCGACAGTGGGACCTCGACGAGGGCCGTCAACTTGCCCACGACATCGTGCACGGTTCTGCCATCTGCGGTGCCTGCTTCGCCGCCGGCGGCAAGGCCATTGTCACCCTGGATGTTGAAGGCCGCCTCGCAGTTACCAGCAGCGCCGATGGGCTGCTGCTCGATTGGGTGCAACTCGCTCCCGGCGCTGGCGCCCGTCTCGCTGTTGACCGGGCAACCTCTGCCATCTGGGTTGGCACCGCATCGACGCTGACCGGTGTCGACGCAGACTGGGCTGCGCTGCTCGCTCGCCGCCCCTCGCACCGGAACAGCGGTCGCTTTGCGCCCATCTCCGCGGCGATCCCCATGCGTGCTGCCAAGCATACCCTGCGCTTCGATGGCGGAGTACCCGCACCCGCTGCGCCCGTGGCTCCTGCAGCCTCGCATCCTGCCCCCGCCGCGGCACCAGCCGCCCATGTTTCTGAGGCTCACAACCCGCATGGCGCGCAGGCCTCCGCGACTGCAGGGGCTGCCCGCCTGCCAAGCACCGGGTCGCACCCCGGCGTAGCCTGGCAGCCCGCAGAGCCCGACCGATTCCGCGTTGGCGCAGACTCCGTCATCGCCATGTCGCCCATCCCCCTCCTCGCCCATGGCGCCCGTGTGATGCCGAGCAGCGGCGCGCCGGCCGTCGTTGCACCTGTCGCGGAGTTCGACGCGTCGCCTGCAGCGCCTCTCCGCAAGCCTCCGCCGCCCGTCGCCTTTCGGCCGCCCTCGTCGGTGCGCGCAGAGCCCCCGTCGACCGGATCTGCGCGCCGCGAAGCAGCCCCCTCCAGCATGGTCGACCAGATCCGCGCCTCGCAGATCATCTGGCAGGAGTCGGCCCGTCAGAGCCGGCGCGAGGTCCGTACGCCCATCTTCGTTGCCATCCTCGCAGGCTTCGTCGCCGCGGGCGTCACTTGGCACCACTTCACCTATCGCGCGGTGCCTGCCGCGGTGCAGGTCGAACTCGACCGCTTGCAGCAGAACCAGACGCAGACCGTGGCCCAAGCCAATGCCGCCTTCGAGCGCTACCAGCTCGAGCAGCGAGACCAGTCTACACGATACCGCGAAGACACCACCGTGCTGCCGACGGAGAGCGAGCGGCTGCAGCGCATCTCGGAGCGGCGCATCGAAGACCGGCGCGCACGCCGAGATCAGACGGTGCTCGAGGGCCAGGCCCGCCTCCAGGTCGCTCAGGCCGAGCTCGCGGCGCGCCGCGCCGAACTCGCCAGGCGGCTTGCTGTGACGGGCGGTTTCATCTTGAGTGCGGCCGCGGCGCTGGTCGCGTTTTTGCTTCAACTGGTCGGCCGCGAGAAGCCTGCGCGGAGAGTAGGAGGCGACCGACGATGAAGAGAGAGCACCTCAAGTTCCTCCTGGTCATGGCTGTCGCTGTAGCGGCCGGCCTCGGCGCACTGCTCTTCTGGCTCCTGCAGAACCCGCCTGCCCCGACGGTGCTGCCCGCGCCTGCACCCGTCATCGCTGCGCCGTCACTGCCTCCGGCCGACCCCTTCGCAGATCGCCAGGCCGAGGCCATCGCGCTCGTCCAGCAGTCTGCGACGCCCCGCGGCCCGCTCGGTGTTGGACTCAGCGACGCCGCGATCCTCTTCCCCGGGCTTGCTGCCGCAAAGCCAACGTGGAGCGCGACCCGGGTGAAGGATGGGGTCTACGAGGTCGCCTGGCAGACCCAGATCGCAGGCCTCGCCGTAGGTCCCCGCTGGGGCGTTCAGCTCGACAAGGCGGCCCTACCCGCCGGTGGTTCCGCCGTCGTCGCCGCCAACGCCTATGCCGAAATCTTCGCCGCTCCTTCGCTCGACGCATGGACCAAGGCGCCGCTGCCGGCCGACACCCTCCTACTCTCCACGCTGCTCGGCGCTGCCGGCCCCAAGGAGCTTGCCATCTCCTCTGCGCTCCTCGCCAGCCTCCGTACGGCCGCCAAGGAGGGCAGGGCAGTCGAGCCGCTCGGCTGGTCGGTGACGCTGCTCCGCTCCAAGCCGCCCGAGAAGCCCGCCTACTCCGTCGCCTACGCCTGGAAGGAGGCCGGTGAGAGCAAGTTTGCCACCTGGGAGGTCGACCTCGCCAGCCGCGCCGTGAAGCCCGCAGACCTGAGCGCCAACGCCGTTGCACAGGCCGCTGCCGCGACCGATCCCAAGTTGCTCGCCGAGGCCTTCCCGCGTGACCTGACCCGTGCCCGCGGCAACCCCATGCGAGAGCGAAAGCTCGACCGGCGCGCGCTCCGCTTCCTCGTTGCCGAGCCGCTTCGGCAGCAGGCAGCGGCGGTGCTCGTCCGCTTCCCTGACCGCAACGGTGCAGCCGAGTTTGGCGGCTGGACGGCAGTCGAGAGCGGCACGCCCGGCCTCTTCAATCTGACCCTCGACGTGCGCTACGGCACCGAAATCGAAAACGTTGTCTGGACCTCTGACACCGCCACCGGCGCGGTCAAGGCGGTCTCCGAGGCTGCGCTCCTCATCGAGTCGCTCGTCCTGCCCGCGGAGCCTGCACGTGAGCGCTGAACGCCGTGCGCTGGCCGTGCCCATTCGGCCGCCCGTTGCCCCCAACGAGCGCACGCTGATCCGACGTTTTGGCGCGCCGCGCGCCGCGGGTGCCACACTCTTTGTCTGGCGCGAGATGCTCGAGGCGCTCCTCGAGGCCTCCACCGTTCGCACCGAGGGCTACCAGGCTGCGCTCCTCGTCGGCGGCCCCTTCATGGGCCCGCTCGGCCCCTATGTGGAGCTACACGGCTTCTGCGACTTCGCAGCCCATGCCGACCCGCTCGCCTTCGCCAACGAGCTCGACGCCGACTGGACGCAGATCCACAACCGAGTACGACGCACCCATGCGCCACACCGCATTGTAGGCTGGGTGCACATCGAACGCGGCACCGCCGGAAACCTCCCGCCGCTCGCCCGCATGGTCCACCGGACCCTCTTCCATCTCCCCTTCACCGTCGTCGCATCGCTCGACCCTGAGCAGGGCGCTTTCGCCTTCTACGGCGCCACGCCGGCCGGCGAGCTGCAACCCATCGGCTTCAACCTCGTCTCCCGCCCCAGCGCGGCTCCTCTTCCACCCATCGTTCCCCTTTCTCCGGAGACCCCAACATGACCATCATCGAAGTCCAGGCGCGCGAAATTCTCGACTCCCGTGGCAACCCCACCGTTGAGGTCGATGTCACCCTCCTTTCCGGCGCGACCGGCCGCGCAGCCGTCCCCTCGGGCGCCTCCACGGGCGAGCGCGAAGCCGTTGAACTCCGCGATGGCGACAAGAAGCGCTTTCTCGGCAAGGGCGTGCTCAAGGCCGTCCGCAACGTCGAAGAGGTCCTCGCTCCCGCCGTCGTCGGCCTCTCCGCTGCAGACCAGATGGAGCTCGACCAGATCCTCCGCGACCTCGACGGCACCGACGACAAGCACAGGCTCGGAGCCAACGCCATCCTCGGAGTCTCGATGGCCGCGGCACACGCTGCCTCCAACGAGCTCGGCATGCCGCTCTACCGCTACCTCGGTGGCCCGCTCGCCCGCACGCTCCCCGTGCCGCTCATGAACATCCTCAACGGCGGCAGCCACGCCGACACCTCCGTGGACATCCAGGAGTTCATGGTCGTCCCCGGCGGCTTCCCCTCCTTCTCCGAGGGGCTCCGCGCCGGCACCGAGGTCTTCCACGCCCTCAAGAAGGTGCTCAAGGCCCGCGGCCTGGCAACCAGCGTGGGCGACGAGGGTGGCTTTGCCCCCAACCTGCAGAGCAACGAGGCTGCGCTCGCCATCATCGTCGAGGCCATCATCGCCGCCGGCTACGAGCCCGGCCGCCACCTCGGCCTTGCCCTCGACTGCGCCGCCTCGGAGTTCTGGGACGCCGAGGCCAAGGTCTACCGCCTCTCCGGCGAGGGCCGCACGCTCACCTCGGTCGAGATGGTCGACTACCTCGAGGGGCTCTGCGACCGCTACCCCATCGTCTCCATCGAAGACGGCATGGGCGAGAACGACTGGGCCGGCTGGAAGCTCCTCACCGAGCGCATCGGCACCCGCGTCCAGCTCGTCGGCGATGACCTGTTTGTCACAAATGCCAAGGAGCTCGCCCGCGGCATCGACGGCGGCATCGCCAACAGCATCCTCATCAAGGTCAACCAGATCGGCACCCTCACCGAGACCTTCGAGGCGGTCGAACTGGCCC
>JABMMX010000367.1 GCA_013205435.1 Deltaproteobacteria bacterium
AGGGCTGCTAGGAGCAGCACACTTGGCGCTGCAAAGATTGGTGTGACGGGTCGGGCCTGTTTGTGCTAGAGGGCTGCCCTCAGTCGATCGCCGCTCGGAGCACCGTTTGTCGAAGCCCATCCGCCGCAAGAAGGGGATAGAGAATCCCGCACGCCGCGCGCCGAGCGCGAAGCCGGATACCTATGTCGGGGTTTGCACGGACTGGAAGCTCCTTCCGGGAACCGAGCCCTTCTTCTTGTCGCACCCGCCGCAGCCGCACAGGATGCCGCTCGCGCTGGACCAAGAGGGTGCCGTCGCGACGCCTGAGTTGGCGCTTCGGTTCGCGGTTCGCAGCCACGTTGGGCTGGTTCGCGACGAGAACGAAGACAACTTCGTCGTGATGCCGGCGAACGGTCTCTATGTGGTTGCTGATGGCATGGGCGGTCATGCCGCAGGGCAGATTGCCTCGGAGATCTGCGTCAAGACGATTGCAGACTTTTACCAGGGGTCGCAGCGGCTTCGGAGGATTCCCTTCCCGACAACCGCGGGTGTTGGTGGGGCCACGATGCTGCTCGAACAGTCGATGCTGATGGCCAACCGAGCCATCTACCAGGCGTCGCTCGAGGTGGGTTCGCGTCAGGGCATGGGGACGACGGTCGTGGGCATGCAGTTCACGGGCGACACGGCCTCCATCTGTCACGCTGGCGACAGCCGAGCCTACCTGCTGCGCGGCGGCCGGATTGCGCAGGTCACGCCGGATCACAGCCTCTCGAACTTCCTCTTCGGCCTTGGCCGCGATGCAGAGGCACGCCTCGCAGCAGCGACGATGTCGAACGTCATCATGCGCGCACTCGGTCTGGAGGGCGATGTGGATGTGGAGGCCCAGGAGCTTGCAGTGCAGCCGGGCGACCGATTCCTGCTCTGCAGCGACGGCCTCTCCGACCTCGTCTCCGACAGCCAGCTGGAGTTTTTTCTCGGCGACGCCCACCTGTCGCTCGAGGATATCAGCGACCGTTTGGTGGAGCGGGCGTTGCAGGCCGGCGGTCGCGACAACATCACGGTGCTGGTTGTGGAGGTGGCGTTGGCGTCGCAGGCCGACACCATCGCCATCGAGACCGTGCGTAAGGCAGAGGACGACCGGATCGAGTGGGACGAGCCCACCTCGCCCGGCAGCCGCCGGATGCTGATGGACACCGACCCGAACGATCTGACGCCGGTCCCCAGCGACGACTAGGTCGCTGAGGGTCCCCGAGCGGGGCCTTGGCTACTTGGAGAGCTTGTGCTCGAGCTCGCGGAGTTCGCCGGCAGAGAGCGTGTGCTCCAGCCGCTTCAAGATGCTGGCGCGCTGCTCTTCGGTGAGCTCCGACGAGATGGCGCCCCACTCGAGGCTGGAGAGGCGTGCGCCGTTCATCCAGTAGTCCTCGAAGGCCTCGTAGCTCCAGGGCGCGACCTGTTTGACGATGGCAGCCATGGCCTCGGCATAGACCCGGATTTCATACTGCGCGTGGTGGTCGAGGCGGAGCTGCAGGAAGCGGAAGACGTTGAGCAGGTTGGCCTTCCAGTACCACTCGGTATAGGCGTTGACGGGCAGGACGGCGCGCGAGAGCTCGCGGGCGACCTCCTTGTCGAGAAGTCCCTGGTAGCTGGCGAAGGCGCCGCTGGCCTGGTCGCGGAGGACGGTGCGGGTCTCTTCGATGGTCGCGATGTCGAGGAGGCCTTCGCTGCGGCCCTGGCGGTTGGAGGTTGCCTGGGCGCCGACGGCCTCGGGCTCCGGGATGTAGAACTCCTCGGGGAGCACGGAGTAGCGGGCCGAGACCTCGTTGATGGAGGCGGTGCGGTGGCGCACCCACTGCCGCGCGACGAAGATGGGCATCTTGGTGTGGAACTTGAACTCCACCATCTCGAAGGGCGAGGTGTGGAAGTTGCGCATGAGGTAGCGGATGAGGCCGCGGTCGGTGCGCGAGGCCTTGGTGCCGGTCTGGTAGGAGACGCGGGCGGCGCGGACGATGGCGTGGTCTGCGGTCTCGCCCTCTTCGGCGATGCGGGGCATGGCGTCGACGAGCCGGACAAAGCCGTGATCGAGGACGGGGGTGGGTTCGAGCAGTCCGGTCAGCAGGTCACGCATGGGGCGTCCAAGGGCATGGGGTGGGGCGCGATTACCCAAGCGAGGGCGAGGCTGCAACGCGCAAGAGCGTTGCGGAAGATCACGCGGTGTTTCTGCCCGTGAGCAGGCCGATGACGGGGCCACGCAGACCTTCGAGGAGTCCCGCGGCTCTGGCGGCCTCGACGACCGCTGCGCTGCCCTCAGCCTTCCAGCCGTGCACCTCCCAGAGCCGGGTGCGGGCGGCGATGATCTGCTCCTCGGAGACGAGCAGGCAGCGGAGCCCCGCCTCGAGTGCGGCTGCTACAGCGACGGCGCCCGTGCCGCCTTCGAGCCCCTCTGCGACGCTCTCTGCGGGCGGCCAGGCGGTGTAGGCGTGGCGGTCTCGGAGGCTCGCGAAGAAGGCGGGTGAGGCCTCGGACTGCACGGCGACGAGGTCGGGCCGTTTGGATTCGGGGAGCCGCGCGCGCGCAGCGATCAGGCCGGCGAGCAGGCCGCCACCTCCGACCGGGACGATGATGGTGCCGGCGTCGGGCAGCTGCTCCATGAGTTCACGGAGCAGGGTTCCGCCGTTTCCGGCCATCACGAGCGGGTGGTCGAAGGGGCTGACGAAGGGTCGATCTTCGTCGGACGCGATGGTGCGGGCGAGGGCCTCTGCGGCGTCGTAACCGGGTGCCTCGCAGACACGGATGGTGGCGTGGTCGAAGGCCGCGAGTTTGTTCCGTTTGAGCTCGGGACATTCGCGCGGGACGACGATGGTGAGGGGCGTGCGGGCGGGCGCCGTTGCCCAGCAGAGGCCGAGCCCGTGATTGCCGGCAGAGGCGGCGACAAGGCCGCGGGCGGAGGCGAGCGCGGCGGCGGCGACGGTGGCGCCGCGCACCTTGAAGGAGCCGGTGGGGAGCTCGGTCTCGCACTTCCAGAGCAGGCCGTCGCGCTCTAGGATGGGCGAGGGCTCCATGCGGCCGCGGACGGCGGCCCAGGCGTCGTCGAGTTCGTCGGCAGTGGGGAGCCGGCTCATGGGTTCTTGCGGCGGCGTAGGAGGGCGACGAGCAGGAGCGGGAGCCATCCTGCAGTGGTCGCGCCGGCACTGCTGCAGCCAGTTTCGCTGGCCTCGCTCTGCGTGTCGAGGGGCGCCTCTGCGTCGGACTCTGCCTCTGCGGAGCTGCTGTCTGCGCGGGTGTCTGGCTGCGTGTCTGCGGCGGTATCCGGGAGCGTGTCAGCACCGGTGTCGGCGGTCGCGTCGGTCGTGCCGGTATCTGCATCGGTCGTGCCGGTGTCGGCCGGCGCGTCGGGTGTACCGGTGTCGGTCGCTGCGTCCGGGGTGCCTGTGTCGGTGTCCGTGGTGCCTGTGTCGGCGTCCGCATCCGTGGTGCCTGTGTCGGCGTCCGGAGCGCGGTTGCAGTCACCGGCCTCGCAGATTGTGCCGGCGGGGCAGAGCTGCGGCGCACCCCAGGCGAGGCAGCCGTCAGCGGAGGGCTCGCAGCGGGTGAAGGTGGCGTCGCCGATGCAGGTGCGGAGGTCTGTGGCGGCGCAGCGGTCGACACAGGTGGGGCAGTCGGGCTCGCAGCTCGGGGCGATGGTCGCGTTGGCGAAGCGCTGGAGGTCGTCGAGGGTGCCGGCAAAGTAGTCGAGGTCGACCGGGCCGGCGATGCCGCTCACCGTGCCGCTGTCCGTGTACTGCCAGAGGGTCCAGCGGTCCCAGGAATCGGAGGTCCAGGGGCAGGGGTTGGTGGTGTAGTTTGCGGTCCAGAGCGGCTGGGTGTTGAGGCTGTCCGGCAGCCCGTTGTCGTCCCAGAAGTAGGCGCCGGTGTAGATGATGGGCTCTTTGCCAGTGGCCTCGCGCATGGCCGCGACCCAGATGGTGGCCTCGGCTGCGACCTGCGTTGCGGTGCGACCATCGAGGGTCTCGATATCGAGCACGGGGGGCAGGTCGCTGCTCAGGAAGCCGCCCGCCTCGGCCAGCCGGTCGACAGCGAGCTGCGCCTGAGCCGCACCGCCCGCAGATGCTCGGAAGTACTGGTAGAAGCCGCGGATGAGGCCTGCGCGCCTGCTCTCCTGCCAGTTGCGCACAAACTGGCTGTCGCGGGTGCCGACGCCGTCGGAGAGACGGACGACGGCAAAGCGGATGTCGGTGGCTGCGACGGCCGGCCAATCGATGGTCCCCTGGTAGTAGGAGACGTCGATGCCGCGTACGCGGAGCGGGTTGCCGCTGGCATCCAGAGGGCCGCACCGTCTTGTGGCGGCCTGCTCGGTGGAGCGCAGGGTGGCGCCCGCATGTGTGGCTTCGCCCTCCGGTGCGTTTGCGCAACGAGCCAGCGTGGCGGCCAAGAATGCGGCGACGAGAAGGTGGCGTTGCGAGGCTGGTGGACGCAGATGGGTCATGCTGCCAAGTGTAACCTCCGCGGGCTGCTCCGCCTAGCCAGAATCGAAGGAGGTCAGATGCGCGCCAATCTTCCGAGCCGAACCGCGACCATCGTGAGCGCCGCACGCTACCTTTCGGGCGAGGGTGTCTCTCCCATCGGGGGCGATGTGGACGGCCTCGCGCCGCTGCTCTCGCCGCCCCATGCTGCGGGCTGGCTGTCGCGGATCGCCCGTCTGACGCGGAGCAGCCCGATGGCGGCGAAGCTTGTCCGGACGGCGAGCGGCGGATTGGTAGACCATGCCGGCCTGCGCACCCGCTACATCGACCGCGTTGCGCGAGAGGCGGCTGCATCCGGCATCGGGCAGATGGTGGTGGTGGGCGCGGGTCTCGATGCGCGGGCCTATCGGCTCGAGGCGCTCCTGCACCTGCCGCTGTTCGAGGTGGATCACCCCGCCACGCAGGGTTGGAAGCGGCAGGCCTCGAGCCGCATCCACCGGACGGGCGGTGTGCGCCATGTGTCGGTGGATTTCCTCGTAGAGCGGCTTGGTGCTCGTCTGCTTGCGGAGGGCTTCGCTGCTGCCGTTCCGACGCTCTGGGTTTGGGAGGGGGTGACGCCCTACCTGACGGCCGAGGCGCGGAAGTCGACGCTGGCCGAGATTGTCGCGCTGAGCGCCGCAGGGAGCTGGCTCGCGGAGAGCTACATGCTGCCGGCGCTGGCCTCGATTCCTCGCGCGCTACTGCCGCTGGTACGAGCAGCCTTTGGCGGGCTTGGCGAGCCGCTTGTGGGCGCCGTCACGACCGAAGAGATTCACCGCGAGCTGCGCGAGAGCGGCTGGCAGGTGACGGACGACGCTGGGACGATGGAGTGGGTGGAGAGCTTCGCAGGCGGCGACGGACCCTCTGTTGCGCTTCTGGAGCGGGTCGTGGTCTGTCGCCGCTGAGGCGTTGGCTCAGGCCTTTTTGACCCACGAGATGCAGTAGCCGTTGGGGTTGATGGGGCCCTTGACGACCGAACAGCCGCCACAAGCGCCCTCAGCGGCGGGCAGATAGAGGGTGCAGCTGCTGCAGAGCTTGGTCGGGTCTGTGGAGGCGTCAACGTAGTTGGAGCTGGTGCGGGTGGCGAGCTCGTCGGGCTTGAGCGAGGCCGTGTCGGTGCAGACGAGGGCGCCGCCCTTGCCGCAGCCAACAAGGAGGCTGAGTCCGGCGGCCGTTCCACCAAGGAGTGCGGCGCGGGTGAGGAAGGTGCGGCGGTCGAGGAGGTTCGAAGACATGTTCATCCTTGCAGTCGGTTGGCGTCGGCGACAGGCCGCCGGCGCTGAAAATGGGATAGCCTGCGCTCGTCGGAAGTCACACTTTTGACGCAGGTTGCGGAGTGGATAAGGTCTCGCATCGACGGCGCAAGGAATAGGCTGTCGGATTGCAGGGATTGGTGAGCGAAACATGAAGCAGCGACCTTCAAATCCCTCCTCCGCCCCGCGCCGCTTCAGGCCCGGCGACAGGCTCGTGCTCACCTTTGAGGAGGTGGCGGAGGATGGCTCATGCGTAGCCTATGAGGGGGCGCTCGAGGTGCGGGTCGCCGAGATGGTGCTGGGCTGCAAAGGCTACGTGGAGCTCGACCATGTGAGCCCCCACCGGCCCATGGCATGGGGGCGGGTGCTCGACACCCGGATCGTGCCCTCCGCGGAGCCACCCCGCGAGCGCTGCGTAGCCGCGATGCAAGGTGCGGTTCGGTGCGGCGGCTGCCCGCTCCTGCCCATGCAGGAGGCCTCTGGTATCGCGCTGAAGGTGCGCTGGCTCCACGCTGCGCTGGCCTCCATTGGTGTGACGCCCGTGCTGGAGCGCTCTGGCCCCTCGCTCGGCTATCGCAACCGGAACATCTACCATGTGGTGGCTGACATCGACGGACTGGCCATGCTTGCCAGCCGCGTCCCTGCGGGCGCGGAGCTCGCCGACATGATCCCCTGCGTCGCAGTGTTGCCGGCCATCGACGCTGCGGCATCCCGGTTTGTGCGGGAGCTCTCCAACGCGCCTCAGCCCGAGTGGCCGCGCTATCTTGTGCTGCGCGGAAACCGTGCAGGCGAGGTGGTGGGCGAGCTGATCTTCGGTCGCGCGATGGCGGCACCTCCGGCTTGGACGCAGGGCCTCGATACTCGCATGGAATGGTCGGGCTGGGGCTGGTCGGTGAACGAAGACCAGGGCGACGCCGTGCGGCGTGCTGAGCCTGTTTGGGCCGCCGGCGCGCCGTTCGTTCTGGAGCGCTACGGACGGTTGGATCTTCCGATCGGGACGGCCGGTTTTGCACAACTGAACGCCGAGGCGGCGGGCGAGATCTATGAGCTCGCGGGCAGCTGGCTGGCCGGCGCCGAGACGGTGTGGGACCTCTACTGCGGCATGGGCGCCATCGGCCTGCACGGTGTGGTCGTGGGCGGCGTCTCGAAGCTGTTCGGCGCTGAGAGCAGTGCATCGAGCATCGCGGCAGCGCAGTCCGTGGCGGCGACGCTTTCTGTGCAGGCGCGCTTTGAAATGATCACCGCTGCGGAGGCCTTTGCAGCCGGTTGGGAGCGGCCCGACGCGGTGGTGGTCAATCCGCCGCGCAAGGGGCTCGAGGCCGCTGTGCTGGCAGGGCTGCTGACGCTGCGGCCGGCGACAATCATCTACATGAGCTGCAACCCGGACAGCTTTGCGCGGGATGCCAGCCGGTTGATGGCGGAGGGCTACCGACTGGATGAGCTGAGCGCCCACGACCTGCTGCCGCAGACGCGGCACACGGAGCTGCTGGCGCGGTTTAGCCTCTGAGGCCGTCGAGTCGTCCCATGACGAACTTGAGGTAGGCGCCCTGCGGGAAGGCTGCCAGCGTGGGGTGGTCGATGCCTGCGCCCCGCACCTCGACGACGCGGAAGCTCCGCTCGGAGCGCTCCGCAGAGGCTGCGAGGAGGTCGAGGAAGCCCTCTGCGCGGAGGTGGCTCGAGCAGCTCGCAGAGACGAACCAGCCGCCGGGAATCGTGGCCCGCATGGCCAGCTCGTTGAGGCGGACGTAGGCCTTGCCGCCATCCTTGGCCGTCTTGGCGCTGGCGGCGAAGGAGGGCGGGTCGACGATGACGAGATCGAAGCGGGGCGGCCGCTTTACCTCGTCGGTGAGCCAGTCGAAGACATCGGCCTTCACGAAGCCGAACTTGCGCTCGTCGAGGCCATTGAGCGCCACATTCTTCTTTGCCATCTCGAGCGCGGCGCCGGAGATGTCGACCGAGATGACCTCGTCTGCGCCGCCGAGCCCGGCTGCGATGGTGAAGCCGCCTGTGTAGCTGCAGAGATTGAGCACCCGCCGGCCGCGCGCGAGCTGGGTGACCTTGTCGCGGTTGTCGCGCTGGTCGAGGAAGAAGCCGGTCTTCTGGCCCGTGAGGGGGTTCATGAGGAAGCGGCGGTCGCGCTCGCGGAACTGCATCTCGTCGGGCACGTCGCCGAAGAGGATGCGCGGCTTGCCGTTGTCGCGCTGCGGCTCGCGCACGATGAGCGCGGCGGGCTGGAGTTCGGAGACCGCGGCGGAGACATAGGCGTCGACCCAGCGCTCGCCGAGGCGGCCGTCGATGCGGAGCGAGACGAGGTCGCCGTAGATGTCGCAGTGGAGGCCGGGCAGGCGGTCGTTCTCTCCGTGGACAACGCGGAAGGCCTCGACGCTCTTGGGCAGCAGCGCGCGGCGGAGCTCGAGGGCGGAGGAAAAGCGGCGCGCCACGAAGGCCTCGTCGACCTCTTCGTCGAAGTCCCAGGTCCAGGCGCGGAAGCGGAGCTGCGAGGAGGGCTCGATGGTGCCCCGGGCGATGAACATGCCAGCGGTGGTGACGAGGTCGACAACCTCGCCGTCCTTCACGCCTTCGAGGGGCTCGACCGCGTCTGCGAAGACCCAGGGGTTTCCGCGGCGGACAGAGGCTTCGATGGGTTTGCTGAGGCGGAGGCGAGGGTGCATGGATTCGCTACGGGCGTGAGGGGCGGGCGTTGCGCGCCCGCGTGGGCGGTCCGATTCGGTTCGTCGCGGGGCCGCTAGCAGAGCCGCTGAGGATGGTCACATCTTCGAACACCGTTGCACTTTTTGCCCGATGATAGGAAGGCTAGGCGCGAGTTGGTTGTCTGAAAGAGGTCTCGCCCATGCGTCTGGCTCCTATCTGGTTTTCGCGTTCGATGGTTCTTGTCGGCCTGGTCTGTGTGGCGCTTGCTGCGGCATGTTTCGGCTGGGCTTCGCCCGCCGCTGCAACCCCGATGTACTCCGTCAGCTCGGCCCATGCCTGCAACACCTGCCATGTAGAGCCCACGGGCTGGCTCAACCCGGACAAGGCCGACCGCCGCTGCACGCTCGACTGCCAAGGCTGCCACGTGAACCCCTCGGGCGGTGGCATGCGCACGCCGCTGGGCTCCTTCTACGGCGAAGAGGTGCTGCCCATGTTCGGGCCCCGTCCTGGCGAGCGCGCCAACCCCGCCCGCTTCCTCCGCGAGGGTGAGCCATCGGAGGGCGGGTTCGACATGTTCGGCGCCTGGAACGGAGGCTGGTGGCCGGGCGAGGTGCAGCACCGTGAGATCCCCGACCGGTATGGCGACATCGACCCTGCGCCGCGCTACCAAGTTGGCACCGACATCCGGATCATGAATGTGACCACGCAGGAGACGAAGCCGTCGGGCCTCGAGCGTGGGACCGCAGCGGAGTCGGCGACCTTCCCGATGGAGTTCGAGGTCTATGGTGCAGTGCATCCGGCCTCCAACCTGACGCTCTATCTGGACCTAGGCGTGCAGGGCCAGAAGCTCCTGCCCGACGGCGAGACCTATGCGAGCGCCGCAGAGAAGCGGGCCTGGGTACGCGAGACCTTTGTCATGCTCCACGACCTGCCGGGCAGCCAGTATGTGCGAGCCGGTCGCTTCTTCCAGCCCTACGGTTGGCGTATCCCGGACCACACCGCCTACACCCGTCGCGACACCGGCTTCGACCAGAACCGGCAGGCTTTCGGCGTGGAGTGGGGTCACGCCTACTACGAAAGCTGGAGCAATGTGATGCTCTGGCACGAGGGGGTGGAGAGCTGGCCGGGCGAGCTCAAAACCAACTTCGAGGAGAACGGCGTGACGGCGCAGGGCGGCTGGCGTGGCATGAACTACACGGCCGGCGGAACGGTGCATTACGGCAAGCGGGCGGCCGACGACACGGTTGAGTTCGCTGCCGGTCCGATGTGGGCGCTCAGCCTCTTCCCGCTCATCTACATGGGCGAGCTCGACTACAGCAGCGACACGCGAAACCAGAGCGAGAGTGGCGTGACTGTGAAGCAGCTGGCGGCCTTCCATGAGCTGCAGTGGCATGGCTTCACCGGTCTCTCGCCCAAGGTCCGCTATGAGTGGGTAGACCCCGATCTGGCGCTCACCGAGAATGCGAAGAGCCGTGTGATGGCGGGTGTTGAGTTCAACGCCGCCGCGGGTCTGCAGTTCGACATCCTCTACCGCTACGAGACCTCGGAGAACCCGAAGGTATCGGACAAGGGGCAGTGGCTGAGCCAGGTCCACATGTTCTACTGAGCGAGCCGCTCAGGGTGGCGCGCCACCCTCAATCCAGCGGCGGAGCAGGTCGGTTTGGGCCTGCGTGAGCGCTGCACGACCCAGTGGCATGGCTTCGCCCAGACCGCCAGCCGTGGGGTGGCTGCCTTCGACCTTGCGCCAGAGGTAGGAGGCCTCGATGTCACCGGGTGTCACAAGCGGCATCGGCGCCGCTTGGAGTGAGCTTGCGAGAAGCCTGTCGCGGAGCGCGGCGTTGGGTTCGAGCCAGAGGTCACCGAGGGTCTGCGAGATGTGGCAGTCGCCGCAGGCGGGTAGGAGCAGACCTGCAGAGAGTTCGGAGAGGGTTGGCGTGGGGAGGTCGGGCTGGCCGCTGCCGGAGCCCGCGTCGGTGTCGTCAGAGCCGTCGGGCTCCGCGGTGGTGGTGCCGGTGTCGAAGTCCACGCCGAGGTCTGCGAGGCCAACATCGAAGAGGGAGCCGGTGTCGGAGCCGCTGCCCGTGGGGATGGCGGGGAGGCAGCCGGCGAGGGCGAGGCAGGCAAGGGCGACTAGGCGGCCCGCATGGAGGTGGCGCGCCATGGTTCTTCCTAGTTACAGGAGCCTTCGGGCATTCCTTGGGCCTTCCAGGCCTCGATGATGGCGAGCTGACGGGCGGTCACCATCGGATCAATTCCACCCTGCGGAGGCATGGTGCCATCGCTGATGCGGCGAAGAGATGAGTCGATGTCGGTGGAGACGCCGCCGAACCTCGTGGCGCGTTGCGTGTATACGTCGAGGTCGGGGTACTGTCCGCCCTGTGGTCCGGCGCCGTGGCAGCGTGCGCAGGAGGCATCGAAGATGGGCTTGATGTCGGGGCAGTAGGCAACCTGAGGGGCGCCGCTTCCGCTCCCGCCGCCCAGATCGATAGCGGCGGGCGGGTCGCCGAAGTCGGGGCAGCCTGCGAGCAGCGATGCAGCGCAGAGCATGAAGAGGCTGAGGGCGGAGGTGAACGAGGTGGTCGGCGTCTGGGCGTTCATGGGCATCCTCAAGGGTCGTCTCGCTCGGTCGAATACCACAGTCGCCCATGGAGGCCAAACCTCGTGTAGCGGCTTGCAACCGCGGCGCATCTGGTGCAGGAAGGCGCGCATGAGCACCGACGCTAGCCTCCCTCCTTCGCCCTCTGAGGCGCCCTCCGACCGTCTCCCGTGGGTGCGCGGCGTCGTGGGTATGCTGCTCGGCGCCGGGCTTGTCTGGGGGCTGCTCGAGGTATCGCAGCTCTACCCCTACTCCTTCACCCATGGGAGCCCCGCGCTGCCTGCGGTTCCGGCCGCGCCGAGCCAGCCGGTGGATCTCTCCATCTCCTTCATCGAGACAGCCGAGTCGCAGACCGTGGGTACCCACCTCGCGCAGGGGCTGGGTTGGGGCAAGCGGCGGGTTGCCTTCCGCGCGGCGCTCATCCGCCACCCGAAGGGAACGATCCTCTTCGGCACGGGGCTGTCGCCGGAGCACAACGAGCGCCACGTGGGTTGGAAGGTGGGGACGCCCTTTGCCGCATCCAAGCCGCTGACATCGTTGGAGCAACTCTACCCGTCGCTGGGCGTGGATCGCATCATCCTGCCGTCGATGCGCTGGTACAACACGGGCGGGCTGCTCTCGCTGCCCTCCAGTGTGCGCGCCTTTGCAGGCTCGGGCGAGATTTCGAGTTCGACGGGTTCGTCGTGGCCCTACCGGTATGCCTATGATTTGCCGTCGGCGCAGGAGCTTCGGCCCCGCCTCTCCGCGATGTCGTTCGGCGGTGGCTCCTACCTCGGCGGCCGCAAGTCGGACGACCTCTTCGACGATGGCTCGGTGGTGGCGGTGACCTACCGTGCTTCGGGCCCCGAGGAGATCGCGCTGCTGGTTTCGCTGACGAGCGGTCGTCGGCTGCTGCTTGTGGGCGACTCGGTGTTTTCGGATGAGCAGGTGAAGTTGGCGTCGCCGAGCTACCAGCCGCTCACCTGGTGGCACGACCGGAGCCGGATGCAGCTCGCCTCGCTGGTCACGAAGCTGAGCGCGCTCGAGCGTAGCGGCGCCGTGGACGTCCTCCCGATGCTTGACGGAACGGTGCCTGTTCCGCTCTTCCCTGCTTCCTGGAAGTGAGGCCGCCGCTCCGCAGAGCGTTGGTAACGGCCTCGAGCCGCGGGCTTGGTTTTGCGACCGCGCAGGCGCTCTCCGCGCAGGGGATGGAGCTGCTGTTGTGCGCACGGGATGGCATGGCGCTGGCTGAGGCGGTCGCGCAGCTTCGTGCCGCAGCGCCTGGCCGCCGCATCGAGGGGTTGGTCTGCGACCTGACGGAGGCCGCCTGCATCGAGCGGCTTCAGGAGGCTGCGCTGGCGCTCTGGTCGGCGCCGCCGCAGGTGCTGGTCTGCAATGCCGGCGGGCCTGCGCCGGGTGGCTTCGAGGCGGTCGATGATGCGGCTTGGCGCACAGGATTCGAGCTGACCTTTCTCTCGACAGCTCGGCTCCTGCGTCACTTCGGTGCGGCGATGTGCGAGGCAGGAGAAGGGCGGGTGGTGACCATCACATCGTCTACGGTCGCGCGTCCCATGTCTGGGCTGACGGTGAGCAACGCGCTGCGGCCGGCGGTGGCTGCGTTGGTGCGGGAGCTCGCACCGCAGTGGGCGCCGCGAGGCGTCACCATCAACAATGTGGCGCCAGGATTCACGGCTACGGCCCGCGTGGAGCAGCTGCTGGCCGATGCCGCGGGTCGCGCCGGTGTATCGGTCGCGGAGGCGCGCGCAGGGCGGCTCGCCGCCATACCTGCGGGGCGGATGGGAGAGCCCGCAGAGGTGGCGGCGGCGGTTGCCTACTTCTGCTCGGAAGCCGCTGGTTATGTGACCGGGCAGACGCTGGTGGTGGATGGTGGTGCCTCGCTTGCATGAGCGGTCACGCGGCGCGTTCACGGCAGCCTTCATTGCGCTGCTATCTGTGTCGGGCGCTGCCTGCAGCGAGTCCGACCCGCCAGCCGCGGAGCTCTGGAGCTGCGGCTGCCGCTACGATCTGCTCGAGGCGACGCCGCCGGCGCTGGGCGTCGAGACAAACGACTGGGTCTGCGGTCCTGCCGGCTACCTCGGCGGCACGGCCAGCGCTGATGCGGCTGCAATCGCCGAGCGGGGATGCGCTGCCTGGCCGGGAGCATCGAACTGCCTCTGCCTCTGCGAGCCGCTCGGTGAGGTCTGCGACGAGGGCGTGATGTAGGTGGCCGGCAACGGCTTGGAGTGAAATGGGAGATCCGTTAGAGGCGGGCGGCGAGTCGCCCTGTTCGGCGGCTCCGACCCTCTCGACCGGTGCCCTATGTCTCGATTTGCTCCGACTCTCCTGATTGCTGCCTGCCTCTTTGCTGTCGGCTGCTCCGAAGACACCACCCGCCGCGGCGGTGGTGGCGGTGGTGGCGGCGGTGGCGGTGGCGGTGCGACCGATACAGGCGCCGTCACAGACACGGGCACCGGCACCGACACGGGCGTCGCAGACACCGACATCCCCGATTCGGTTGGTCTCGCCGACCTCGGGTTTGCCTGCTTCCAGAACAGCCTCTGCCAGAGCGGACTCTGCCTCGACAGCAGCCTCTTCCCCACCCCGTTTTGCTCCCAGCCCTGCGCAACCGCCGGTGACTGCGGCTTCGGGTTTGGTTGCACGACCGTACCCGATGCGCCCACACCCGGCACCTACTGCGTGCCCAGCCAGGATTGCTTCGACAACGACGGCGACGGCTATGGCGTGGGCAACCTCTGCGATGGGTCAGACTGTAACGACAGCGACCTTCGTGCCTTCCCCGGCTCCACCACGCCCGAGTGTGGCGGAACGGTCGACTTCGACTGCGACGGCGCGGTTGGTTGCGCCGACAGCAGCTGCGCCGCAAGCCCTGCCTGCGCTGCTCCCAGCGAGAACTGCACCAACGGCATCGACGACGATGCGGACGGTCTCGCCGACTGCCGCGACAGCGACTGCGCCGGCCTCTCGGTCTGCCTAGAGAACTGCACGGATGGCCGCGACAACGACGGCGACGGTCGGACCGATTGCGCCGACAGCGACTGCGCCGCTGTGGCCTCCTGCGTGGAGAACTGCACGGACAGACGCGACAACAACGGCAACGGCCTTGTCGACTGCGACGACCCCGGCTGCACTGCTGCGCCTGCCTGTGCGCCGGTGGGTGGCGAAGACTGCAGCAACCTTGTGGACGACAACGCCAACGACCTCTTCGACTGTGGCGATCCCGACTGCTTCGGCACGGTCGCCTGCGCGACCACCTGTTCGCAGTTCGGACGGGCAACCGGCCTCGGCGTGACCTGCACCTCGGACGCGACCTGCGGCGCAGGCGGCTTCTGCGGCTGGCGCGGCGCCGCCGGCACGCGTGCCTGCATGCAGTCCTGCGTGACCGAGAACTGCACCACGGGCTGCGGCACGGGCGAGGTCTGTTCGGGCCTGCTCGACCCCGACTCGCTGCCCATCCCGGCACCCGACGGTAACCTTTTCGGCGGCTGCTTCAACACCGCCGCAAACCGGCCGAACTACACCACCTGTGGCGCACCCGCGACGCCCTGCGTCGGCACATCGGGGTGCTTCCAGTATGAGTCCACCGCTGTTTACGGCATGTGCACACCGAACTGCGCGAGCACCGGCGTCTGCAACACGGTGGCAGGGTTTGCCGCCTTCTGCGACCTCGACCCGACCGCCTCGGGCACGCCCGAGTTCTGTTCCATCCACTGCGGCACGGGCGACACCTGCCCCAGCAGCATGCTCTGTATCGATCTGGGCGACGGCATCGGCCGCTGCGTCGTCGACCGCTAGCCCCGACCGACAGAGCCCTGCAGCAACGCTTCGAGCGCTGCAGGCTCGGCATCGTCGAGCCGCTTGAGGTAGAGACACCCCTTGCCGGTGGTGTGCTTGCCGAGCCTCTTCATGACTGCCTCGTCGCTGAGTGCTGCCTCGCCGAGATAGAGCGTGAGCGCCGCCTTGCGGGGCGAGAAGCCGATTTTGAACCAGTCGAGCTCGCGACCGCTCTCGTAGACCAGATGGGTCTCTCCGAAGCCGACGATCGCAGCGCCCCACATGCGTGGCTCGGCGCCTGTCGCCTGCTGCATGAGCTGCGCCAGCCACTGGCACTCCGAGCGGCGGGGTTCGTCGAGCGAGAGGAAGAAGTCCGCGGCCGTCTGTTCGGTAGCCTGGGTCTTGTTCGTGGCCACGGTTACCTGCCGAGGTAGTCGAGGTAGAGCGCCTCGCGCTCTTCGAAGGTGAGGTCGGTGCGTGCGCCGAGCGCCCGCTCGCGGGCGACGCGGGCCTCCGCGAGGGTGGCGGTGGCGGCTGCCGCGATGTTCAGCGACTCCACGAAGCCGACCGTGGGCACGGTGAAGGCGCCGTCGGCGGCAGCCCGGAAGGCGGGGCTCAGGCCAGCATGCTCGGCACCGAAGACGAGCGCAATCTTGCGGTCGAAGCGAACCTGCGAGAGCGGTACGGCGTTGCGGACGTCGGCGACCCAGATGGCGTGACCGCTGGCCCGGAGAGAGGCGATTGCCTCTTCAGCCTGCTTCCAGATGTGCATGTTGAGCCACTTTTCGGCGCCGCGCGAGACGGCCCGAGGGTTGCTCTTCTTTGCGAAGGCCGGGTTGACGACGTGGCAGTCGAGGAAGCCAAAGGCCTCGACGCTGCGGTAGACGGCAGCCTGGTTGCCGGGGTCGTAGAGCGAGTCTAGCACAACGGCCACCCCGCGCATGCGCCGGTCGACCACCTCTCGAATGCGGGCCTTGCGCGCTGCCGTAAGCGTCGATTCGGAGGCGGTTTGGGGCTCGTCGAGGTGGGAATCGGTCAAGGTCGAGGCTCGCTTCGGGGTACGCCGGTGGGTTTGACCCTTGGGACGTGCGGTGGTAGCAACCTGCCGCCCATTCAGCCTCGTTTTGAGGGTGAGTGGGGGCTCGGCGCCGCGGCGCCTTCCCTGCAGCAGTTTGGTTGGTCATGCAAGGTTTGGAACTGATTCTTGGAGTTGCCCTCCTCGTGGTGGGCTATTTGTGGTTCTCGGCTCGCGGTGACGCGGCCGCATGGAAGGCGCAGGCCGAGGCGAAGGCACCCGCGAAAGCGGCTGCTCCCGCACCCGTGGCGAAGGCGGCGAAGGAGCCCAAGGAGCCGAAGCAGACCGACGAACTGGCCGAAGCGCGTAAGCAGATGGAGTCGCTCCGCAAGCAGATGGCTGCCAAGGAGAACGATGCCAAGGATGCCCGCGAGGCACTGAAGGGAGCCAAGGAGAAGGCGCACCAGAGCACCAAGCAGGCCGAGGGCCTAGCGAAGACGGTGCGCGAACTGCACGAGAAGATCGCGTCGGCCGGCCCCGTGGACAAGCTTCTGGCCCAGAACGCCGAGCTCAAGCAGTTGGTGAAGGAGGCCCAGTCGCGCGCCTCTGGTTCTGCCGAGCCAAAGATCGTCGAGAAGATCGTCGAGAAGATCGTCACCTTGAGCGACTCCGAAGCGGTGTCGCAGCTGCAGGAGGCGCATCAGCGTGAGATCGCCGACCTCCGCAAGGCGGCCGACGGCCGTCGCACCGGTGAGGCCGGTCTGCGCGAAGAGCGTGAGCGTGTGAAGACCGAGCTCGAGGGTCTCCGCAAGAAGCTCACCAAGGCCCTCAACGATGTGGACCGGGAGCGTCGCCGCGCTGACCACAACGACAAGGCCTATCTCATCATGAAGAACCAGCTGGAGGCGGCGCTTGACCGTGCTGCCCACGTGGATCTCAGCCTCCGTCGCCCCGACGCCCTCTACCCGGGCGAAGTGGTCGCCCCGCGCCCCAAGCGTGAGCGTCCCGCCGCCGAGGCGATTGCCGAGGTTGCTGCGCCCGCTGCTGCAGAGGCTGTGGCCGAGGTTACCGCGCCCGCTGAGGCGATTGCCGAGGCTGCACCTGCTGCTGAGGAAGAGGCTGCTCCTGCTGAGGAAGCGGCAGCTCCTGCCGCTGCTGAAGAGGCTGCACCCGCTGCTGAAGAGGCTGCACCTGCTGCTGAGGAA
>JABMMX010000368.1 GCA_013205435.1 Deltaproteobacteria bacterium
GCAGCTGCCGCACCGATTGCACGGCCCAGCGCTGCGGCGACACCATCGTCGACACCGAAGAGCAGTGCGACGACGGCAACACCGTCAACACCGACGCCTGCACCAACGCCTGCACCACCCCGATCTGCGGCGATGCCATCGTCCAGGCCGGCGAAGAGTGCGACGACGGCAACCTCGAAGATACAGACGGCTGCCGCGTGGGCTGCATCGCTGCCCGCTGCGGCGACGGCATCACCAACGCCGCCAGCGGCGCCCTCATCGCTCCCATCGTCACCGATCTCACGGGCACCACCGGCCATGTCTGCGACGACGGCGGCTCCTGCTTCGGCCCCTGCACCATCGACATCTCGGAGAACGGTTCTGCCCCCGAGCACGGCATCTGCCAGTCGCTCGGCTTCTCCCGCGCCGAATCGGTCTCCTGGGGCGACGGCCCCGGCGAGGATGACGCCGCCATGCCCCACGCCTTCAACTGGGTCTGCACCGACTTCGTCTGCGTGGTCTCCGAGTTCACCGGCACCACCGACAACTGCAGCGCGGTTGAAATGCTCAACTCCATCACCTGCGTCGGCAGCGAGGCCTGCGACCTTGGCGATGCCAACAGCGACGACCCCGACGCGCTCTGCCGCACCAACTGCCAGCCGGCCCGCTGCGGCGACTCCATCCTCGACACCGGTGAGTTCTGCGACGACGGCAACAACGACGACAACGACGGCTGCACCAGCGTCTGCCAGCTCCCCTACTGCGGCGACGGCGTCATCAGCATCGGCGAGGACTGCGACGACGGCAACACCGACGACACCGACCTCTGCCTCACCAGCTGCATCGCCGCCAGCTGCGGCGACACCATCATCAACAACGGTCGCACCACCCGCACCTTCACGGCACCCCGCGTCACCAACCTCTTCGGCGTGACCGGCCCTGTCTGCCAGGTTGGCGCCACCTGCCCCGATGGCGCCTGCGACCTCGTCGACCTGCCATTCGCTCCCGAGCATGGCATCTGTGAGGCCCTCGGCTACGAGCGCGCCGACGCCGCTGTCTGGGGCGGCTCCACGGGCGCCAACGTCATCGCCACCCCCCACGCGGGCAACTGGGGCTGCGACAACTTCGACTGCGCGCCCGGCGCCGACGTCGAGGCCACCGACCTCTGCGGCGACAACCAGATGCTCGACACCATCACCTGCTCCAAGGCCATCGAGCAGTGCGACCTCGGCACCGAGAACTCCCTCACCCCCGATGCCACCTGCCGCCCCGACTGCCTCAACCAGCGCTGCGGTGACGGCGTGCTCGACACCGATGAGGTCTGCGACGACGGCAACGCCAACAACGGCGACCTCTGCACCACCTCCTGCCAGGAGGCCTTCTGCGGCGACGGCTTCCGCCAGTCCGCGGGCGGCGAACAGTGCGACGATGGCAACTTCCTCTCCGGTGACGGCTGCGACCCCGCCTGCCAGCGTGAGGCCGGCGCCTGCTCGATCCTCGTCGTCTCCGACGAGTTCGTGCCCGCCACCTCCATCACCTCCCTCCAGACCGTGCTCGAGGGCGCCTCGCTCCCTGCCGAGTTCGTAAGCAACACCGGCGCCACCTTCGCTACGGCAGACAGCGTGCTGCTCTCCGGCTACTCCATCGTCATCCTCAACAAGTCCGACCGCGTCCTCAGCGAGGGCGAGCGCCTTGCCCTCGAGGACTTCCTCGCCGGCGGCGGCGTCTTCCTCGCAACCGGCTACGACAGCCTCGGCAGCCCGACCGACACCGTCCTCGCGGGCCTGCTCCGCATCACGACCACGGGCGATGCCTTCCCCGGCACAGCCTGCGAGGTGGTCGACAACAGCGACCTCGCCTTCGACGGCACCTTCGGCACCTTCCCGCTTGGCTACACCTTCGATTCGCTCGGCTCAGACTTCGACGGCGCAGGCGCCTCCGCTGCGCTCGGCTCGCGCGAGCTTATCCGCATGGGCGACCCGCTCAGCGGAACCTTCGCCAAGCTCACCGTCGCAGACAGCCTCCCCGGCACGGCCTACTACTGGAACGGAAACGCCAGCTACACCGATTGGATCTCCCCGTCGGCCTCGACCGACATGCAGGCCATCTTCCTGAACCTGCTCACGGGCTACTGCTTCTAGCCTCGGATGGCCGGCGCATTCACCGTTCCCTCGCGGGCGGTCCGCGCTGGACTCGGGCTCGCCCTAGCGCTCCTTGCGGGCGGCCTCCCGCAGGCCGCAGCGCACAACCCCGCAGTGCCGCTCGGCGTGCTCAGCGCAGGCCCAGCGCTCGGTCTCTGCGATGAGGCGGCCGGCGGAGAGCTGCCGCTGCTCATCCGCACCAACATCGGCTTCGCCCGCGCCCAGACCGACGGCACCTACGCCTTCGGCTGCCCCACCCTCTGGTCGGCCTCTGAAGGGGGCGCCACCCTCTCGGCACGCGCCGCCTCCGGCCTCCTCGGCGTGATCGGAAACCAGCGCCTCTCGCTCTCCACCGATGGGGCCTGCTCCTTCACCGAGCTCCCCGCCACCGGCGGGCGGCAGGCCTTCGATGTCGCCGCCGGAACCGATGCCATCTGGTTCCTCGAGCGGGGAGGCGCAGACCCCGCGGAGAGCCGACTGGGCCGCGCCACTGACTGCACAGACAGCCGTATCGCCGGTCCCTGGACCGATGCCCTGCCCGACACCGTCCGAGAGGGCGCCTGCGGCAGCGACCGCTGCCTCTTTGTCTCGGGCGCCCGCCCCACACCGTCGCTCTGGTTTGCCCCCGTCGCAGCGCTCGCCGCTGCCATGGAGCAGGGCGCAACCGCCGATGCGCTCTGGCAGCAGATCCCGCTCCCCGCCGACCTCGCGCCGCAGCGACTCGCAGTCCGCGCCGCCGCGGGAGGGCTCCTCTGGGTCGCGATCACCTACGACGGAGGCCGCGACCTCCTCCGCTTTCATCAAGGCGCAGACGGCGCCTTCGCCTTCGTCCAGCGCGACCCGGCCGTGGTCTTCGGCGCCTCTGCCAGCGACGAGCTCCTCGGGCCCGTCACGGCCCAGGGCGCCTGGATCGCAGCCGCCGGCACCCAGCTCTGGCTTCTCCCCCAAGGCAGCGACCCGGCACGCGCCTGGCAGACCGTCGGCGAGGCCCGGCTCTCCTGCCTCGACGCCATCAACGACACCCTCTTCGTCTGCAACAACTACTACGATGTCGCTCGCCTCGACCTCCCGGAGCTCGGCCAGCCGCTCTCGCTCCACCGCCTCTTCGCGGTCGACCTCATGCAGGGCCCCGACCTCTCCTGTCTACCCGACGACCAGGCCGCCGCCTGCGAAGCCGACTGGATCCACCTCGGCGGCGAGAACGCCCTGCCGGTGCTCCCCGCGCGAACCTGCGCCTACGGCCGCCCGCCCATCAGCGAGCCACCGACGCAGCCCGAGACCCGCGACCCCGGCCTCCTCGCCTCAACCTGCGCGCCGGAACAGACCCTCTCCACCCAGCCCGGCTACGGCTGCGCCGTCGCCACCGGAACAGGCTCCCTCCTCGTGCCGCTGCTCCTCCTCCTGCTCCGCCGCCGCCGGCTACGCACCGTATGAGCCGGGCCGCCACGACCGCGTTGATGCTGGTCCTCCTTGTCCTTCCCTTCGGCCTGCTGCAGGCCGGCGAGGGGAGCGGCGCAGACCCTGCCCCGCCCGACCCCTGCGCCGCGCTGCGCGACGCGTCAGAGGGTTGGGCCGAGCGCGGGCTCCCCTGGTCGGCCTACGGTGCCGTTGAGCGCGATGCCCTCGTTGCCGCCCTCTGTGCAGGCCAACTCCAACCCGCCTATGCCGCCGAGGGGCGCCCGCTCTGCGCCATCAAAACCTTCCGCGAAGACCCCTTCGTCCGGAGCGAAAAGGTCCCGCTCTGGCCCAACCGGTTCCACGCCACCACCACCGAGCAGACCCTCCTCGCCCTCGCCCGCGTTCCATCCGAGGCCGCCTGGACAGACGGCCTCCGCCTCGACCTCGCACGCCGCATGGCCACCCCTGCCATCCTCGCCGTCGGGGTCGCCGCCCCCGTCGTCAGCAGCAGCTGCGACGATGGCGTCGACCTCCTCCTCGTCACCCGCGACATGTGGAGCCTCCGCTTCATTGTGCGGCCGGAGCTCGACGGCGACCAACTCACCCGCGCCACGCTCGGCGCCACCGAGAACAACCTCGCAGGCGAGCACCTCCAGCTCGCCGTCGTTGCCTACAAAGACCGCGACTTCTGGGAGCTCGGACCGGTCATCCAGAAGCGCCGGATCGCGGGCACCATGCTCGCAGGCGGCCTCTCCGCCGCCGCCATCTTCACACCCGCCCTCGACACTGGGCTAGGCTACCGCGCCAACGCCATGCTTGGGCTTCCTGTCGAGACCGCCGCCGACACCTTCGGCTGGTCGCTCGCCGCCTCCGCGCAAGACCGCCTCTTCGCCATCTACGACGGCGCGAAGGTCGCACGGTTCGACAACGCCGATACGGCCGAGCTCGAGGTCGCCGAAGCCATCTGGCGCAGCCAGAGTGCCGCCGCCGTCTTCTCCACCACCTTCGCCCGCGGCAGCGCCTGGCGCCAGCTCTACACCCCCTACCTGAGCTGGTCAGAGGCCTCCGCGGAGCTGGCCTCCACCTCCGACGACACACTCCGCGCCGCCTTCAAGCAGCAGGTGCTCACCGATGACGAACGCCGCGTGGGCCCGGGGCTCCGCTGGACCCTCTTCGAGGCCCGCTACCGGAGCCTCCAAGACTACCGCCTCTTCGGCCTCTCCGAGGAGCTCCGCGACGGCCCAACCATCACCCTCGATGCCTCCCTCAGCGACCCGCTCCTCGGTGCCACCCGCGCCACCCAAGACCTCTCCGCAGACCTCTCCTGGAACGGCGCTCCCCTTGGCGACGACCTCCTCCGCCTCGCAATGGGTGGCGCCCTCGGCTTCGGCGACGGCCTCGAAAACACCATCGGCTGGACCGAGCTCCGCGTCGTCACGCCGCCAAAGCTGGCAGGCCGCCTCCACCTCCGCGCAGGCTGGATCGAGCGCGGCCTCAACCGCGCGCGCCGCTACGAGACGGTCGGCGGCGACCAGGCTCTCCGCGGCTTCGCACCCTCCGCTCTCCGCTCCGAGGGGCTGCTCCGCGCCAACCTCGAGTGGCGCAGCCGCCCGCTCCGCTCCTTCGTCGCCCGTGTCGGTGGCGTCCTCTTTGTAGATGCAGCCACCGCCCGCGGCGACGCCAACAGCGACGACACACTCCTCAGCGCAGGGCTCGGCCTCCGCTCCTTCGTTCCGCAGGCGGCCTCCTTCATCTGGAGCGTCGACCTCGGCTTCCCGCTCCTCACCGGCGGCCTCGTGGAGCAGGGCAATCCCATGCTCCATGTCCGCATTGACCAGGCCTTCTGACCGCCGCTTCTTTGCCTACGAAGCCGCTTCCTGCCAACCATCTCCGCGCCTCTCTCCTCCACGCCGGAAGCCATGGCCCTGCTCTCCGAACTCCCCTGTCGCTTCGGCAAGTTCGTCCTCATCGATCGCATCGGTCGAGGCGGCATGGCCGACGTCTTCCGCGGCATGCTCCAGGGCGCCGACGGCTTCACCAAAGAGTGCGCGGTCAAGGTCATCCTCCCCTCGCTCGCAGAGGACCCCCACTTCGTCCGCATGTTCATCGACGAGGCCCGCGTCGCCGTCTGGCTCAACCATCCGAACGTGGTCCAGATCTACGATCTCGGACAGGTCGAGGGCCAGTACTTCATCGCCATGGAGTATGTCTCCGGCAAAGACCTCCTCGACCTCCTCGCCGCACGCGCACGCACCAAGCTCCGCATCCCGGTCGCCGTCGCCGTCTACATTGTCATCCAAATCCTCCGCGGACTCGATTTCGCGCACCACGCCACCAGCCCCATCGGTGAACCGCTCACCATCGTCCATCGCGACGTCTCCCCCTCCAACATCCTCCTCTCCTACCAGGGGCTCGTGAAGGTCGCAGACTTCGGCATCGCCAAGTCGGGCCTCCAGAGCAACCTCACCGAGGGCGGAACCCACAAGGGGAAGATGGGCTACATGAGCCCCGAGCAGGTCACAGGAAACGATATCGACCTCCGCTCCGACCTCTTTGCGGCCGGCGTCGTCCTCTTCGAACTCCTCACCATGAGCCGGCTCTTCAAGGCCCCCAGCGACCTCGATGTCATGCTCAAGATCCGCGATGTGACCATCGTTGAGGAGCTCACACGCCTCCGCGACGTGCCCATCGCGCTCCGAGACATCCTCCTGCGTGCCCTCTCTCGCTCTGCCGATCAACGCTTCGCCTCCGGCGCCGACTTCGCAGACGCCCTCCAGGAGTTCGCAGACCGCGAAGAGCTCGAACTCGGCCCCCACCTCCTCGCCAAGGTCCTCCAAGACACCTTCGCCGAGAGCGTCGTTGCAGAGGCCAAGCGGCGCAGGACCTCGCAGGAGGTGCTCCCAGCGCCCGTGCCCCCACCCCCTGCTCCCAGCTTCCGATTTCGCGATGCACAGGGCCAGGTCCATGGCCCCATGACCCTCCCCGAGCTGCACAGGCTGCTCACGGCGACACACCACTCTATGCACGAGCGGGTCTCGGTCTCCGGCGGCCTCTGGCTCACCAGCGATGTCTTCCCCACCCTCTCCGGCATCCCCCGCGGCGTCGAGCCAACCCTCGTCGGCGAGTCCGAGAGCCAACAGTCCTTCAACTCCCTCCACCAGGACGGCCCGCTCAACCGCGACTGGGAAGAGCTCGCCCTGGCAGGCTTCAATCCCAAGCGGCAGAAGAAGGGGCGGCAGGCCTCCGCCTCTGGCTCCTTCCCCGCCGCAGAGGCCCCGTCGCCCAGCGGCGACTCCCCATCGCTCCTCGTCGACTCCACCGTCCAGTCCAACCTCCCCTTCCCACCCCGCGACAGTCTCGAGGGCTCCACCCGAGAGACCCTCCGCGGCAGCCTCTCCAGCGGGAGCATCGTCCAGCTGCTCCATTCGCTCTGCTCCCACAAACTCACCGGCCGACTCCGCCTCTGGCACAACGACCGCACCATCTCCCTCCACGCCCGCGCAGGCAGCCTCTTGGTCGTCGATGCCGAGTCACCCGATGCCCGCTTCGGCGGATACCTCGTCGACCTCGACCTCATCTCACCCGAGCAGCTCTCCTACGCCCTCGTCCGCGCCGCCCGCTACGGCGGACAGCTGGGCCACACCCTCGTCTCCGAGGGCGTCATGTCGCCCCACACCCTCTTCACGGCACTCTGTGATCGGCTCCGCGAAGACATCTTCGCACTTATCGGTGCCTCCGAGGGCATCTGGGTCTGGGAGCCAGACCAACAGGATGCGGGCAACGCCATGGAGGCCGGCTTCGACCTCGACCAGCTCATCGCCGCAGGTGTGAAGGAGCGCTGCGGGCTCCCCTACCTCCGCAGCTACGTCTCCGAGCTCGAAGACCATCCGCTCGAACCCACCACCACCGACGGAACCTTCGGAGGCGTCCGCGTCTTCGGACGCGCACTCCGCCTCGCCATGAACATCGGCCCGCGCGAGTCCATCGCCGACCTCCTCCGCCGCTTCACCGCCGACGGGTGGAGCGAACTGGAGGTGCGTCAGATCCTCTTCTGGCTCATCGAGCGCGACGCCTTCCGCTTCGTCGGAGTGCCCTCCGGCCTGCGGCTGCTCGCGCCCCGCTGAACCACTAGAGGCGGCTCGCCACCCGGTCTGCCAGCGCCTTCACCTTCTCGCCGTCGCACAGCTTCGTGGCGCAGGTGATGACAGCCACCGAACGGCTCGCCTTGTGATGGAAGGCGTAGTGGACCGTCTCGCCAAACTCACCGAAGAAGGCCTCGTCGGCCACCGGTGTCGTATCGGCCGTCGCGGCGATGTAGGTCTCCTTCAACCGCACGAAACGGCTCCCCGCCTGCCGCGATTCGAGCGGGCGCCAGACCTGCACCGACGCTCCGAACATCGTCTCGCTCCCGATCCGGAGCGCGTTGTAGGTCGGGCTCGGCGCCACGCCATCCAGCACCTGCTCTGAGAGCACATCCTCATACTTCGTCATCTCGCGGATGTCGGCGCGGGTCAGGAGGTCGCTCACCGCGAGCGGCTCTGGCGGCGTCAGCCCCACCACGCTCCGAAGCGCCGAGACCTCCTCGGGCGACAGCTCGCGAACAGGCTCCTCCGTGGGGTCTACAGCCTTCGCCGCAACCTTCGCAGGTGCCTCCGCCGCAGCGCTCCCGCTCGAAGCCGGCTCGCCCGAACCGGCGCTCGCCGCCTCCGTCGACTTGGAGCAACCGCTCGCCAGCAGAAGCAGACAGCAGAGCCAGGCGGGCAAACTACGATTCAATCCCATCATCACAGACTCAGCAGCAGGGGAGGGCGCAACAACGCTGCCGCACATTCTATTCGACTTGCTCGCATGCGCAAGCAACCAGACCCGCCGCCACATCTACTTCTTGCGATGCAACTGCTCCGCCAACTCCGCCTCGCTCACCAGCCCGCGCGCCAGCAGCGCCCGAACCAGCGCCCGCAGCAGCTCATCCGCCCCCGCC
>JABMMX010000040.1 GCA_013205435.1 Deltaproteobacteria bacterium
CCGGGGCAGCGCAGACATTCAAACCCGTTCGGCGCAGGCGCGGGTGGCGGAGGCACCACACCGCTCCCCTCTCCGCTGCCGACGCCGCTGCCGGCCCCGCTGCCCTCGCCACTTCCCGCGCCCGTACCGGCACCGCTGCCATCTCCGCTCCCCTCTCCGCTGCCCTCCGGCGCAAAGACCAGGTTGCGGGCAAACCCCGTCTCGCACTTCCGGCAGTCAGCATCGGTGTAGCCGTCGTCGCAGAGGCAGGAGCCTGCCGAACTACAGCTACCATGGCCCGAGCAGTTGTCTTCCCGCGTGCAGACGGGGCAGGCGGGATAGTTGAACCCCGTCGTCGCGCAGGCGTTGCAGCTGTCGCCCACATACCGCTCGTCGCAGATGCAGCTGCCGTCTTCCTGCACGCGGCCATGCCGGTTGCAGGTGATCGCGTCGGTCAGCGTGCAGTCTGCCCCCGCTCGTCCGGCCGTGCAGCCGCCGCAGTCGGGCCCCGCAAAGGTGTCGCCGCAGCTGCAGCTCCCGTCAAAGCCCGCGATGCCCCGGTTGTTGCAGCTGGTCTCGTTGGAGAACTGGCAGGCGTCGCCCAGCCAGCCCGGCTGGCAGAGGGTGCAGCGCGCGCCGGCAAAGTTGTCGCTGCAGATGCAGCTCCCGTCGGGTTGCGCCACGCCACGCCCGTTGCAGGTGAGCGCATCGTTGTACTGGCAGGAGGGGCCGCTCTGGCCCGCCACGCACAGCTCACAGTTGGCCCCGTCATAGACAGTGAAGCAGACGCAGCTGCCGTCGCTCTGGGCTATCCCCCGTCCGCGGCAGGTGATGTCGTTCGAGAACTCGCAGAGGTCGCCCGTGTTGCCCAGCACGCAGGTCTCGCAGGCGTCGCCGGCCATGTTGGGGTTGCAGCGGCAGGTGCCGTTGTCTTGCGCCGTGCCCCGCGCCGAGCAGGTGAGCTCGTCGCTGTACTCGCAGGAGGGCCCCGCCAGCCCCGGCGCACACTCGGTGCACTGCGCGCCCGCGCGTCCAGGCAGGCAGAGGCAGCTCCCATCCTCCTGCGCAGTGCCGAGCGAGAAGCAGGTGTAGGCGTCGGAGTAGATGCAGCCCGGTCCCGTGAACCCAACGTCGCAGGTCTCGCAGGCGTCGCCCGCGGTCCCAAAGTCGCAGAGGCAGCTACCGTCGGCCTGCGCCAGCCCCTGCCCGTTGCAGGTGACGGCGTCGGAGAAGCTGCAGTCGGCCCCGGCATAGCCAGGCATGCAGCGGGTGCAGATGGCTCCGCAGAAGACCACGCAGGCGGTCCCGGAGAGGTCGTCGGCGGGGTCGCAGCTGGTCGGCACGGAGCCGTTCAGGTCGGCAAAGCCGGTGATACCATCGGCCTCCCAGTCGGCACGGGGCACCAGGCCGGCCGAATAGACGGCGGGGCAGTCGAGCGCGCCGCTTCCGCCGCTGCCTTCACAGGCCGGCTGGCAGGCGGTGGGTTCGGTGGGCGCGCATACCGCGCACAGGTCGGGGCAGAGCGCGGGCGCACAGGCGGTTGTGCAGTCGGGCGCGATGGGCTCCGCCGCGCGGGCCGTCGCAACACAGAGCAGCAGGAGGGTGGCGGCGAGTAGCAGACGGAACAGTGGCATTGCGAACACCCGAGGCGAGATAAAGTATACTCAATCGTATCAATGGTGCGGGTCTGTCGCCAGAACTTCGAAGCACGGTGCAACCCATAGCTAATCCCCGCCTCAAGGGAGCTCTGAAGGCGGGATGACCGTACCGCTACGTCACGCCGGCCCGCCCTCTCCGCCGCCACCGGGGCTGAGCTGCCAAGGGCACCGGGTTCGGCTTGACCCAAAGGGTCACCGCATACCAGCCCCGGGTGCAACCCTGGGAATCGGGTCGTGGGGTATGGAGGCGCGTGCCGTGTTGGGGTGTGGAGGTGCGCCGTATTGGGGTGTGGGGGTGCGCCGTATTGGGGTGTGGAGGTGCGCCGTGTTGGGGGGTGGTGTGATGCGTGAATCCCAGGGCGTCGCCCTGGGCTGATACATGTAGCCCCGTTGGGGCTTGAACGCGTGGAGGACCGCGCCGCGGGGAGGGTCATCTCCCGCGCCTCGTTCATCGTCCGCTCGCCTCGCCGCTCGCCTCGCCGCTGCCGGCGGTGTCGCCGCTGCCGTCCGAGGAGGCGTCTGCGCCGCTGCCCTCCTTGAGGCCGCTCCAACTGCCGTTGCTCTTGCAGCCGGAGGCGAGGAGCAGGAGCGAGAGTCCGAGAGCCAGGTTCGCACGACGCATGAAGACTCCAGAGAGGGTGAGGGAGAACGCCTACCAACGGCGTCTCGCGGTCGCAATTGTCTGCCGCACGGGGCGCGGAAAGAAGGTCGTTTACTCTAAATCGGAGATGTTCTTATTCGGTTTATACAAATATTCGAATCGATGATTCCTTCGTCGGTTTGGACAAAGAGACGGCGCATAAATGCGAGCAAAATAAATCTCACTTGCCGTGACGAATGATCCTTGCGGGTCGATTCTCTGCGCCTACCTCCCCCCTGCGACGGGAGAGCTACCCATGGGGGCAGCCGAACCTGATCGCGAAACCCTTTCTGGAGTGTCATGTCCATTCGTCATCCTGTGTCTGTCTATCCCGCTCCTCCCTCTCCTCTCTCCGCCGTGCTCGCTGCCCGCTTCGCGCCGCTCCACCGCGAGCTCGCTGATGCCTGTGGCGGTACCCCGCCGGCGCTGCCCAAGAGCAGCCGCCGCAAGCTCCAGAAGGACTACGTCGACCTCCTCTCGCGCCACATGGGCCTCTCCTTGCCCCCGCATGAGAAGGGTCGCGACCTTGCGCCCATCTTCTCGGCCGACCTCGTGCGCCGGCAGGTGGACGACAGCGAGTGCCCAGGTTGGGACAACCTCATGCGAGAGCTCGAGTCCCGCAGCATCGGAGAGGTCGGCCGCCTCGCAGAGCACCTCCGCCACAGGGAGATGGAGCGTTCGCACGACCCGCGTACCCGCCTCCCCGAATCGCCCCTGCTCAACCCTGCGACCCCTCTCCTGCCGCAGCTCCGGCTCGAACCGGGCGAGCTGCTGGAGCTGCTCGGCGGCTGCGAAATCGACCTCCTCGGCACCTACAGCGTCGAGTACGGCATCACCCTCTACTACGCCCGCATCGCCCTCTGCGCAGAGGCGCTCGGTGTCGATCCCTTCGCGCTGGGCCTGGTTGTCTACATTCACGAGCTCGCCCACCTGATCAGCCACCGAGGCCTCGACCTCGATGACTGCAATTGGCCGACCTACAGCTTCAACGATGCCTCCACCTACACCGTCGAGACCATCGCGCAGTGGTACACCTCGCTCGCCGTCGTGGGGCGCGAGGAGGAAGATGCCTTCTACGCGCTGCTTCGCGGGCAGTCCGAGCCCTACACCGCCTTCCGGGTCTGGCGGAACGAGCCGATGATTCGTGAGTATGTGCGAATGGCGATGCTCGAGATCCGCCGCTGCTCGCTCCCCGACAATCAGCCGAGAGGAAGCCTCTTCGAGCGGGTTCGCCAGCTCGTGAAGTTCAGCAAGGACTATCCCTAGCCCTGCGGCGTGGACGGCCCGAAACGCTTCTCGAACAGCACCTTCCAGGCGTTGTCGTAGAGGAACTTCTCCAGCACGCCCGGCTTGAGGTTGGTCATCTCCCGCGCCTCGTTCACCGTCCGCTCCATCGAGAGCACCGGGTGGTCCGACGCGAAGAGGATCTTCTCCTTGCCGCGCGTGTTCATGAAGGTGATGAGCTCCTGCGGGAAGTACTTCGGCGCAAAGGCGGAGGTCATCAGGTAGAGGTTGCGGTACTTGAGCATGAGCCGGATGGCGACGTTCCACCAGGGGTCGGCGCCGTGGGCCATGATGACCGTCAGGTCGGGGAAGAAGAGGCAGACCTCGTCGAGCAGCAGCGGGTCTTGGGTGCGGGCCGGCGCCGGCGGCCCCGGGATGCCCGTGTTGACCGAGATGGGCAGCCCCAGCTCGCTGCACTTGGCATAGACGGGGTAGTAGATGCGGTCGTCGAGCGGCACGCCCACCATGAAGGGGATGACGCGGGCCAGCACCACCGGCTCGTTCTTCGCTAGCGCCTCGAGCGCCCGCACACCCTGCATGCCGGAGCGAGGATCGACCGAGACCGAGAGCACGAAGCGGTCGGGATGGGCCGCCGCGAAGGCGAGCGCCTTGGGGTTCACGTCGAGCGCCGAGGTGGAGATGACGGAGCGTTCCACGCCGAGCCGGTCCATGTCGTCGATGAGCTCGCCCATCTCCACATCCTTGAAGATGGCATCGGGCCGCTTGAAGTAGTCTTCTGCAACACGCACCAGCCAAGGGGGCCGCGCCATGGAGCCCATGTTGATGTTGACGAAGGTGTCGATGGCGCGTGGGAGACGGGCTGGCTCAGACATGGATCTTCCGATGGGGTGGAGGCGTGCGGCGACACACGCAGGCGGCGTGACAGCCAACCTTGCGAAGCCACCGCTACCGTGTCTAAAGCAAAATTGGAACGCGTTCTAGTTCGGCCGGCAGTCCCGCCCGAACCCTCTCCTTGAGGAGCGATGCAGATGGAAACCGCAAACCTTCCGGGCCGTGCGCCCGCCGCCTACATCCCGACCCACGAAGAGCTCGTTGCTCGTGCCCACGCCATGGGCCCCGAGCTCCGTGCCCGCATCGCCGCCGCCAACGAGGTCAGGCAGCTGCCAGAGGAGAACATCGCGGCCTTCCACGAGGCCGGCTTCTTCCGCATCCTGCAGCCCAAGATCTGGGGCGGCTTTGAGCACGACCCGCAGGTCTTCTTCGATGTGCAGATGGCCATCGGCCAGTACTGCCCCTCGACGGCCTGGGTGCTCGGCGTTGTCGGCGTCCACCAGTGGCAGCTCGCCCTCTTCAACGAGAAGGCGCAGAACGAGGTCTGGGGCGCCAGCAACGAGGTGCTCATCTCCTCCTCCTACATGCCGGTCGGCAAGGTGGAGCGGGTAGAGGGCGGCTACATGCTGAGCGGCCGCTGGGGCTTCTCGAGCGGCTCCAAGTACTGCGACTGGGCCTTCCTCGGCGCCTTCGTTCCCGGCCTCGACGGCAAGCCGCCCGACATGCGCACCTTCCTGGTGCCCAAGGGCGACTACCGGATCGAAGACACCTGGAAGGTCATGGGGCTGCGCGCCACCGGCTCCAACGATGTGGTCATCGATGGCTGCTTCGTCCCCGAGTACCGCACCCACCGCTTCTCCGACGGCTTCACGCTCCGGAGCCCGGGCCACGCGCTCAACGACGGCCCGCTCTTCAAGATGCCCTTCGGCCAGCTCTTTGTCCGGTCGGTCTCCACGACCGCCATCGGCATCCTCGAGGGGGCCATCAACGCCTTCAAGGAGGTTGCTGCGGAGCGCATCAGCCGCGCCTCGGGCGTGAAGACCGCGCAGGACCCCAACGCCCAGATGGCGCTGGCCCGCGCCCGCTCCACCCTCTCGGAGCTCAAGTTCATCCTTCAGCGCAACATCGCCGACATCACCGATGCCGCCAAGACGGGCCGCGAGGTCTCCATCGAGACTCGGGTCGCCTACCGCTTCGACTCCGCCCAGGTGGTGGACCGGGTCTCCGCGGTCGTCGACGAGCTCTTCCTCTGCATGGGCGGCTCGGCCATCTTCACCAGCAACCCCATCCAGGGTTTCTTCCTCGACATTCACACCGCGCGCGGCCATTACGCCAACAATCCCGAGCGGCCTGCCATCAACTTTGGTGGCGTGCTCCTCGACCAGCGCACCACCGACTACTTCCTCTAGTCTCGAACCCTCCTTCGGAGCCCTCTATGTCGTCTATCCAACAGCTCGGCTACCTGGGCTTCGAAGTCCGCGACCTCGCCGCTTGGGAGTCGCTCGCCACCGACGTGCTCGGCGTGGGCATCTCGGCCCGCCACAGCGATGGCAGCTTCTCCACCCGCCACGACTCCTATGCCCACCGCCTCCACGTGATGCTGGGTGAGGCCGACGACCTTGGCTTTGTGGGGCTGCAGCTCGCCTCGCGCGACGAGGTCGACGGACTGGCCCGCAAGCTGGCCGACAACGGCGTTGCCATCCATGCCTCCACGCCGCACGAGCGGGCGCTCCGCGCCGTGGACCACATGGTCCACTTTGTCGACCCCGCTGGCAACCGGCTCGAGCTCTACTGCGGCCCGCAGATGGGTGCGACCCCCTTCGTCTCGCCGCTCGTGCAGGCGGGCTTTGCGGCAGAAGAGCAGGGGCTCGGCCACTGCGTCGTCCGCGCCACCGACCTCGCCATCTCCGAGGCCTTCTACATCGAGCTCCTCGGCTGCAGGCTGAGCGACCGGATCACCACCGAGGTCTACGGCTTCCAGGTGGCCATCACCTTCATGCACATCAACCCGCGCCACCACTCGCTGGCGCTTGGTCACAACATCCCAAAGCGGATTCACCACTTCATGTTGCAGGCCAAGACGCTGGACGATGTGGGCTCCGCCTTCGACCGCTGCTTCGACAACAAGGTGCGCGTCGCGCAGACCATCGGCCGTCACCCCAACGACCACATGGTGAGCTTCTACGCCTTCACGCCGTCGGGTTTTGAGTTCGAGTATGGCTACGGCGCGCGCGAAGTGGACGACGCCACCTGGCAGGCCGGCCACTACAACTTCATCAGCGAGTGGGGCCACCGGCCGCCTGCATCGCTGCGCCAGAAGTTCTAGGGCTCCGAAGTTCTAGCCTGCTGCCGCCCGTGCATGCGGGCTGGCGTGGGCCTTCAGGAAGGCCTCGTCAAAGACGACGGGTTCGTGGTGGAGCGACCGCTCTCCCTTCTGCCCCATGAGGCCGGCTGCCGTGGCGGCGAGCGTCTGCACCGCGCCGAGCGTCCATTGGCCGAAGCAGGTGCTGGCGCCTTCGTAGGCCTGCTCCAGATACTCCTGCGGCGTGACAGCGTAGCCTGCGTAGCCGTTGGCGTGGCCGTTGCAGATGACGGTCGAGATGCCTTCGCTGCGGAGCTGTTCGAGCAGCGCCTTCTGCACCCGGCGGCCTGCCACGGTGGAGGGTTCGAGCGGTACGCCGACGATGGCGAGCGAGCCGATGCGCATCACCTGCACCGGCATCCGACGAGGCACCCAGTTGGCCTCCATCAGGGCGCCCCGTTCGCGGAGCTCCTTGGCCCGCTTCACGGTGGGGTCGATCTGCGTCGGAAGCAGCCGCGTGGCCATGGAGAAGAGGCCGAAGACTTTCGCAGGTGCCTGCCCCGAGGCGCCGAGCTCCATGAAGGGGAACTGTGCGCCGAAGCGCTCTGAGGGGGCGTCCGAGATGCGTCCGAGCCGCCGGCGGAGTCCGTGTCGGAGTCCGGCTGCGGCGTTGAGGAGGCGTGGCACAGGCGCAAAGGCGAGGAGCGGGCCGGGCCCCTCTTCGGTGCCTTGCAGCATGGTGAGGCCGTTGCGCGGTGCGCGGGTGCGGGCGCCCGTGTGGCCCTCCGCAAACCGCTCCGCGACGGCGGTGTCGCCGAAGTCGCTCCAGACGGTAGCGGCGCCGCAGGGGCCGCGGAGGAGCTCGGTCTGCTCGTCGGGTTTGGCCCAGCCGGCGGCGGCGGCGCGGTGCTGCACGGCGCCTGCAAAGGCGGCGCTCTCGTAGTCGTCGTCGAAGCGGCCAATGACCAGCCCGCGCCGGCTGTCGTAGCGGTAGTTGGGGGAGACATCACCGCAGGAGGCCTGGGCAAAAATGGAGACGAAGTCGGGGTTCTGCGCCCGCATCTCCGCCTCGTGGAGCGCGGCCGCCACACCCTTGTTGTCGTGGTGGAGCAGCCCCTGGTCAAAGTGGACCGAGGTGTTGTGCAGGCCGAACCAGTTGAGCGAGCCGAGCGGCTTGCCCTTGGGCGAGGTGGCGAGGAGCAGGGTCATGGTGCGGTCGACGGCGAGATGGGTCTCGTTGGGTCGCCGGAGCATGACGTCTGGGTTGCGGTTGTAGGCTGCGAGCGACCGGTTGAAGGCGACCGGTTCGGAGGCGGGGATCTCGACGGTGGTGAGCCGGAGCTGGGCAGGCGCAAGCGCGGCTGCTGCATCTTCGATGGCGCCCGCGAGGCCGTCAACGAGGTGGTCGAAGAGGGGCTGCGAGAAGCCGGGGTTGGAGATGTTGTAGAGGAGGTGGGGCGAGGCGCCGGCGGGGCCGCTGTGGGTGTGGGTGGCGCTCAGCATGACGTTGTGGTCGCCGAGCCCGAGTGCTGCGCAGGTGCGGGCGAGGCGTTCGATGACCTTCTCTCGGAGATAGACATCGACAAAGGCCAGCTCTGCGCAGGCGTAGGCGACCGCCTCGCCCGCTGCGTCCACCACGACCATGGCGCGGGCGAGGAGCCGTGTGCCGATGCCGGTGGCTCGGTTGCGGTTGTCGGCCCAGCCCATGAGCAACGCGCCGGGCTCCAGGTGGGTGATGTCGCGGGTGGCGAAGCCGGCGCGGTAGGAGTTTCGCTTGCTCATGGTTCTTCCTCACGGGCGCGGCGCAGTGCCCTACCGCACGCCATCTTGGTCACGCGGTGATGGTCTCGCAATCTTCGCGGCGTTCGTGCCACTTCTGCCACGCGTCGAAGAAGCTGCCAGCGATGTGGCCCACCAGCGCCGCTGCGACTATCGCTGCGCGCAGTCGCCACCGCCGGAGCTCCCCGTGACTGCAGAAGCCTTCGAAGCCACCTATCCCGTCGTCGTCTCGCAGCCCGTGGAATGGGGCTCGATGGATGCCCTGGGCCACCTCAACAACACGGTCTACTTCCGCTACTTTGAGAACGCGCGCATCGCCCTCTTTGCCACCTGGCCGATGGAGCCGCTCGGCATGGAGCGGAGCGTGGGGGCGATTGTGGCGGAGACGCGGTGCCGCTTCCGCCGCCCGATCGTCTTCCCCGACACGGTGCTGGTCGGCTCGCGGGTCATCGAGGCCGGCGCAGACAGCGCCATCATCGAGCATGCGATCTACTCGCCGAAGCTGGGCATGGTTGCCGCGATCGGCAGCGCCAACATCGTCTGCTACGACTATGCGGCCGGCCGGCGCGCCCCGTGGCCTGCAGCGGTCGCCACCATCCTCGGCCTCTCGAACCAGACGGAGAACCCATGAGCAACGAGACCTCTTCCAAGCCCGAGGCGCTCAGCCGCCGCGAGATGCTCAAACGGACCGGTGGCCTCCTGGGGCTTGGCACCGTTGCCGCCTGTGCGCCGGGCGCGGTGCAGCGGCCCGAGGCGACGTCGCGGAGCCGCCGGATTGCGGGGCCGATGGTCGGCTATGGCACCCACCGCGAGACAGCCATCTGGCTGCAACTCGATGGCCCGGGCGAGGTCTGGTTCGAGGCCTGGCCCGAGGCGCGGCCGGCCGACAGGGTGCGCTCGGAGCTGGTCGAGGCAGACCCGCAGCGGGCCTTCACCGCGGTGGCCCGCCTGATGCGGCTCGAGCCCGGCACCCGCTACCTCTACGAGGCCTTTGTAGATGGCCGCCGCGTGGAGCTCCCCTACGGTTGCAGCTTCGTGACGCAGGCGCTCTGGGAGTGGCGCACCAACCCGCCGGAGTTCAAGGTGGCCTTCGGCTCCTGCGCCTACATCAACGAGGAGCAGTACGACCGTCCGGGGCAGGGCTACGGCGGCGAGTACGAGATTTTTGGAAGCGTGGCGCGCGAGCAGGCCGACCTGATGCTCTGGCTCGGCGACAACGTCTACTTCCGCGAGGTGGATTGGGCGTCGGCCGACGGGCTGGCCTACCGCTATACCCACGCCCGGCGCACGCCGGAGCTGCAGCCGCTGCTGGCCTCGACCCACCACATCGCCACCTGGGACGACCACGACTACGGCCCCAACGATGCCTCGTGGAGCTACCCCTTCAAGGAGGCCGCGCTCGACGCCTTTGCCACCTTCTGGGCCAACCCTAGCTACGGCTTCTCCGACACACCCGGCGTCTTCACCCGTTTTGTCTGGGGGGACGCCGAGTTCTTCATGCTCGACGACCGCTACTACCGGGCCCACCGCCAGACGCCCGACGACGACACCAAGCCGCTGCTCGGCGAGGCGCAGCTCGCCTGGCTGCTCGACGGCCTGACCGCCAGCACGGCGACCTTCTAGGTGATCGTGAGCGGTAGCCAGGTGGTGAACAACAGCTCCGATCAGGAGGTCTGGGCCCGCTACGCGAAGGAGCGTGCGGAGCTCTACGCCGGGCTCGAGAAGCGCAAGGTGACGGGGCTGCTCTTTCTGTCGGGCGATCGGCACATGAGCGAGCTGCTCAAGCTCGAGCGGCCGGGCAGCTACCCGCTCTTCGACTACACCTCGTCGCCGCTCACCTCGGGCCCCTACGATGGGCGTTGGGACAAGGAGAACCCGCTCCGGGTGGAGGGCACGCTGGTGACCAGCCGCCGCAACTACGGGGTGCTGAAGTTTGCCGGAGTGAAGGGCGACCGCCGCATCATTCTGGAGTGCCGCGGGGTGGATGGCTCGCTGCTCTGGGAGCAGACGCTGACGCAGCAGCAGCTGGGTGTGGTGCCCAAGCGCTGAGGCCTTATCGGACCCGTTCGCGGAGCGCGGTTTGGAGGGCTTTCGTGAGCAGGTCGAGGTCTTGAATGGACTGGAGCTGCTCGATTCTCTCTGGCGGGAGCAGGCCAACGGCGAACGAGATCATCGACTGGCGCTCTCGCATGATCGACTGGCGCTCTCGCTCCGCTGCTCTGGCCTCACCGCGCGCCTCACCGCGCGCCTCACTGGCCGCTGCTCCCCTACGCTCGATGTGCTGGACGAACTCCTGAAAGCTCATTCTCTGCTCTTCATCCGTCATTGTCCGGCTCCCTTGGTTGGCTGTGCTACATGAGCCTGTCGCGGAGGGCGGCTTGGACGGCGGCTCTGAGCAGGTCGAGGTCTTGA
>JABMMX010000369.1 GCA_013205435.1 Deltaproteobacteria bacterium
CAGAGCGGGGGGGTGCAGGCGTTGGGGCAGGCGGCGGTGTTGACGGTGTTGCCGTCGTCGCACTGCGCTTCGGGGTCGACAATGGTGTCGCCGCAGCGCTGGACCGTGCAATCGGTGCGGCAGATGCCGTCGGGCAGGTCGCTGTTGAGCAGGCCGTCATCACAGAGCTCGCTGCCGTTGATGACGCCGTCGCCGCAGATGATGTTCTCACAGGAGGAGGTGCAGGTGTCGAACTCGTTGAGGTTGCCGTCGTCGCAGGCCTCGCCCGTGTCGGTCACGCCGTCGCCGCAGCGCTGGGTGGTGCAGTCGGGGCGGCAGGTGGCGTCGGGGGCGCTGCTGTTGGCGGCGGCGAGGTCGCACTGCTCTTGGATGCCGCCCTCGCAGGTGATGCTGTTGAGCATCTCGCTGCTGCTGCAGTTATCGGTATCGAAGGAATTCGTGGAAGCCGTGCAGACAAAGTCGAAGCACTCCCAGTTGTAGGCGTGGGGCATGGCAGAATCGGCCTCGCCGGGGCCGCCGCCCCAGGTGACGGTGACAGCGCGGGAGAAGCCGAGCGCCTGGCAGATGCCGTGCTCGGGGGCCGAGCCGTCGGCCGACACATCGCAGGTGCCGCTAAAGCAGTTGCTGCCGTCGTCACAGACATGGCCGGTCGCGCCGGTGGGGCCAGTCACGATGGGGGCGGTGAAGATCTCGCTGCCGAAGGTGGAGCTGACGACGCCATCGCCGCAGCGGGGGCTCTGGCAGCTGTTGGTGCAGTCGTCGGTGTCGACGGTGTTGCCGTCGTCGCAGCCCTCGCCCGGATCGAGCACGCCATCGCCGCAGACGGTGGGGCGGCAGGCGGGCGCGCAGCCGTCGCCGGCCACGGTGTTGCCGTCGTCGCAGGTCTCGCCGCGGTCGACCACGCCGTCACCGCAACGGGCGGCGGTGCAGTCGGTGCGGCAGCTGTCGGCGGCGGTGTCGCTGTTGGCGGCGCCGTCGTCGCAGCTCTCTTGGGCGAGCTTCACGCAGGTGATGGAGGCGAGCATCTCGCGGTCGAGGCAGTCGCCGGTCGAGGTGCGGTCTGCGCCCTGCCCGCAGTCGTAGTCCTCGCAGGCCCAGTTGGCGGCGCGGGGGTTGGGCTCACCGAGCTGGCGGGTGCCGTTGCCCCAGGTGGCGGAGACGGCAGCGTCGTAGCCGAGCGCCTCGCAGATGCCGTGCTCTGGGGCGGTCGGGTTGGTGGAGACATCGCAGGTCTCGCCGGGGCAGGTGGCGCCCTGCGAGCAGACATGGCCGGCCGAACCGAAGGGGTTGCGGACCACGGGGCTCTCGAAGTCGATGCGTACATAGGAGGCGTTTACGGCGCCGTCGCCGCAGGTCTCGAGGAGGCAGGAGGCGTTGCAGCCGTCGCCGTCGACCCGGTTGCCGTCGTCACAGGTCTCGCCGGCGTCGATCTTGCCGTCGCCGCAGCTGGCGGAGACGGTGGTGTCGGTGCCAGTATCGGCGCCCGAGCCCGAGCCGTCCACGGTGGTGTCGGCGCCGGAGCCCTGCGTGTCTGCGATGGTCGTGTCGGTGCCGGTGCCCGAGTCGGTCTCTTCGACCTGACGCACTGTGTCACTGCCGCAGGCGGCGAGGACTAGAAGAGAGGCAGACAGCAGGAGCTTAGAGCGGAGCGATTGCATGGCGACTTCCTCAGCGCGAAGTAGAATGGCGGCAGTTTCCCCACCATCCTAACGCAACCTCGCGTCGCGTGCCAGAAGTCGAAGCCTCACAACGGCAGACTATCTGCCGAGGAGCTCCTCAACGCTCCGCGCCAGGTCGGCGGGTGCGAGACCCTGCTCCGCATAGAGGTCGTCGGGCTTTCCGCTGGTGCCATACTGCTTCACGCCGAGGCGGCGGAGGCGGGCTGCAATTCCGTTATCGCCGAGCGTGGCGGCAACGATGGCGCCGAGGCCGGTGTGGACGCACTGGTCCTCGTAGGTGAGCAGCGTGCCGATGGAGCGGGCCGCGTCGAGGATGGCGGCCGCGTCGTGGGGCTTGAGGCTGGAGGCGTTGACCACCTTGAGCGAGATGCCCTTCTGCTTGAGCAGGTCGTGGGCGGCGACGGCGCGGTAGACCATGGAGCCGTAGGTGAAGACGACGGCGTCGGTGCCGTTGCGGACGGTGGTCCAGCGGCCGGGCTCGAAGGTGGCGCTGCCGCCGTAGAGCGGGGCGCCGGCCTCGTCGGTCAGGATGGGGAGTTTGCTGCGGCCCATGGCCACAGCGATGGGGGCGTAGCGGCCGATGGCGAAGCGGACGATGCGGTCGGTCTCGTTCGGGTCGGCCGGCACATAGAGCTCAAAGCCGAAGAGGTTCCGGAGCAGCGGCACGTAGTCGATGCACTGGTGGGTGGGGCCGTCTTCGCCCACATCGAGGCCGCAGTGGGTGACGATGATTTTGGGGGCGGCGCCATTCTGATCGCTGAGCCGGTTCTGGTTGTAGGTCTCGGCGATGGCGAACATGCCGAAGGTGGAGAAGACGGGGACGACCCGCTCCTTGCTCGCGGCGCCGACCATGGCCGCGGAGGAGTGCTCCGCGATGCCGCCTTCGAAGAACCAGTTGGGCGCAGCTTTGCGGAAGCCGCCGAGCTTGACGGAGCCCTCGAGGTCGGCAGAGACGGCGACGATGGGCCAGCTGCCGGGGCGGCCGACATTGCGCTTGGCGAGGTCGGTCATGGCGTTGCCGTAGGCGGAGCGGCAGTCGTTGCTCTCCGTGTAGGTGAGGGGCTGGCCGAGATCGAGGTCGATGGCGCGATCGACCACGATGGTGTGGTGGCGGCCGTCGCGGTTGGCGGCGCGATCGGTGCGCAGCTCGGCGAGGTTGCTCGCTTGGCCGAGCTCGGCGAAGGCGCGGTCGGCCATCTCGTCGGTGAGGGCCTGGCCGTGGTAGTTGTGGTCGTTCTCGATGAAGGAGATGCCCTTCCCCATCACGGTCTTCAGGAGGAGCAGCGTGGGCGCGTCGGGGTTGGCAGTCTGGTGGCGCACAGCGGCGCGGAAGGCGGCGTAGAGGGCGGCGTGATCGTGGCCGTCGACAACCACCACGTTCCATCCGTCGGCGAGCCAGGAGGCCTCGATGTTCTGCGGCATGATGTCGGCAATCTTGCCGCCGATCTGCAGGCCGTTGAAGTCGATGAAGGCGACGAGGTTGTTGAGTTTGTACTTGGCGGCAAAGCGGCGGGCCTCGCCGATCTGGCCCTTCTGCTGCTCACCGTCGCCCATGCCGACGAAGGTGGTGAAGGAGGCGCCGCGTGCGCGGGCAGCCATCGCGAAGCCGGCACCAACCGAGAGTCCCTGTCCGAGGTTGCCGGTGTTCCACTCGACGCCGGGGACGACGCTCTCGATGTGGCCGCCGAAGACGCTGCCGGCCCTGCGGAAGCCACGGAAGGCCTCCTGGATGTCGAAGTAGCCAAAGGCGGCGAGCGTGGCGTAGACGCCAGGCGAGATGTGGCCGTGGCTGATGACGACGCGGTCGCGGTCGGCATGATGGGGCGCCGCAGGATCGAGCGCCGCGGCAGCGTAGAGAACGAGGAGCGCGTCGAGCGATGAGAGGCTGCCGCCGGGGTGGCCCGAGGCGGAGAGCGAGACCAGTCGAACGATGTCTGCGGCGGCGCTGCGGCGCAGCTCCGAGAGGTGGGCAGACTGGTCCAGTGACAACGACGGAGCTTCGAATCCTTGTCTCATAATAGGCTCAGGGTGCTGGACGCCGGTGGCGTCAGGGTTCGGGGAGGTGCTCGAGCCGGGGGATGACATCCCGGTTGAAGAGTTCGGTGTCGCCGCGGCGCCAGCTGATGGCTTCAGACAGACAGACCGCGAGTTCGGCGTCGAGGCGTCGGAGGTCGACGCCGAGGTGGCCGGGCACAAAGCCGGCGAGGATGGCGCGGCTGCGCTCCACCATGGCGACCATGGCGCTCGATTCACCGCCCTTGTGCCAGATGCGGTGGAAGCCGCCGGAGAGCTGCGAGAGGGCCTCGAGGAAGTCGCGGTCACGTCCCTGGCTGCCTTCGGCGAGGGTGTGAAAGGCGACGACGGCCTCTTCAAACTGCCAGCGGTTGAAGAGTTTCACCGCCCGCTTGAGATCCTGGGGAGCTGCTGGCATCTGGAGGCAGACCGAGGAGAGAGGGGCCCGCGATGCGGGTGCCAATCGAGCCCTGCCGGTGCAGTCTCAGGCGGGCCATAGCTAGCCGCATCGGGGCGGCGGCGCAACCGAAGAGGTGGTCCATCGGGTGACAACCAACTGCGTTGGCGACAGAGCTATGCGAGGATTTGCGCGGCTGCTCCAACCTCTCTAGATTGAGGGTTGAACTCGGCAGGTTTTCGCCATGCAGCCAGCACCACAATCGTCGCTCTTTTTGCCGGATGGCGACCTCGACCTCGGGCTGTTTGACGACCGCGGTCGGCTGCTCCTCGAGGGCTGCCTGCGGGCGCTCCGAGCGATGGACCGGCCGAGCTTCCTGCCAGTCGACCTGCTGCTGGTGATGGTGCAGGCTGGCGACGAGGGGACGCAGCGGTCGCTGGCACGGGCCATCCGCGGGACCGACGATACCGACGACCTGCTCGCTTCGCTCGAACTGTTGGCACGGCGCGTAGAGCGAAAGAGCAGCGGACAGCCGCGGCTGCACATCCAGCAGCTCTCGCTCGGCTTCGTCGGGATCCTCGAAGATGCACGAACCTGGGCGCTTGAAGCGGGCCGGAACAAAATCGGCCATGACGACATCTCCCGGGCGCTCAAGTGGCGCATCGAGCTGCAGGAGAGCGCCTCGGTGCGCTGGGCCATCAAGCAGCTGGCGCAACCCGGCGGCGACTACCTCTTCTCGGTCGATGGCTCGCTGCGCAACGCCGCCTTCACCTCGGAGTTCGCCAAGCTGTTCCAGACGGCGACCGAGCTCGCCTGTCATGCCGGAATCGCCTTCGTCGGCACCCCGCAACTCATGGCGGCACTCTGCGCTACCCGTGTTGGCCTCCTCGTAAGAAGCTGCGGTGCAGCGGGGCTCGATCCCAAGCGGCTCTCCGAGGAGCTGCTCCGCATTGTCGGCACGCGGCTTCCGCAGCCGCCCCACTTTGTTCTCACACGCCGCTCGCTGACGCCCCGCCTCGTGCGGATGCTCGCAGGCGCCGCCGACCTCGCGGAGCGGCGCGGACACCCGATTGGCGAGGCGGAGCTGCTGGAGGCCTTCCTCTCGGACGGCGGCTCCAGCCTCGACCTGGTCAAGAGCCTCGGCCTCGAACCACACCTGCGGGCCGCCATCGGCGATGGCCGCGTGATGACCCGCGAGGTCTTCGACCCGCTCAGCAGCGCGACCATCAAGGATCGGCCCGACGACTTCCCTGCGAGCGACACACCAACGCTCGACCTCGTCGGCCGCGACCTCTCCGCGGAGGCTGCCGCCGGACGGCTCCCCAAGGTACAGGGGCGCGACCACGAGCTGCAGCGCATCATCAACGTGCTCCTCCGCTCGGAGCAGCGTAACCCGCTGCTGACGGGCGAGGCGGGCGTGGGCAAAACGGCGCTGGCCGCCGCGCTCGCGCAACGCATCCACGACGGCAACGTGCCGGCGGCCCTGCTCAACCTCCGGGTCATCGAACTCAACGGCGCCAGCCTCATCGGCGGCACCTCCTACCGCGGCGAGCTCGAGGCGCGCATCAAGGCGCTGCTCAGCGAGGCGGAGCAGGATGTCATCCTCTTCATCGACGAGGCCCACGCGGTGTTCGCGCCCCGCTCTGGCGCAGGACAGCCGGCCGAGGTCCCCAACCATTTCAAGGCGGCGCTGGCGTCGGGCAAAATCGCCGTCGTCGCAGCCACCACCGAGATGGAATACCACCGCTGGATAGAGCAGGACCCTGCGCTCCGGCGGCGCTTCGAGCGCATCGAGATCCCGGAGCTCTCTGCCGCCATCTCGCGCGACATCCTCCGCACGCTCGCCCCGATCTTTGAGCGCACCTACGAGGTGCCCGTGAGCCCCGAGGCCGTCGACGCGGCCATCGAGCTCTCCATGCGGTTCATGCCCGAGCAGTCGCTGCCCGACAAGGCCAAGAAGCTCCTCATGGATGCCACCATCGCTGTCGCCTCGGAGGTCGCTGCAGCCTCCGGCAACCACCGGTCGCGGCGCGAGCCGGCCGACGACGGAGCCCTCAACACCGGCATGCTTGCACCCCAGGGCGACACGCCCATGAAGCGGGTTGTGACACGGCTCGATGTGGCGAGGCAGGTGACGCAGAAGACGGGTATCCCCTTCGAGCGGGTCTCGCGCGCTGCAGCCCAGTGGTGGACCGGCGTGGAAGAGCGGCTCGGCAGCTACCTTGTGGGCCAGGGCGCGGCGGTACGGAAGACGGCGCGCTATCTTGTGGCCGGACGGCTGCGGGCGGCGGCGCGCAACCGGCCCCAGGCGGTGATGCTCTTCGCGGGGCCGGCGGGCGTTGGCAAAACCGACCTCGCGCGCGGCCTCGCCATCGAGGTCTTCGGCAGCAGCAAGGCGCTCATCCGGCTCGAGCTCGGAGACTACGCGGAGGTTCACTCCCTGTCGCGGCTCGTCGGTTCGCCGCCCGGCTATGTGGGCTACCAGGACGAGGATGCGCTCGTTTCGCCGCTTCGCAGGCGGCCGAGCTCTGTTGTGCTGCTCAAGGACTTCCACCTCGCCCACCCCCGCGTGCAGGACCGGCTCATTCGGCTCATGTCGGACGGCGAGATCAGCGACACCCGCGGGCTGCGCGCCGACGCCAGCCACGCCATCTTCGTGATGACCGTGGAGACCGAGCTCAAGAGCGGGAGCAACATCGGCTTCGGCTCGTCCCGCGAGGGAGAGGTCAGCACCCTGCTCCGCGCCATCGACCCAACGCTCGCAACGCGGCTGCGGCCCCTCGCCTTCGAAACCGTCGCCTTCCGCGGCGCCGACGAGGCCGATAGTACCCTCATGATCGAGCTGTTCGAGGCGCGGCTGGCCGCCTTCGAGGCTGCCGTCCGAGACGAGTATGGCGAGCCGCTCGGCCTGGATGAGGAGCTGCTCGAGCAGGTCCGCGCCAGCGTCGCAACGCTGCGGGATGCCCGTGAGCTGGAGGCCTTCTTCGGCCGCGAGGTCATCGACCGGGTCACCTCACGGCTGCTCGATGCCGCCGAGGCGCCCAAGGTGGCCTTCCCCTCTGAAGAGGCGCTCATCACGCGCATCGTCGCGCCGGCAGAGGCCGACTAAGCGGCGCGACCCTAGAACGAGGGGTCGTCGTTGGTGATGTAGTAGCCGGTCGCCGCGCCGGGCGGGTGGATGGCGTTGACGACACAGCCCGTGGTGACGCCGGCCGCGTCGACCGTGGCGGTCACATCGGCAACGCGCCACATGGCACCAACACTGATGGCGCCGGGCGAGCCGCGGTAACCCGTGATGGTGTCGGGCGCCGTGCCGAAGGAGGCGGTGAGGCGGCCGCCGCAATAGATGTTGACGATGGGGCGGGCCGCCGTGCCCGTGAAGTTCTGGACCATGACGCGGAAGCGGTCGCCGTTGTTCGGCACATCCACGTTGATGTTCTCCGGCAGGCCGATGCCCTCCGAGAGGTTGTTGTCGATGTCGAGGCGGGGGTTGGTGCAGAAGCCCAAGAACCTCCAGTCTGCGCCGAGCGGGCCTCCGACGCAGGCGTCGAGCGGGCTGCCGGGATAGCCCCAGTTCACGCGGCCATCGACACCGCGGACGTTGGCCTCGCAGTTGGCCCACGAACAGGCGTTGGGGCTCGGCGTGAAGGTGTCGAAGGGCGACGGATACCAGGGGTTCGTGAAGCCGGGGCCCATGAGGTAGAGGTCGAGGTCGGAGACGGTGCTCTCGGGGTAGCACATCTCGATGCGAACGCCGGGGCCGACGATCTGTACGACCCAGGTGCAGGTGAAGATGTTGCCGTCGATGTCGACGACGGTGAGCGTCACGGTGTAGCTGCCCGAGAGCAGCGGACGGAAGGTGGCGTTCTGGGTGTTGGCGCCCGTCAGCGTGTAGCTGGGCGTGGGGAGGATGGCGTCGCAGGGGCCGCCGGTGATGGTCCAGGCCCAGGTGCGGGCGGCGCCGCCGAAGAAGTCGCCGCCGCGGAGGGCGTAGTCGTTGAAGGGGCGGCCGTCGGGCACGCGGGGGTCGCCGGGGCCAGGGCACTGCACATCGGGGCTGCAGCCGAAGAGCTCGTCGGTGCAGCCGTTGCAGTCGTTGTCGAGGCCGTCGCAGACCTCGGTCGTGGGGCCGCGACCACGCTCGCAGGGACCCCAGTGTTCGGCGCCCGTACCGGAGGTGCAGACCTGGATACCGAGCTCGCAGGCGCCCACATTGGCGCGGCCCGGCGGGCCGGCGAAGCAGGCCTGGGCCTCGCCGAGCTTGCAGATGCAGCCCTCGTCGATCTCGCCGTCGCAGTCGTTGTCGTAGCCGTCGCAGAGCCGCGCATCGTCTTCGCTGGCGAGCGCCGCAACGCAGAGCGGGGGCACCTGGGCCGAGACTGGGCAGAGCTCGGGGTTAGGCGTGACATCGCCGGTCGCATCGTCGTAGACGCCGCCGCCGTCGATGACTGCGTCGCTGTCTACGTCGAGCGGCGGAGCGTCGGGCGTGGTGTCAGCCGTCACATCGTCGGTCGCGTCAGTGAGGCCACCGCTGGTGTCGTCGCCGCCGGAGCCGGAGCCAGGCGCGGTGTCGAGCGGGTCGGTGGTATCGAGCGGGTCGGTGGTGTCGCCGGCTCCTGTGTCGGTGCCGCCGCCGCGCCCTGTGTCGCGCACCTGCGGCCCACCGCTCCGGTCGTCTGTTCCGCTCGCCGCCGACGTGCAGCCGGCAAGGAGGAAGAGTGCAAGGAGGGTGCTGGTCGTACGTGCGAACTTCGTCATGCGGTCACGACTCCTCTTGCTGCTTCACTGGGGGAAACCGCAAGGTAACGGAGGCGGGGGCCGACGGTCAACGCCGCCGTTGCGGCGGCGACGTGACGCAGCAGCAATCGCCTAGGGGAATGCGGGGGTCGCGGTGACGCGGACGGTCGCCGTCGCGCCGGGCACGGCCGACTCGATGAGGAGATACTTGGCCGTCTCGGCCGAGGTCGAGATGAAGGTCGAGACCTGACCGTCCACGCTCTCCTCACAGACGGTGCCGGCGTCGATGGCACAGTAGCCCTCGACCACCGAGATATGGAAGGCGTCGGAAGACTCGACCAGAACCTCCCAGTCGCCGGAGCCAACCTCAAAGAGGATGGCGGTCTCGTCGCCGTCCGAACCGCAGTCGCCGAGGCCGAGCGTGTTGCCAACGGGGGTTACGAGCCCGTCGAACTGGTAGGTTCCCGTGGTGATCTCCGTTCCGCTCTCGAGCGCGGCGACATCAACGCCGGTGCCGCAGGCTGCAGCCGAATCGAGGAGGCAGAGGCTAGACGAATCATCGCAGTAGAGGCCGGCGCCGCAGGCCCGGCCGGCGAGGTCGCAATCCGAGGAGGGCAGCAGCGGGGTGACGTCGGCAATCGCGAGGTCGAGGTCGCCGG
>JABMMX010000370.1 GCA_013205435.1 Deltaproteobacteria bacterium
AGGCGGTGGTGAGCAGCATGAGCAGGGCAAGACGAGGAGGTCTCATCGCAGCATCCCGGGTAGTCTGGAGGTGGTGTTCTAGGGCTCAGGCGGCGGGCGGCTTCCGCGCCACCAGCAGCCTGTCGAGATGGCTGTAATCCTTGAGCGTCGCCACCTGTTCCAGCCCGGCCGCTTCGGCAAGCGCGCGGGTCGCCGGCCCCTGCAGGTCGCCATGCTCCACAAAGAGGTAGCCCTCTGGCTCGAGCAGCTGCGCCGCCTCGACCACCAGCCGCCGGATGAGGTCGAGCCCATCGCGCCCCGCAAAGAGGGCCAACTCGGGCTCGTGCAGCTTCACATCCTCATCCATCCGCTCCCGCTCGCCCGTGCCGATGTAGGGCGGGTTGGAGACAATCAGGTCTACCTTCGACCCCCGCGCCAGCAGCGGCGCCAGCAGGTCGCCCCGCACCAGCTTCACCCGGTCGCGCAGGCCCAGCGTTGTGGCGTTGGCGGCGGCCACCTCCAGTGCATCGGCAGAGGCGTCGATGGCCACCACGGTGGCCTGCGGGAACTCGGCCGCCAGCGAGCAGGCGATGCAGCCCGACCCCGTCCCCACATCGACGATCCGCAGCGGCTCCTCCTTGCGGGCTGCCAGCGCCTTCGCCGCCTCTTCAACAATCCGCTCCGTCTCGGGGCGGGGGATGAGCACCCGCTTGTCGACGGCGAAGTCGTGTTTCCAAAAGCCCTTGGTGCCGGCGATGTAGGCAATGGGCTCCAGCTTGGCCCGCCGCTTCACCAGCGCCCGGTAGCCGTCAACCTCCGCGGTGGTGAGGGGCCGCATCAGGTCCATGTAGAGCTGGGTGCGAGAGAGGCCGAGCACCTGGCAGAGGAGCAGGTCGGCATCGAGCCGCGACGAGCGAGAGCCGCGCGACTGCAGGAAGTCGGCGGTGGTCTTGAGCAGATCGCGGGCGATAGGAGCGGCCATGTTGTCTGCCTAGTCGCAAGCCGCAGCGCGGGGCAACCTTGGCGTCGGCGGGGCGGGTGCGGCGCGCTCCAACAATCTGCAGCGCACCCCGCAACAACGGCGCGCAGACGACGATAACTCCAGAGTCCAAGACTGAGGTTCGTCATGTTCGCTCTTAACCATGATTCGACGCCCCCATCGCATCTCCACAACTGGGAGGAATGGCGGGGCACCGCCTTTCTGCTTCCCGGCTATCCGCAGGGTCATCTATCCTGTGTCAGACTTGCGAAATGCTACGCAAAACATTATTCTACGCAAGCAATGAACAAGTCTGCGGCCCACTTTATCGATGACCTCGCCGCGCGGGGTCAGTACCACTTCACCACCGCGGAGGCCGCAGCGGAGCTGGGGCGCTCCCTCCCTGCCACCCGCGCTGCACTCCGGCGGCTCAAGGAGGCTGGGCGCATCGCAGACCCCGCTCGGGGCTTCTTCGTCATCGTCCCGCCCGAGTATCGCCGACTTGGCTGCCTTCCGCCCGAGCAGTTTGTTCCGCAGCTCATGGAGCACCTCGGCGAGACCCACTATGTGGCGCTGCTGAGCGCCGCCGAACTGCTCGGCGCGGCCCATCACCGCCCGCAGACTATGCAGGTCATGGTCGCCACGAACCGCCGGCCGATTGTCTGCGGCGCGGTGCAGGTTCGCTTCTTTGCCCGCGGTGATTTGCGTGGCACGCCAACGGTGCGCCTGTCTACGCCGCGCGGCATGGTCACGGTAGCGTCGGCTGAGGCGACCGCCCTCGAACTGGTGGGCTACGCTCAGGCCTGCGGCGGCCTGGAACAGGTTGCGACGGTCCTCTCAGAGCTGGCGGAGGCGCTGGATGGGGTTCAGCTCGCGGCGCTAGCGCTCCAGTCCCCTGCAGCCTGGGTGCAGCGGCTCGGCTACCTGCTCGACCTGACCGGCCATGCCGAGCTGGCAGACTACCTGCTGCCGGCCCTGGAGGGGAGGTGCACCGAGGTGGTCCCGCTGGTCGCCGAGCTCTCTCGCACGGGCGCAGAGCGAGATGCTCGGTGGCGCATCGCGCTGAACGCTTCGATCGCATTCGACGCATGATTCTCCGCGACTTCATCACCGCGTGGCGAATCGAGGCGCCGTGGGTGCAGGACCGGCAGGTGGAGCAGGACCTCGTCATTTCGCGCGCGCTCGTCGAACTGTTTGCCCACCCGCTGATTGCAGAAGGCCTCGCCTTCCGGGGTGGCACGGCGCTCTACAAACTGCATCTCCGGCCGGCAGCGCGGTACTCGGAAGACATCGACCTTGTGCAGGTGCGCCCCGGCGCCATCGGGACGTTCATGGACGCCATCCACGCGGTGCTCGACCCATGGCTGGGGCTGCCTCGCTGGAAGCAGACCGACGGCCGCGTGACGCTCGTCTATCGCTTCCTCTCGGACGAGCAACCGCCTGTTTCGCTGCGCCTCAAGATCGAAGTCAACGTGCGGGAACACTTCACGGTCTATCCGCTTGAGCGGAGGGGTTTCGAGGTCGGGTCGCGCTGGTTTCGGGGTGCGGCGAGCGTCACGACCTACGATATCGATGAACTGCTCGGGACCAAGCTGCGGGCGCTCTACCAGCGCAAGAAGGGCCGCGATCTCTTCGACCTCGCACTGGCGCTCGAACGGCAGATCTGCACCCCGGAGCGGGTTGCCGAGACCTTCTGCCGCTACATGCGAGAAGAGGGTGCCACTGCTTCGCGCGCGCTCGTGGAGCAAAACCTTGCAGCCAAGGCTCGCGACCCCATTTTCTCGGCCGACATGTCGCCGCTGCTGGCAGCAGGCTTCGCGTGGGAGCCCGATCAGGCCTTCCATCGGGTGCAGTCTGAACTCGTCGCACTGCTGCCGGGAGCACCCTGGAGAGGGTAGGCGTCGTAGGGCATCGCAAGCCGCTCTTGCGCGCCCGCAGCTTTCTTCACCGCACCCCGCAACAACGGCGCGCAGACGACGATAACCTAGTGTCACCACACTGAGGTTCGTCATGTTCGCTCGCAACAGCCATTCGCCGCCCCCATCTCCTCTCCGCAACTGGGAGGAATGGCGGGGCACAACCTTTCTGCTGCCCTGCTTCCCGCTCGAGCTGGTGCAGGAGCAGGTGCCGCAGCCGCGCCACGGCTACTTCGTAGACATATTCATTGATGCACGGGAACTGCTCCCGGCTTCGCTTGAACCGCTGAGACGCTTTGTCGAAGGTCGGCGCATCGTCAT
>JABMMX010000371.1 GCA_013205435.1 Deltaproteobacteria bacterium
CGGGCGCACTCGGGCAGATAGGAGCCGTCCGAGAAGCAGGGAGGGTGGTCGAGCCCAAGGAAATGGCCGGCCTCGTGGGTCACGACATTCTGCACGTCGTAGGCGTCGGGGTCGGTTGTTTCACCGGTCATCCATCGCTTGCTCCCAACGCCGTTCAGCTCCATATCGGCAGTCACGATTTCTCCCGTTGCTGCCTCAAACACCGGCGTCGTAACACCGAGCGCGATGCTGGAGTGGTTCCACGAGGCCGTCTGCAGCACGATGAGATTTACGTTGCCTCGGGGATTGCCCTGGTCATCGACCGAGATGCCGATTTCACGCTCGTCGGTCTCGCCAAGATTGCTGGCCTGCCAGGCGGAGCCTGCGGCGCCGTTCCATGCTTCGAAACCTGCAGTGACGGCCGCGGTCAGGTCCGCGTCGGGGGACGAAAAGCTGGGTGAGACGCAGAACCCGCCAAGGCACCACTGGCCGCTCGAAGCGCAGTCCGTCCTCGACTGCTCGCGCGTCTCGCAGGCGCCTTCGGTACAGCTGCCCGTCTGCTCCAGCACGACCAGGTTGTCGCCGTCGCAAACACTGCCGAGCGTCTCTGCCGCGCAGGGCGCCGTAGCACAGTCGACCGCCTCGGCGCAGCCGCCTGGGACGCATACCATGGGCGTGGCCTCGGCCTCTGTGCACTGGCCGCAATCGAAGGAGACGGTGCCGGCTTCGCAACTGCGCCAGCCGCGCTCGAGTCGGATGCCGTTGTCCGGGAGCACAAAGTCGCCGGCGTCGCAGCTGCCGAGGGGAGCGCGAGCGCGGACGGGGCCGAGCTGAAGGTGGTAGCCTACGCAGGCGGTGGGCCAGCGCACAGGCTTGGGCTGCTCGTCGTCGGGGCAGGCGAAGAAGGCGCCCGGCAGCCCAGCACCTACACAGGCGCCCTGCCGGCAGACGGTGCCCCCTGGGCAGTCGGCGCGCAGCTCGGCGCGGGCGCAGCGACCGTTCGCGCAGGCCGCAGTGGTGGCATAGAAGACACGCTGACCGCCGTCGCACCAGGGCGCTGTCGGTGGCGCGTCGCAGGCCTCGCCGGGCGTGCAGTCTGCAGGAGGCTCGCAGAGGCCGGCCGAGCAGATCTCGCCGGTCGCCGCGCAGTCCTGCCGCTCTTCGGTGAAGTCGCATTGAAGGTCGGCGGTGGAGCAGCAGCCGCTGGTGCCCGACGGTCCGCCGCAGCCGGCAGGCAGGCAGCTCCCGTTGCGGCATAGGCTGCCATCCGGACAGGCCTCGCGCCGCTCGGTTGCCTGGCACTGGTTGGCGGTACAGTTGCCGCGCTCCTCGAAGAAGACCAGCGTCTCGCCATCGCACCAGGCGCGCGGGACGGGCGCCAAACAGACAGAGCCCGGCGTGCAGCCTGCCGGAGCCACGCAGTTTCCATTCAGGCAGATCGTGTCGCCGCTGCAGGCCGCCCGTGTCTCCTCGAAGGTACAGGTCGCCATCGCCGTGGTGCAGCAGCCCTGTGCGAACTCGTCTGGCGTGCAGCGCTCCGCCACCCAGACGCACCCATCGAGCGGCGCAGCGGAGCGGCCGTTGCGGAGCGAGACCACCTCGTTGCCCTCGCAGTGGGGTGCCGGCGTGATGCAGGCCGGCACGGCGCGGAAGTAGTCGCAGTCCGCCACCGGCTCTCGGGTCTGGCCGCCTGTGCGGAGGACCGCTGTCTCGCCGGCGCAGTGGGGCGGCTCAGCCTCGCAGGGCAAGGCGATGTCGGGCGTGTAGCAGGTCTGGGTGCGCAAAAAAGCTGCAGCCGGTCGCGCTAGCAGCATCCCGCAGAACAGGAGTGCCAAGAGCCCGAGTTTGCGCGCGCTCACGGCTGCGACCGCAGAAAGGCGGAGAGTGCGTTGAGCGACCAGACCGGGTTGAGCGACTGCGCGCTGCTTCCGTTTGCAACCGACGGCTCGGCGAAGACCAGGCCATCGAACGAACGGCGCGCCTGCGCCTGACCACCTTCGCCAGGCTCAACAAAGAAGACGCCGAGCGACAGCCCCGCGGGTGTCCAGGCGCCGTCAGACCGCCTCTCCAGCAGCACGATGACCTCCTGCCCAGGCTCGAACTGCGGCGCACCCGCCACCACCGAGGCCCAGCGGCCAACCCTTCCGCCCTCGCTCCGGAAGGCCAC
>JABMMX010000372.1 GCA_013205435.1 Deltaproteobacteria bacterium
CGTCGCTCTTGCGGGGAAAGGTGTCGCGTCATGGTCGAGGCTCGTCTCGGGGTGGCCGAAGGCTACCCGCTCAGACGCCCCCTGTCACGCCGGCTTCGCTCGGGTGAAAAGTGCAACAGCCTCCATGTGGGCCGTCCGCGGGAAGGTGTCGAACAGCGTCCACGAGTGCACGCCGAATCCTGCCTTGGCCAGCAGCATCGCGTCCCGAGCCATCGCAGCAGGGTCGCACGACACATAGATGAGGCGCTGGATGGAAGAGGACGAGAGCGCCGAAACGATCGCACGCGACAGCCCACCACGCGGCGGATCCACCACCGCCAGCCGGTACTCCGAAATCCGGCTCAGCACAGGCTTCGGAAGCCCCTCGTTCAAGTCCTGCGCGAACATCCGAACCTGCGCCACACCGCTCTGACGCAGCGACGAGGCGAGCAGCTTTCCGGCATCCGAGGCAGGCCCGCTACCCTCCACCGCATCAACCTCCCAGCCCATGCTCGCAAGCACCACCGAGAAGTTTCCATAGCCCGCGTAGAGGTCCAACGCGCGTGCATCCATCGCACCGGCAAGCGTCGCAACCTCCTGTCGGAGCTTCTGCGACATGTCGCGGCTACCCTGACGAAAGCTCCCGACCGGAATCCAGACCAGGATGGTATGCGCCGTCAGCGGGACGTGGACGCCCACCATGCCGTCGCCCCAGATGAACCGCTCCCGGATCTTCGCAAAGCCCTTCGCATCCGGAAGCGTCTGAATCTTCAGCGTCGAGATCCGCTCGCCCGAACCGAACTGCTTCGCAAGCTCGGCGCCCCACTCCTTCGCCTTGTCGAGCGCCTTGTAGGGCACCTCCACGAGGGCGGCGACCGCCTGACGCTGATCGTCCCACTCCACATGCAGCATGCTCTCGTGCGGCAGCCCCTGCGCCGAACCGCCCAGAATGAGCCGCACCTCGTCCAGTGCCGGCATCAGCACCGCGCATTGCGTCGACGGAACGCCCTGGTGGCTCCCCTGCTCGAGGAACCCGGTCTGGCCGCGCCCCATCAGATGAAACTTCGCACGCAGCCGGTAGCCATTCGTCCGCGGAGCCGCCTCGATCCGAGGATCAGGCCAGACCAGGTTGCGGTCCAACCGACGGATGCCTTCCAGCACCGCGGTCGACTTCCACGCCAACTCATCCTTGTAGGAGGGACCCCAAAACCGGCAGCCACCACAGCGGCCAAACACGGCGCAGCGCTCCTCGGTATCGACAATCGGCTCCCGCACCGAGATCACCTTCGCCCGCACCAGGCGAGGCTTCGACTCGGTCACAACGGCCTCGACCGTCTCGCCCGGATATCCCTGATTCAGCAGCGCCACGCGACCCGAGGGATGCGTCCCGACGGCATCTCCGCCCATCGCAATCCGCTCTACCTTCGTCACAAACCGAGAACCCTCGGCTACCAACTCACTCACGCACGCCCCACTACGACACCAACGAGATCATACTCGGTGGCGTCATCAATCTCGACCTCAACAAACGTGCCGGGCACCACAGGACCAACATCCTCGTGCTCGAACGACAGATAGGTCACACCGTCAATATCGAGCGCCTGACCGTAGTGGCGCCCCTGCATTACGTAGTCGTGCTCGTCCGACACGCCATCCACAAGCACCTTGAGCCGCTGTCCGATGCGTGCCTGGTTCTTCTTCCGGCTGATGCCCGATTGAAGCTCCATCAGCTCGCCGCGACGCTCCTCCGCCACCTCGGCATCCACCTGGTCCGGCATCGTGGCCGCCTCGGTGTTCTCCTCTTTGCTGTAGGTGAAGACGCCAACATGGTCGAACTCGACCTCGCCCATCCACTCGCGCAGGTCGGCATGGTCGGCATCGGTCTCGCCCGGAAAGCCCGAGATGAAGACCGTCCGGAGCACCATGCTCGGGATATCCCGCAGCCGCCCGATCAGCTCCCGCTGCGCGTCACGCTTCACATTGCGACGCATCGCCTTGAGCACGTTATCCGAGATGTGCTGCAGCGGCATGTCGATGTAGGGCACCACCTTCTTCGAGTCCTTCACGATACCGAGCAGCCGGTCGGTGAAGTTCCACGGGTAGGCGTAGTGCAGCCGCACCCACTCGATGCCAGGCACATCCTCGAGGCCGATCAGCAGCTCCTCGAGCGCCTGCCGGTTGCCAAAGTCCACGCCGTAGCTGGTCAGGTCCTGCGCGATGAGGTTGATCTCCCTCACGCCTGCTGCGCCAAGGAAATGGGCCTCGCGGACCACATCCTCCACCGAGCGCGACACCTGCTTGCCGCGAATCTTCGGGATGATGCAGAAGCTGCAGACACGGTTGCAGCCCTCGCTGATCTTCACATAGGCGCTGCCGCCACGGATGCTGTTCACCCGGTCTTCGGTCGAGGTGTAGAGCGCCGAACCGTAAGAGATGTACTCGCGGTCAGGCAGCGAGCCGGAGAGCGCCTCGTTGATCCGCTTGAACTCGTTCGTCCCCAAGAAGTAGTCGACCTCGGGCATCTCCGCAGAGAGCTCCGTGCCGTAACGCTGCGCCATGCAGCCCGTCACAACCAGCTTCTCAGCGCGGCCGACGCCACGCTCCTTGAAGCGGGCCATCTCGAGGATGGTGTCGATGCTCTCCACCTTGGCGCTCTCGATAAAGGCGCAGGTGTTGACCACAATCAGGTCGGCATCCTCGGGCGAGTCGGTCAGCAGGTAGCCGTCCTTCTGCATCAGGCCGATCATGAGCTCGGAGTCGACCCGGTTCTTCGGACAGCCCAGGCTCACCACGTGAACCCGCTTCTTGGTGGCTTGAGCGAGAAGGTCGAATCGATCGGGAACGAGAGCCATGAATCCTCGGCAAAATTGCTGCAAATCGGCAGCCGAGCGGACCCTACTAGCGCCGGCCCGAAGGGGCAAGTTGGCGCATATTGGCCCCGCGGTCGCCCACGCCGCCCTTGCACGGCCGACACCGACTCGCTATCGTGTCTCTCCCGCGGGCGCATAACTCAGTGGGAGAGTGCCACCTTCACACGGTGGAGGTCGCAGGTTCAATCCCTGCTGCGCCCACTACGAACCTCGTCGCTTCTGCCACGCACAGAAGCTTCGGGGTTTGTTTCATTTTGCCCTACCCGCGAAGCATCTCCGGCAGCAGCGAGGTGCGCTCCGTAACCCGCGCTACGCAGGCGTCGAAGACCTCGCGCGGCCCGATGACAAGCACCTGCTTCTTCGCTCGCGTGATACCCGTGTAGAGACCCTCGCGGGTGCAAAGCCGCGACGGCTCGTCAGGGAGCAGCACAACCACGTTCTCCGCCTGCGACCCTTGGGCCTTGTGCACCGTCGTAGCAAAGGCCGGCTCCCAGCCAGGGACCTGCGCCGGCGAAACGTAGTTCACCCCAGCGTCGCTGCCCGCATCGCTCACAGGCCGTTCGAAGGCAAACACGTCAACCTCATCTCGTCTCACGCAGAGCCCGAGGTCACCATTGAAGATACCGAGCAGGTTGTTGTTCTGCGTCGCCATCACGGGCTGACCCACGATTGGTTTGCCCGCCGACCAACCCTTGGTCACGGCCACCTCACCGCCGATCCGCTCATTGGCCTTCACGCTGCCGAACTTGCCGGCCCGGTGCAGACAGAGCACCCGTGCCGCATTCAACGGCACCTTGAGCAGGTCCGAAACTTCCCTATCAAACTCTGCCGCCTCCGCAGTCGCGGGGAGCGCCTCCGCGGCCTTGCGGAGCGCCACAAAGGGCTTGGAGAGAAGCTTCCAGTCGGCATCTGTGAGCGCCGTAAACTTCGTCTCCACGATCATCGCAGCGGCCTCGCTCTCAGCCGCCTTCTCAACGCTGTCGACCAGCATCTTGTCGCGGTCCGTTGCGTTCTGACCGAGCGAAACATCCGCGAGCGTCCGAATCTTCGACCCATCCTCCGTCCGGTGCACGACCGCCAGCTTGATGGTCTGCGACCGTTCCGTCTCCGAGCTCTCCTGCGCCGCGATGAGGTCGCCCAGCACAGAGCCGGCCTCCACCGAGGCGAGCTGGTTCGGGTCGCCCACGAGCACCAGCTGCGCCTTTTCGGGCAGCGCCGCGACCAGCTTTGCCATTAGCGTGAGGTCTACCATCGAGGCCTCATCCACGATGACCACATCGGCCGCGATCGGATTGTCGCGTCCGCGACCGGCCGTCACGCCGCCATGGATGCCAAGCAGCCGGTGAATCGTCGTCGGCTTCACCGTACCGCTCTGCAGCGCCGTCCGAAACGCCTCGGACACCTCCTCCGACGTGGTTCCCTTGAACATCGCCTTCTCCGCTGGGTTGGCCGGCTTCGCGTTCGCCTGCTCTAGCAGTGCCTGGAACATACGCGCCTGCGCCCGACCCGTTGGCGCCGCAAGCGCGACCCGCTTCCCGGCCAACACGCAGAGGTTCACGATGCGCCCGATGGTCGTCGTCTTGCCCGTACCCGGACCACCCGTGAGGATGATGTTGCGGTGCCCCTCCTTCACCTTCCGCACAGCCTCGCTCTGCGAGCTGCTGTTCGTGTCGCCAGCATCAATCTTGATCTTGGCATCATCGACCGCGGGCAGAGGGTCTCGATGCCGCCACCGCTCACGGACCGTGAGGTGCGCATCATACATGAGCCGCGACACCAGCTTCCCCTCGACCAACAACAGCGGCCGGTTCGACGGGCTCGGCTCGCTCTCCACCAAGCAACTTGTCGCGAGCAACGTACGCAAGGCCGCTGCGCTGATGGTCTGCCATGCGCCGCCGGTGGGAGCCTGTTTCGAGGCAACCCGCTCTGCGAGCTCCTCCAGCGACACCGCCGTGCTCCCACGCATCGGCGCAGCTATCACCTCGGCCACCACATGCACCAGGCGCGGGTCACGCACCCCCATCGCACTGCAGGCCGCAACGGCGAGCGTCCACACCTGCTTTATCGCGGCAAGGTGGTTCTGCTCCAACGGCTCCGGCGCGGAGGCCTCCTCAGCCCCTTCCTCGGACACCGCCGAAACCTCGGCCTCGCCGGTCTTTGCCGCGGCTTCCACAGACGCAAGCAGCGCCTGCAGATAGCCCTCTGCCGCGCTACCGTTCCGACGGCCAAACCAGCCGCTCACGCCCGAAATCTGATCTTTCTCGCCCATTTCGATGCTCATTCCGCTGCCTCCCCTTTCGCATCCGACGGGCTCTTGCCCCAGGCTTCAGACAACTTCTCCACCCAGGCGCGCGGTGGCTTGATGAAGAACTGCCCGCGATCCGAACCCTGCTCCATCCCGCGGATGTAGAGGTAGTAGACCCCACCAAAGTCGCGGTCGTAGTCGTATTGTTTCTTTAGCGTCTGCTTCAGGTGCTGGTCCCAGGCCACCGTGTAGATGAGCAACTGCAGCAGGTAATGGCTGTGCGCCATCGCATCGAAGAGCCGGTCGGCCTCGTAACGGACGAACGCATCATCTGCAGGCTTCAACGGGTCGAGCCGGTTGGTCTTGTAGTCGGCAATGAACCAGCGCTGCCGGCCATCCGCCCCAGGCCGCGCAAACACGAGGTCCATCTTGCCAGTCAGAATGCCCGTCTCGTTCCTGATGCCGGCCGCGAGCGTCTTGAAGTAGCTCTTCCACGCGGGAGGTCCTTCGTAACCCTCCAAGAGTGCCTCCGCCGCCTTCCGGCTTTCGCACATCCGCATATCGAAGCTGCTCTCATCCGCACGGGTATCCAGTGTGACCTCTGAGAGGCTGCATCCGGCGCCCGCTTCGCCGCCCGCGAGCGGCACCTCGAGCACATCGAGCAGGTCCTTCAGCAACGCGTCGCCCCAGCAGCCGTCAGTGTCGAAGGTCGAGAGACGGCTCCGCGTGTTGATGGAAGCATGGCGCCGCAGAAGCTCCTTGGCGTCGAGCTCCTCATCCACGCTGCGACGGGTCTCGAAGTCGAGCTCCTCGTAGAAGGAGTGAACCAGGTTTCCGAAGGGCGTTCCGCCGAGCCGGTCCCACCGCGCATCGCGCTGGATGATGCCCGAATCCTCTTCGCCGTCGGTCCGCTGCACCTCCTCTTCGCCTACATCGGCGCGAGGCTTGGCGGCCTCCTTGTTCTTGAGCTGCTGGCTCATCGAGGTGAAGCTCCGCTTCGCCGACGCATACTGATGCGACCGCTTTGCGGCCGCCGCCCAGACCTTCTCGAGTTCCCGCCGCTCCGCCAACAGCACAGCTTCCGACCCATCGTCCTGCACGAGCGAGGCCTCATAGGCTGCCCGCATCTGCTCGGCCGCCTCGAACCAAGGCGTATCATCGCGGTTCACCTCAATGCACCCCTCCAGCTTCCCGGAGCCCTTCTTTGCGAGTTCGGCCCACTTCAGAAGCACGAACTCAGCGGGCTGGATGGGCTTCTCTGTGCCGGGCTCCGGCGGAGTCTCGGCGCTCAGATAAGCGAATGATTCGTTACCTACCCAGAACCAATTCGTGACACGGTCTGGATTCGTACTTGCCGCGGTGACCCGATGCTGGGCTGCAGTCAAATGGGCTAGGGTCAACCTCCCCTTTGGGCGCGCCAGGCTCTCCTCAACGTCAGCAACTCGCTTCTTCGCGGATTTGAGTTCGGCAACGAGAGCCCGCTGCGTTTGAAGATGCGCCGGCGACTGCCGGATCAAGACACCCGCCAAGATGCCATTCACACCAACGTCGTCCTCAAGCCACCAGACGACCACCCGATGGCGCGCACGCGTCATCGCAACATAGCCCAATCGGGCCTGTTCCATCTCCACCTCCCGCAGCGCGCGACGCTTGGCAAACAGATTCACCCCTTTATCGTCCGCGTGGGTCGTGGCCTCCTCCGGCGCCCCGGCCTCCACCTTTGTTCCCTTCAGAAAGAGCCGCGTATCGATCCACCGATGCTCGGCCCCGTTCTCCCCGAAGCCGAAGATGAAGGTGTTCTTGCACAACGTTGGATCTGGATCGGAGCTCCGGCCGAGGAAGGGAAGATATATCACCGACGCCTCGAGCCCCTTCGCAGCGTGAACGGTCCAGATATCCACCGCAGTGTCCTGCCTCTCCTTCGCTGCAGCGCGCACCTTGAACTCTGAGTCATCCTCCTTGCGCCGCTCATCCGCCATCCATCGGGCAAGCTCGGCCGGGTTCGTGCCAAACTCCCCAGCCCGAGCTTCAAGGGCAGTGAGGACCTGCCTCAGTCGGTCGCTCTGCGCCTCGCCATGCCACCCGGTCGCGATGTAATCCCAAGCGCCTCGAAGCTGCATCAGCCGCTCAAACCCGGCCAGAACCCCGTCCCCTTGGAAGACGCGGCGGCTCTCATCGAGTTGCTCAAGCCAGCCAGCCCACGCGGCACCCCCTTCACGAACAACAAGCGCAAGCGCCGCTACCTCCCATCCGAGCCACGGCGTCAGCGCCAAGGCACGCCGGAACCGCTCAACCTCTGGTTTGGCCAGGAAGTTCAGCCAGGTCATCACAGTCGAGGCTTCCTCCGTCATCATCAGCGGCAGTTCACGGCGCCGACTGCGAATCCGAAGGTCCGAAAGTTCCTGCTCGATGAGCGCACCATCGTAGTGCGAGCGCACCAGCACGGCCTGATCTTGCGTGGGCTTCTTCATCCGATCTGACGCGATCCGTGCCGCCACCCGCGCTGCGGTCGCGTTCCTGTTCTCGGACGCTACAACGACAAACTCGACGGCTGCATCAGGCTCCTGACGCTTCGCGCGGCTCTCAATCTCCTCCGCCTTGATTTCGTCGGTCAGGAAGGGCCACAACGGAAGGTTGGGCGCAAGCAGATGCTTCTTGAACAGCACATTGAGCGCGTGAACAAGCGGCTCGCTCGACCGATAGGAGTGATTCAGCGAGAACAGTGTTTCGTTCCTCACCGCCATGCCGCGAGCATCCCGATACACAGCCAAGTCTGAGCCGCGGAAACGGTAGATCGACTGCTTCGGATCGCCAACCAGAACAAAGTGACGCCCTGGCTCCATGGCGACCGCACCTTCCCCTACCGGAGGCTCCGCGAACAACCTTCGAAGCGCACTCCACTGCACATCGTCCGTGTCCTGAAACTCATCCACGAAGCAGGACTGGAACTCGGTCCGGATCGCCACACGCAACCGCGCCCCCAATTCAGGGTCGTGCAATGCGGTCGCAAGCTCCGACAGCATCGCATCGTAGGTGAGCCAGCCCTCCTGCTGCAGCCGAGCGCGCCAAAGCGCTCCGCTCGCCCTCAACCAGCAGGTCCGAACGAGATTCACGAGCCGCTCCAGTTCCGCGGCATCGAGCAGCTGGCTGAGCCAGAGATCTACCTGGGGAGCATCCGCAGCATCGCGGATCGAAGCGAACGCTTGTGCGAACTCCTCCGCCGTCGTTTCGTCGAAAGCCTGCGGTTCCGGAATCGAAACTTCGCCTCGTGGAAAGCTCAAGAGCTCCTCCGACGTGATCCAAGTTCTCGAAGCGTCCATCAACGTCGCCCACAGTCCTGTTAGTCCTGCCTTACCTGTCGGAAGCTTGGCCAGATCTGGATTCCGATCGGAGTACAGCGCGTGGGACTCGCTAACCAACGATCTCAGATACCGCGCGTTCGGACTCAAACGGGGACCAATCCCCGACGCGTCCGCCTTGATTACATCCCGCGCCTCAATCTCCTCCAGAAGGAGCTGCACCCCTGCCGCGACCTTGCGCCGTTCAGCCAACAACCGACCGCCCTCGTTCACCGCCTCGCGGAACCGCACAAGCGCATCGTCCGGCTCGAGGTCAAGCGGCACAGGCGCCCCGTTCCCATCGGTCCACTCCGAAACGACCAGTGCATTCGGATAGGCCACCGACTTCTCCAGCAGCTCCTCAGCATGCCCCGGATCGAGCCCTGCGATCCCGGTGAGAAAGTCGCCTGTCGCGCGCCCCAGATCACCATCGTCCCAGTTTGCAGAAGCATAGAGCCAGCCACCAAATGCATTCTCCACGATCTCGCGTCGGACTGCTGCCGCATCGGGCAACATCTGAAGCGTCTCCGGCCTCCCCAACTCGGCCCCAAACCGGGTGAGCATCCGCTGGCAGAAGCTATGAATGGTCATCACGGAGGCCAACTCCAGAGAACCAATCGCTCGCGCAACCCGCTCACGCCAGTCGGAGACGTTCGCCTCATCAAACTTCAGGTCTGGAACATCGATGGCCCGTGCGAAAGCCACATCCCGCGTCGTAGCGGCTTCGTCCGGAGCGGTGGGCACCGCAGTCGCATCAGCGGCTGGTAACTCCAGCGCCGCCTGCAACTCCATGAGTTTTGACTGCAGCCGTTTGGCCAGTTCCGCTGTCGCCTTGTTGGTGAAGGTGACCACCAGCACCTTGCGCAGCTCTACACCCCGAAGCACCGCCAGCAGCACCTCGCTCACGAGACGATAGGTCTTCCCCGTGCCCGCACTCGCCTCAATCATCCACAGCGCCTCGGCGCCCGTAACCTGCGTTTCTGGATTCATGCTTCCCCCTTGCCGTTCCGATTCGCCTGTTGCTGCTTCGCACGCTCCAGCTCTGTGACCCGTAGCGCTTCGCCCCGTGGCGAAGGAGAACTCCAGTAACCCCATGCCCCCAGCCTCTTCTCCTTTATCAACTGCGTTCGCCCTTGCGCGATAACGAGCACGGGCAACCCAACGACCGTGCACCAGAGCGCCACGTCCGGATGCATCGATGTCGCCCAAACCGCGTCGCTCTCTGCCTCCTCGAGACGCGGATAGGGCGGCTGAACCAGCCCGCCCATCAGCCCCTTCGGAAACTCAAATCCCTTCGCATTGGCAAAGGCGTCACCAACCCGCTTCGATACCTTGTCCATCAGGGCACCGGACGCCTCACCTGCTTCCTTCCGATCGAAGGGCGCAGCGCCCCCGCCAGACTCCGCTTCGGGCCGCTCGTCATCCGCGCTGCCTGCCTCCTCTTCCTCAGCGTCAGACGGCTTCGCCTTGACACTCGCCAGCAAGAGACCATCGCGAACGGCATCAAACAGCGGCGGCGCCCCTGTGCTGCGAACGAGAGCGCGTTCGAGCACCCCGCACAGCCCAGGTTCGCTCAGGTTCATCCGAACGGCGTCGAACAGAAACTCGCGCGACGCCACCACCAAGCGCTGCATGGCCGCACTCCGGAATCGGACCAACTCCCGAAGCCACGCCCCCTCATCGAGCCCGGAAGGCCAGATGCAGTAGTGGCGGTTGTACTTCCCTTTGGTCGAATCCCACCAAAGGTAGGCCAACGCCGTCGGCGGCTCCTCAGGCGCAGCCAGGCGCACCAGCGCCAGCGTGAGCGCCGCCTCGAATACAGCCTTCTGCCGCTTCGTGTGCGACACCACCACGGGAATGTCCTCTCCGTCGCTCCAGAGGAGCGAACCTGGCTGAATCAGACTCTCCACCCCACCCGGCGTGACCGCGCCAACCGAGATCGAGGGGCTTGCTTCGCCCTCTTCGCCGATGCGCAACACCGCCTTGGAACCCTTCAGGTCGCTCCAGAGTCGCCCCTTCACCTGCAGCGCCTTCAAAGCGTTATCAAGGCTGGACAGCCGGCGCTTCAGCCCCTCCGTTGCACCGAGGCCCAAGTAACCCTTGGCGATCGAACCCGCTGCCGCGAACTTGCGCTCGAGCTCGTCGCGCCGAGCCGCAAGAGCAACGTCAGAAGGCTCCGATTCAATCTCGACCGCTCCGTCCGAGCCGCTCGCAGCCGCGACATCGCCCTCACCGGTGCCCACAGTGCCTCCCGCAAGAGCAACGTCAGAAGGCTCCGATTCAATCTCGACCGCTCCGTCTGCGCCGCTCGCAGCCGCGACATCGACCTCAGCGGTGCCGCCAACGACTCTCGCTGCTGGCTTGGTGTTGTCCTTCACCCAAGTCCGGCACTCCTCCAACTGCTTCAGATAGTCGATCCCATTTGGGTCATCACTGTCCACCGTCTCTTCGTCTTCAAGCGGTACGCGAAGCACCTTCGTGGAGAAGTAACGCAGCGGCTCCCAAACAGCCTGAAGAAGCTCGGGCAAACGCATCTTCGGCTCCACCGGCGCGGCAGGCACATCCGTCGGCGCCGACCGTTCTTCAACCCGAGCACGCGTGCGATACGTGGCCGCTGCAGGCAGAACCGCCAGTGCCGCAAGCTCAGCGGCAGACGGCACGCGCTCGACCTTGCTTGAACTTGATTCCGTCTTGGGCTCTGAACCGGCCTGCTGTTCAGCCTTCTTGGGCGGCGAGGTGGCAATCAACCTCACGCACTCCATCAGCTCCAGCACCGGCGCAGACTCCGCCAGCGGCTCGCCCGACTTCGCCTCAAACCCGTTCGCGATCACCCAGAATCGCTCACGCGCCATCCCGAAGGCCTCGAGGAACAAGTGCCGGTCCTCGCGCGACGCATCCGGATCACAGAACTGCTTCGACCCCTTCTGCAGGTGCACCAGCGGCTGCAAACGATCGTCATCCGTCTTGCGCGGGAATGCTGCCGCCTCCAGCCCCATCAGCACCACCACCTTGAAGGGAATCGCCCGCATCGGCACCAGCGAACAGAAGGTCACACCCGCGCCCTGCTTCCGCTCCTGGTTCCGGACACGCTCAAGCTCCGCCTGCAGCACCTCTGCAAAGGCGGCCGCCGTGATCTCCACCGATGCAGCCTCCGTCGACTGCTCTGCGAGCGCGTCCATGACCCGCTCCACATAGTATCTGTCCTCGGTGAACTTCTTGCCCGAGAACCAGCTCCCAAGCCAGCCGCGCACCGACTCCACCCAGTTTGAGACCGACCGACCTCCATGCCCTTCGCGGAAGACCCGGACCGCACTCGCAACAGCATCCAGCGCCTCTACAGCCGCAGCCAGGTCGCGCGTCTGCACACCGCCCGCAACCGCTGCCGGCGCACGCTCGCGGAGCGCCTCCGGCCGCTCACCGGTCAGCAGGCCGAGCGCCATCCGCTCAACGCCCGCCTCCATGCCCATCCGGCCACCGACGTTGTCGACACGGGCCTGACGGTCGTCCTCATCGAGCCCCCACCGGGCGTTCGATTCGCCGAACCAGCCCGTCGCCAGCTCCGAGATATCGTCGGGCAGACCCCATGCCTGCATCACCGCGCCGAGCGTCAGCCAGCGATGACAGAAGGTCGCATCAAAGCGCCCCGTCGCAGCCTCCAAAAGCAGGCTCAGCGCAGCCGCAATCGGCCGCTGCTCCCCGCCCATGTCAGACACCATCACATAGGAGATGCTCGGCACCCGCTGCTTGCCGGCAGCCAGCCCTACACCGTCGAAAAGCTGCCGCACCAGCGGCGCGAAGTCCGCAAGCCGCGGGCTCATCACCACCACCTCGTCCGGAGAGACCTGGCCCTCCGCAAACAGCGCCAGCAGCTGGTCGCGAAGCACCTCCACCTGCCGACGATCATCTACCGTCTTGAGAACGAGAATGCTCTCGTCCGCCTTCAGCCGAGCCCACTCTGTCTCGGGTGCAGCGAACACCAACCGCCCCTGTTGGTCCGTTTCACCGCGCGGAACACCCTGCGCGAGCCGCTCCTGCAAAAGGCGAAGCAGCGATGCCCCCTCCTCCTCCAGCAGCTCCAGAACCTCCGGCTCACGCTGCTCCGGCGCATCGCCGAACTCCTGCTCGAGCAGGGCCCGCAACTCCAGCGTCTGGTGACCGCCGCCGAACAGCATCGGGTGCGAGTAGCCACGCTCCGACAGCTGCCGAATGCTCCCCTTCCGCCGCACCTGACTCCCGTCGAGGAAGGCCTCCGTCGGCTCAAGCAGATAGACCACCACAGGCTTCGTCGCCGCGATCGCCCGGAGCGCCCGAAGCATGATCGGCGAGGGCGCCGAGTTCGCAAACAGATGCACCGAACCCTTCGTCCGACCATAGCGCGACAGCGCCACCTGGCTGCCGCTCCGCGAAGCCTCCTCAATCCACTCCTGAACCAGCGGCCCCCGACGCGCCAGAAGCCGCTGCAACAGCAGCGCATAGGCCGCGGACCAACTGCTCACAGCGTCGCCCTCTTCCCGCTCACGCCGCCAATCCCATAGCTCCTCAGGAACCGTCCCCGCGCGGAACTTCGCAACCCACTCAGGGCGGTAGAAGACCATCCGCTCCATGCCATCAGCCAGCCGCGTCGCCATCGCAACCCAGTTCCGGCCAACCTCCGAACCGCTGCCGCCGACGCCACGCGCCAGCAGTTTGAGCAGCGCTGCGTAGTCTTGCTCCGCGCCCGGCGAGCAGAGCTCCTGCAGCACCTCCCAACGGAGCCGCTCTCGCTTCCAGGTCGCACGCTTAGCTCCGGTTGCACCGTCGAGCCCACCCTTCGGCAGGTCAATCATCTGCATGAGCTTCTCGGGGAAGACCATCTCAACATGCGCCACCGACCCCGTCGACCGCGCGATGCTCTCCTTCACCCAGCGCTCCATCCCCCGCGTGCCTGCCACCACGAGCGGCTGCACCAGCGGATTCTTCCCGCGGAGCTTCGACAGGTCCTGCGCAAGCGCATCCAGAAGCGGCTCCAGCCGCGTCGCAACTTTGATCTCAATGCCCATGAAACCCCTCTGCAGACTGCGCCCCCGCGACCGGCTCCATGAGCTCGGCCGCGGTCGCAAGGTTGCACACGCATTGGCCGCCCGCAAACAGAAACGCCAACGCTCGCTCCGCTGGCAGCCATCCCTGTCCTCCCCCCTCCGCAGATCTGCCCGTCAGCCTACTTGCCGCCCCAGCGCCAGCGCGGAGGCTCGCCCTTCCACCAGCAAACCGCCACCAGCACCGCCGACTCCGCCAGCACCGCGATACCGCGCTCCGCCAGTAGCACCAACATCGCAACCAACCCAGCCAACCAGACGCCCATCACCACCCAGCCCTGCCAGCAGAGCGGAAGCCCCCAGCCCCAGCCGTAGCGCTTCGCCGCAAACCAATACTTCGGCAGCTCCACCAACGCGTCACTGCCCATCGGAGCCGCCCTCTTGGCTCGCCAATCCGCGGTGGCGGATGTCGAGACCCTCCGCCACAAAAATCACATGCTCCGCCAAGTTCGTCGCGTGGTCGCCGATGCGCTCCAGATACTTCACCACCGACTGCACATGGATGCCACGCTTCACTGTCGCTGAATCAGAGACCATCTGCTGAAGCATGCTCCGGAACAGCGTATGATAGGCCTCGTCAATCTCATCGTCCCGCTCGATCACCGTCCGCGCCTTCGCCACGTCCAGCGTCGCAAAGGCCGCGATCGACTCGCGGTAAATCTCCAGCACCAGCGCGCTCATCTGCGCCACATCCTCCATCTCTCGAACAGGCGGCTCGGCATTCAAATCCAGCACCCGTTCAGCGATGTTCTTTGCCAGGTCGGCGATCCGCTCGATGTCTGTCACCAGCTTCAGCACCACCGCGATCAGACGAAGATCCGAGGCCATCGGCTGCCGCTTCGCTAGCAGCAGCAGACACATCTCATCGAGCTCCAACTCGTCGCGGTTCACCCGCGCATCCAGCGCCAGCGTCTGGCGGGCCTGCACCGTATCGCGCGCAACAAGCGCCGAAACAGCCGTCTCCACCATCACCGCAGCGCGCTCCGCCATCAGCACGAGCCGCTCGCACAACTCGCTCAGCTCTGCCTCGAATGCACTGTCTGTGTGTCGTCGCTGCATCACCCCTTCTCCTACCCGAACTTGCCGGTGATGTAGTCCTCGGTACGGCTGTCTCTTGGCGATGTAAACAAGCGGTTCGTCGGTGCCAATTCGACCAGCGCGCCGCCCAAGAAAAACGCAGTATCGTGCGACACCCGTGCCGCCTGCTGCATGTTGTGCGTCACGATCACAATCGTGAACTTCCCGGCCAGCGTATGGATGAGCTCCTCGATGCGAGCGGTTGCGATCGGGTCGAGCGCCGAACAGGGCTCGTCCATGAGCAACACGTCGGGCTCCACCGCAAGCGCCCGCGCGATGCAGAGCCGCTGCTGCTGGCCACCAGAGAGGCCCAAGCCGGGCTCCTTCAGCTTGTCGCGCACCTCCTCCCAAAGCGCCGCCGCCCGTAACGAACGCTCCACAATCTCATCGGCCTGCCCGGCAGCCAGACGCCCGGTCATCACCAGACCCGAGAGCACATTCTCGCGGATGCTCATCGTCGGAAAGGGGTTCGGCTCCTGGAAGACCATCCCCACCCTGCGGCGCAACAGCGCAGGGTCCACCATGGGTCCATAAATGTCCTGACCGTCGAGCGCCACGCGGCCCGTCACGCGCGCTCCGGCGCCTAGTTCATGCATCCGATTGAGGCATCGGATGAAGGTCGATTTGCCGCAGCCAGACGGCCCGATCACCGCGGTTACGCAACCGCCTCGGATCTTCATCGAGACTTCGCAGAGCACCTGCTTCTTTCCGTAAAAGGCGTTGAGCCCCAACGCCTCGATACTGGTGCCGTCGGCGCCCGTCGGAAGACCACGCAGCACCGACCCCGACGCCATCCCCAGCGCCCCTGCTTCCTGCTCCTGCTCGCTCTCCATCAGATGCTCCTAGATACGAGGACGCTGCAGTCGGTGACGCACCAGCACCGCCACCGCGTTGAGACAGAGTACCGCCGCCAACAGTACCACGATGCCCGCTGCCGCGTTTGCCTGAAACGCCTCCTGAGGGCGCGATACCCAGTTGAAGATCTGGATCGGGAGCGTGCTGTAGGACGACATCACACCGTCCGGCAGGAAGGTAATGAAGGTCGCTGCACCCACGATAATCAGTGGCGCAGACTCTCCGAAGGCACGCGAAAGCGCCAGAATCGAGCCTGTGATCATCCCCGGCGCAGCCATCGGAAGCACCACGCTCCGCACCATGCTCCACCGCGTCGCGCCCATCCCCAGCGCAGCCTCCCGCAATGCCTGGGGCACCATCCGGATCGACTCGCGCGAGGCGGTGATGATGACCGGCATCACCAGAAGCGACAGTGTCAGCGCACCGGCAATGAGGCTCTGCCGCAGCGACAAAAACCGCACGAAGATCTCAAGTCCCAGCAACCCGTAAATCACCGACGGAACACCTGCCAGATTGGTGATGTTCACCTCAATCACACCCGCAAACCTGCCGCGCTTGCCATACTCTTCCAGATAGAGAGCAGAGCCCACCGAGACCGGTACCGCGATCAGCATCGTCAGCAGCACAAGCACGACGCTCCCCACCAACGCGGGCAGAATCCCTGCCGCCGACGCGATACGGCTCGGAAACCTCATCACGAAATCTGCGTCAAGCCGCCCGATGCCCTCGGCAGCCACCGCCGCAAGCAGCGCCAGCAGCGACACCACAGGCAACACGACCGCAGCAAGACAGAGCCCGCGGAAGACGATCTCTCCCATCGGCATACTCCCGCGGCGCAACCCCATCATGCCAGCCTCCGGTAACGCCGCGACAGCCGGTAGCTCACCCAGTTCATACCGAAGGTAATCAAGAACAGCGCGGCTCCCACCACATAGATGCTCTTGTACTCCAGCGTCCCATGCGGCGTGTCGCCCATGCTCACCTGCACAATGAAGGCCGTCATCGTCGCGATCGGAACCGTCGGATCAAGCGTAAGACGCGGCTGCTGCCCCGCCGCGATCGCAACGATCATTGTCTCACCTACCGCCCGTGACACCCCAAGAATCACAGATGCCGCGATGCCCGAAAAGGCAGATGGCAACACCACCCGCACAATCGTCGATACCCGACCCACACCCAGCCCAAGCGACGCCTCACGAAGACTTACCGGCACCGCACGGATCGCATCCTCACTCAGCGAGGCAATCGTCGGCATGATCATCAGCCCCATCACCAGCCCGGGCGCCAACGCGTTGAAGGCGCCGATGCTGGGCATCATCTTCTGAAGCACCGGAGTCACAAAGATGAGCGCCACATAACCGTAGACCACCGTTGGAACGCCGGCGAGAACCTCCACGCTCGGCTTCAGCCAGAACCGCACACGCGGCGACGAAAACTCGCTCATCTGAATCGCTGCCAGCAGCCCGAACGGCACAGCGACCGTCATCGCAATGAAGGAGGTCAGCACCGTCCCGCACACCAGCGGCCAGATGCCAAAATGCTGCTGCGCAAACAGCGGTGTCCACTCCGTGTCCAAGAGGAAGGCGCCCGGCGAAACCTCCGAGAAGAAGGCCGCACTCTCCAAGCCCAGCGTCAGCACGATCGCCGCAGTCGTGGCCACCGAGACCATTGCCGCCAGCCGCAACAGAGCCTCGATCACGCGCTCAGAGAGGGGCCGCTCGACCCGGCTCAGGGATGATGCGTCGTTCTCCACAGGCTGCCCTACTTGGGCGCCGGGGCGCCGCTCCCCGACCCATCTGCCACCGCCACCTCTGCGAGCTTCAGCACCTCATCGAGCTTCGCACCGACAGCAGAGCCATCGGCAAAAAGCGTGCCCTTCTTGCCCGCTGCAAAGCGCCTCTGCACGGCGGCAGAGGTCGACACTGCGAGGGGAATGAAGCCGACCTCTCTCGAGAGCCGCGCTGCGTTCGACACATAGAAGGCAACCAGCTCCTTGACCTCGGCACGCCCGAGGCTCGCCACAGACACATAGACGAAGAGCGGACGAGCGAGCGGCTGATAGGTGCCCGCAAGGACCGTCGCCGGCGAAGGCGAAACTGGCCCGGGGCCGTTTGCAGCAACACCGTCATCAATCGGAACCACACGCAGTTTCCCCGCGCTCTCTGCGAAGTAGGAGTAGCCAAAAAAGCCGAGCGCCAGCTTGTCGGTAGAAACCCCCTGAACCAGAACATTGTCGTCCTCGCTCGAGGTGTAGTCGCCGCGGCTAGCGTGCTCCGAACCAACGATCGCCTTCGTGAAGTAATCGTAGGTGCCTGAGTCGACGCCGGCACCGAACAGCCGAATCTCCTCGTCGGGCCATGAAGACCGGACCTGGCTCCACTTTGTGACGCGCTTCTGCGCATCCGGCTCCCACATCCGCTTCAGCTCATCGACCGTCATAAAGTCGACCCAGCTGTTCTGCGGATTGACGACCACCGACAGCGCGTCGTAGGCCACTGCAATCTCAACGAAGCCAACCCCCTTGTCGGCGCAGGCCTTCGACTCGGCAGGCCGAATCGGACGCGACGCTCCGGCGATATCGAGCTCACCGTTACAGAACTTCTGGAAGCCGCCGCCTGTGCCCGAGGCCCGCACCGTCACGCGGGAAGGCCGCTGTTTCTGGAACTCCTCTGCCACCGCCTCGCCGAGCGGAAGCAGGGTGCTCGAACCATCCATGCGGATCTCAGCGCCTGCCGCAACGGGTGCAGCCGAACCACTCCCGGAGCCGCTCTGCGCAGGTGCCGCGGGTTCGCCGCGACCGCTGCAGGCAACCGTCAAGAGCACCGCCAAACCACCTACAAAAGCCCGCGTCGACTGCTTCATCATCGGTCACTCCATCGCAGCAGGGACCGCATCAGCACCCTGCGCTCCAACCCTTCCACGCTCTGCCGATACAGGCAAGTTCGACGCCTTGCGACAGCTCTTGCTACTGCCGCTGCTATCCCAAAAACGCGAACGCCGCGACACGCACTGTGCCGCGGCGAAGCGAAGTGTTCGACTTAGTTCGCCGGGTAGCTGGTCCAGCCAGCGGTCCAGGCAGCGCCCGTCGGGGCGAAGGCACCGTGGTAGGTCGCCGTGGCATCGAAGCCCGCGGGCGGGGTCGCGCCACCGGACTGAACGGCGGTGTTACCGGCCGCGAAGTCGGGAGCGGTCAGGCTGGTCGAAGCGAACTGGGGGTCGACCGTGACGAAGCCCTTGCCGGCGTTGCCGAAGTAGAGGGCCTCATCGAAGTCGGCATCGTTGTCGTCGGCGGGGAACTGGTCCGCGCCGTTGCCGAAGAAGTCGATGTTCGAGAAGTCGAGCGTCGAGTCGCCGACAAGCGCGGTGACCGTCGCGCCATCAAGGTCGATTGCGCCAGCCTGGAAGTTGGCAACGATCGAGTTCTTGAGAATCAGACCAGCGCCACGACGGATGTGGAGGCCACCCTGCTCGGCGTTGGCACCCGAACCGACGAACGAGGCGTTGAAAATGGTCGGGCGCGACCGGGGGGTCGAGTCGACGACATCCTTGAGGTTGTCGCCCTCGATTGCCTTGTCGCCCACGCTCGCGCTCTGCTGAATCGCGAGGAACTGCACGTTGCCGCGCCAGCCTTGGTCGTAGTCGAGCGAATCGTCAGCAGCCTGCGTAATGAGGAGGTGCTTGATGCTGGCTGTGCCGCCGAAGAACTCAACGCCGTCGTCCTTGCCAAGGTGGCTCTGGATGAAGTCGAGCTCGGTCGCCGAGCCGCAGCCGCCAACCGTGAGGCCGTTCAGCTCGTTGTCGGTGCCGAAGACGTAACCGGCAAACTCGATGCGGGCATACTTGAGCGTACCGCAGCTGCTGGCGTCGTCGGTGCCGCCGTAGAGCGACGCGGGGCCGGCAGGCATACCCTCGATGTTGCCCTCGCCGCCGGCGAGGTTGAGGGTCGCCGAGCCAAGAAGAACCACGCCACCCCAGTCGCCGGAAGCGCGCGAGCCCTCGGGCTTGGAGCTGGTGAAGACGATGGGCGAGGCAGCCGTGCCAGCCGCGTTGAGCTTGGCGCCGCGCGAGATGACAAGCGCCGAACCGTTGTCGCCCTTGACGATAACGCCGGGCTCAATGGTGAGCGTCGCGTTGTTGGTGACGACGATGAGCATCGAAAGCGTGACGATCGAGCCGCTGGCCCAGGTCGTGTCGGCGGTGACGTCCGAGCTGACCGTGATCTCCGTCGCCGCGGGGGTGCCCGTGTCGGCAGTACCCGTGTCGGTCGAGTTGCTCTCCTCTTCCGAGCAACCGGAGAGAAGGGCGAGAAGAGAGAGACTGCAAACGAGATGCTTCATCATTACCATGCTCCGTTCAACCCCAGTTTCGAAGACGGGCTCAGCGCGCATCGGGGACATTGCGCGACAGCCTCTTTGAGAGTGTGCGTCATCCAACACGATGATCGTGATCGGAGCGCGACGGGTCTGTGACATTTGCCCGCCATGCACGATAAGTGTGCGCCACAGACGTGTGACACACGTGCAACAGCCTACGGTTCCCAGCCAACAGAGAGGCTGATGTCCGTGTCGGTCAGCTCCTCTTCCACGATCACGCCACCCTGCTCGGCACGGCGCGACTGGCCGAGGAGATTCCGGGCGCCGCCCTTCAGCTTCAGCCCCTCGCTGATCTCATACGACACCGTCAGATCCACCTTGTGGAAGGGCTCTGCGTAGACATCGGGAAGCCCAAGCAGACCCACCGTCGTGAGCTCCCGGCCCATGACGTTGTAGAGCACCGTCGCCGAGATCGGAGAGGCCTCCGGCTCGTAGGAGAGAGAGCCGTTTACCATGTAGGAGGCCTGTCCCTGAAGCGGCCGCTCGGACGATGTCGCAGCCCGCTGCTGCTCCTTGCCCACCGTCACGCTCGAGGTGATGAAGGAGGCGTTCGCGCCAACCGAGAGGGCTGCGAGCGCCTTCGCGAGTCCGCTCAACCCCGTCCTGAACTCCACCTCCGCGCCATAGCTCTCTGCGCTCTCAGCGTTGCCGTAGGTGACTTCGCCGGCCTGCGTCAGGCTCTGCTCGATGGGGTGCAGAGGCACCTTGTAGAACAGGCTCGCAGCGAGAACCTCGGTGTTGCTCGGGAACCACTCCCACCGCAGATCGCTGCTGTGAACATAGGTGCGGAGCAGGTCGGGGTTGCCGGTGATGGTCTTGCGGCGAACGTAGTCCTGGAAGGCAAAGGGCGCGACCTCGCGACCCTGCGGACGGGCCACGCTGGCGCCGTAGTTCGCACGCACAAACATACCCTCGTCGAGTTCGAAGACGAGGCCCGCGGAGGGAAGCAGGTCGAACTCACCGCGCTCCACCGTTTCGCGCGTGAAGACCCGCTGCCCGAGGAAGGGCGAACCGGAGACGACCGTCTGGTTGTAGTTCTCTGCCCGGGCGCCGCCCACAACCCGAAGCCACTCGAGCGGCTTGAAGTCGCTCATCAGGTAACCTGCGGTCATCACCTGATCGACCTCATACCGATCATTACCGCCCGTCTCCTCGCCGAACGTGAGCACGCTGTCGATGTTGCCACTCCCGATGTTTTCGTCGCTGAAGAGCTGCTCCGGGTCGAGCGCGCGCTGATCGCCCGTTCCGCAGAGTGTGCCGCAGGCGAAGCGGAAGCGGCGCGAGTCAAAGGCGCGGTGGCCCTTGAGCAGGTCGATGCCTGAGCTGAGGCTCGACTCGAGGCCGAGCGGCATCTTCCAGTCGAGGCCACCGGCGAGGTCGAGCTGATCGAGCTCCGAGAAGAAGCGCTCACCCGAACCCGGGTCCTGCCGCCAGCGGAAGATGCCATCGAGACCATCCCGTTTGAGGTAGCGGGTATCGGGCTCGTTGCGGGCTGCCCAGAGCACGTTGGTGTTCCACTTCACTTCGCTGTCGGCAAAGAGGTTACGGTGTCTGCCAACGAGCTGCGTGAAGGAGAAGCTGCGCTCCACCCACTGCAGCCTCCGGCCCTCGTAGGGACGACCCTTGTCGGCCGAAACGTCGGTCGTGACATCGTTCACCAGATCGCTCCCCGACTGGCTGAAGAGCTCTGCAAAGGTGATCTGGTTGGCGTCGCCCCAGTTCTTGGTCGCAGTACCGAGCAAACCCCAGCGCGACTTCCGCTTGTCGCTCCGCTCCGTGAGCGTCTCCGAGATCGAGAGGTCGCCTGCGCCGTCGAGCGAGATAGAGCGGATGGTCCGCTCGTCCACGCTGTAGCTCCGGCTGTAGTTGGCGGTCAGCAGGTAGCCCCAGACGTTGCCCTCGGGGCCGCCGGAGTCACCGATGGTTGCCTTCAGACCCATACCCGGCAGCGCCGTCGACTGCTCAGGGTTCCAGACGTTGTCTAGCGACCTGCCCGCCTCCGCCACCTGCTCCCGCGAGAGGCCCCGCCCGAGTTCGATGCGCTGGTCGGGGAAGCTGTCGGGAAGCGCGCGGCTGCCGTCATCAAACCCAAGCCAGTCGAGGCTCCCGCCCTTGTAGGTTGCATGGTTGCCAAAGGTGGTGCCGGGCGTGACGGAGACCGAGGCGCCGAGCGAGAGCTTCCACTCTTCGGGGTAGTCGCGCGTGCCGATATCCATCTGGCCGGCAGCGCAGCCGCCGCTGAGGTTGGGCGTGAAGCTCTTGTAGACCGTGAGGTTGGAGAGCAGGTCGGAGGGGAAGATATCGAGCTGCACGCCGGGGAAGTCCGGGTCGGTTCCCCGCACAATCACGCCGTTCATCGTCACGCAGGTGTAGCGGCCGCCGAGCCCGCGAATGTAGAGGAACTGGTCATCGACGATGCTCGCGCCGACCACCCGCTTGACGGCGTCGCTGGCAGCCGAGTCGGGCGCCTTCGACATCTCCTGTGCGCTGACGGCGTCGGAGACAGCCGCCGACTCACGCCGCTCCATCAGCTGCGTTGCCGCATTCTCCTTGATGGCGCGGCCTTCGACCACGAAGGTCTCGGAGTTCTTCTCATCCACACCCATCGAGAGCGCGCCGAGATCGGCTGGCTGGTCGGCCAGGACCTCCACCTCGAAGGCCTCGGTCGCGTAGGAAAAGAGCTTGGCACGGACAACAAAGAGGCCCGGATCAAGGTCGAAGAAGAAGGTGCCGTCGGCGCCCGTTCGAGCCGTACTGGTAGTGCCCTCCACCTCAACAGCGACGCCGTCGAGGGGCGTTCCGAACTCGCGATCGACCAACTTGCCGGTGATACGGACCTTGCCCGTGGGGACAACTGCAGGCGGCGTGGGCGCGACCGGCTCGCTCTTGTCGAGGTCGTCCCAGAAATCGCCGTAGTAGGCATCTTCAGCGTCGGGCGTCAGCGGCGCAGGGAGCTCGTCTCCGGGTACTGGCGCGATCTCCTCTTCGAGCGACGGAACATCCTCATCCTCAAACGAGGGAGCGATCTCCTCTTCGAGCGACGGAACAACCTCATCCTCAAAAGAGGGAGCGTTCTCCTCTTCGAGGGCCGGCGCGATCTCTTCCTCAAACGAGGGAGCGATCTCCTCTTCGAGGACCGGTGCGATCTCTTCCTCAAACGAGGGAGCGATCTCCTCTTCGAGGGCGGGTGCGATCTCCTCTTCGAACGAAGGAACGATCTCCTCTTCGAGTCCCCCCGAACCGTCAGGCGGCGCAGTCGCACCAGAGCCCTCCACGGCGGGGGCCGGTTGTGCCATCAGCGCCGCGGTCGGGACTCCCGCAAGCAACACCAGCGCCGCAATAAGCAACGCACTCCAGACGCGACCCACGTTGAACATCAGTGACCCTCAGCCAAAACGAGTACTCAGGCGAGCCGGAAGGGAAAGCGCCAGGTGAAGGCTACGGCGATGGGCTTCCCTCCGTGGTCTTTGGCCGGCTCATACTCCCAGTCTCGGATGATGGAGATGGCATACTCTGCCAACTCCGGTGGGCCGTCTTTGGCGCGGCAGGCGCGCACTTTGCCCTTCTCCGTGACGATGCACTGAACCACGACGAGGCCGCTGATCGCCTTCTCTCGGAAGGCACGCGGGTAGCCCATCTTAGGATCCTGCTTGATGGCCTTCGGCGGCGTTCCAGCTTGATCGAGGCGCACCGGGCCGCGACGGACCTTTGCCGCCGGCTTGGGAGCAGTGGTCGCGACCTTTGGCGGTGCCTGCGGCGGGGGCGCCACGCCTTGGCCGTTGCCACTCGCCATCCCCGGGCCGTTCCCTCCCTCCACGGCGCCCATGTCTGGCCCCGAGTCTGGAGGCAGTTCTGCGGCAGGCTCTGGCTCGGGCTCGGGTTCCGCCTCTTTTGCAGCAACAGGCTCTGGCGGCGGCGGTTCCGGTTCGGGCTCCTTCTTGGCCTCCTCCTTGACCGGCGCGTCTGGCGGATCGGTGAAGGTCGAGTCGAAGGCGATGAACTCAACCGCGCGCGTCAGCCTCCCCGTTGCGGCAAACTGCCCTGCGCCGAAGATGAAGGCGTGCAGCGCCACAGAGGCAACAAACACCAGAACCCAGAGCACCGAGCGCCGCGAGGATCGTTCTTCCTGCATGGGTCGATAGGACGAGCCCATCGAACGAACGCGTGAAGTTTCACTCATGAATGCCACCAGTACCCAGTTGGCTGGCGCCGTCTCAGCGGCAACCAATCAATTCGAATGTGCCGCTTCACTACCTCGCCAATGTGACAAACAGCGCACAACGAAGTGCAGGTAAGGCACCTTCGGCATCACTTCCGCGCTCTGCAGATCCGCGGCACCGACCCGCTCCGTTGGCTGGCGGCCCCCACGGATTTCTTGATCTGGCGGTGTCGGCCAGGCGCAAGTTGCGCCTGCCGCGAAAGGGCCTAGAGTTGCGGCCACCACCTTTTCATCAGGAAGCCCGCCATGAGCACCGCCGTTATCGTAGCTGTTGTCGCCGCCGTCTGCTTCCTGCTGCTCGCGATGGTCGCCATCGGGATCTACAACGGCCTCGTCACGCGCCGGAACCAGTTCCGCAACGCCTTCAGCCAGATTGATGTGCAACTGCGGCGCCGATACGACCTCATTCCCAACCTGGTCGAGACGGCAAAGGGCTACATGAGCCACGAGCGAGAGACGCTCGAGGCCGTCATTGCCGCCCGCAACCAGGCGGTCGCTGCGGCATCCCGCGCCAACGGAGCACCGGCCGATGCGCAGGCCATGCAGCAGCTGCAGTCTGCAGAATCGTCGCTCGGCGGCACGCTCTCGCGGCTCATGGTGGTCTCGGAATCCTATCCCGAGCTCAAGGCCAACGCGAACATGATGCAGCTCTCCGAGGAGTTGACCAGCACAGAGAACCGGATCGGCTTTGCCCGGCAGGCCTTCAATGACGGGGTGACGGCCTACAACACCGCGCGGGAGAAGTTCCCCGCGAGCGTGATCGCCTCCCTCTTCCAGTTCCAAGCCGGGGCGCTCCTCGAGGAGACGCAGCCTGAGGTGAGGAATGCGCCGCGGGTCAGTTTCAACTGACGACAAGGAGCGGCGCCCTGAATGAGGAACTTTGCGGAACATCAGTCGCAGGCGAGACGGCAGACGCGCACCCTCATCTGGCTCTTCGTCGTGGCGGTCGCAGCCGTTGCGGTGAGCCTGTACGCCCTCGTTGGGGTGTTCACGCTGCCGGCCGATCCTGCGCATCCTGGCAGCCGTATCTGGTGGGACGGTAAGACCGCCTTCATCGCGGCCTGCGCAGCACTCGGAACCATCGGGCTAGGAGCGCTTCTGAAGCATTCTGCGCTCTCCTCGGGCGGCAAAGCGGTGGCGGAGTCGGTGGGCGGAAAGCTCGTGACCAGCGACACGCGCGACCCCGAGGAGCGGAAGCTGCTCAACGTGGTCGAGGAGATGTCCATCGCCTCAGGAGTCCCGCTCCCGTTGGTCTATGTCCTCGATCATGAGGAGGGCATCAACGCCTTCGCGGCGGGATACTCGGTGAACGATGCCGCGGTGGCAGTGACGCGAGGCGGCCTCCGAACGCTCAACCGAGCGGAGCTGCAGGGTGTGATGGCGCATGAGTTCAGCCACATCCTCAACGGCGACATGCGCATCTCCATCCGGCTCATCGCGGCGGTAGCGGGCATAGAGGCCATCGCCGGCATCGGGCGGTGGCTGCTCGCCAGCAGCCTGCATACGGGCATGATGCTCGGCAGCCGTAAGCGCGAGAACGGCGCACCGATGCTGATGATCGGCATCGCAATGCTGGTCATCGGTGCCGCGGGCATCGCCTTCGGTCACCTGATCCGCGCGGCCATCTCGCGGCAGCGCGAGTATCTGGCCGACGCGTCGGCGGTACAGTTCACGCGTGACCCCTCAGGCATCGCCAATGCACTGAAGAAGATCGGCGGACTTGATGCCGGCTCGCGCGTGAAGGCCTCGCAGGCGACGGAGTTAAGCCACCTCTTCTTCGGGCAGGCGCAGGCGCACGCGGCCTTCGGAAGCCTGCTGGCGACCCACCCGCCACTGGCAGAGCGGATTCGGCGGCTCGACTCTGCATTTGACGGGACCTTCGCCGCGACCCAGGGCGCGGATGACGACGCCGGCGAGCGGGGAGCGATCGCCGGGCTGTCGGGGGAAGGGGTTGGCCGTGGTCGCATCTCTGCGGCAGCGTTGCTGCAGCGTGACAGCGGTATGGGCTCGCACCAGGTGGCGATGGCCCGCATCCGCATGGAGGATATCTCGCCGGCGCTGCGCGAGGCAGCGACCCATCCGCTTGGCGCCGCCGCGATCGTCGTCTTGGCGAGCGACCTGTCGGCCGCCCAGGGGGCAGCGGCCGCCGAGTTCGAGGTGACGCCGGCCCTGCTCGCGGAGGCGCAGCGATTGGAGCCCCATCACGCGCGCATGACGCCCGCTGCTCGACTCACGCTCGTTCAGCTCGCTTGCGGGCCACTGCGGCAGCTCGGCGCGACACAGGCAGCCATGCTGCTCCGCATCTCCAACGCAGCGATGATTGCGGACCAGCGGCTTACGCCCTTCGAGGTGGTGCTTCGAGAGGTGCTTCACGAGCACCTTGGCGCGGTTGTCGACGGGGCAGCAGCGCGGCGCATGCAGTTTGTAGCCTACCGCGCCGTCACCACCCACATCGAGGTGCTGCTCTCTGCGATGGCCCACCTCGGGGGTTCGGGTGCCGCTGCAGGTTCGGCCTTCCGCGACGCGGCGAAGGGGCTCCCTTCGGAGGTCGAGGCTGCCGTTGCGCTGCGAGGCCGGGCGGTGCTCGAAGACGAGGCGCTTACCGTGGCGATCCGACAGCTCGCGCGAGCGTCGACAGCGATCAAGCAAGGGGTACTCGAAGCGTTGGCCGCTGCGGCGGTGAGCGACGGCACGATTGGCCCGGAGGAGGCCGACATGGTCCGCGCTATAGCCATCATCTTCCAGCTCCCGCTCCCGCTGCCAGAGGCTTAGCCTGCGGAGGCGTGGAAGATGCGGCGCACCCGCGGCGAGACGCGGGTGAGCAGTTCATAGCTGATGGTATCTGCCAGCTCTGCGAGCGCTTCGAGGTCGGGCTCTCCGGGAGCTGCCCCGAAGACGACGACCTCGTCACCTGCGCGTGGCGGCGGATCGAGGTGGGTCACATCGAGCATGGTTACATCCATGCAGACCCTTCCGACAACCGGGCAACGCTCGCCGCGGATCGACATCCAGCCCCGGTTGGAGAGGGAGCGCGGGTAGCCGTCGTTGTAGCCCAACGCCGCCACTGCGATGCGCTGCGGGGTTGCGCCGGTCGAGTAGGTATGGCCGTATCCCACGCCATGTTCGGCGGGGAGCTCCTTGACGGAGACGAGGCGGGTAACGAGCCGCAAAGCCCGCTGCAGACCGACGGTCGCTGCGTCGGGTGAAAAGCCGAAGAGCCCGATGCCAGCTCGGATGCCCGAGTAGCGAGATGAGGGGAAACGGATGCCGCCGGCCGTGTTTGCTGCATGCACCCAGCGTGGCGTGATGCCAGCCTCGGCGAAGGCTGTGACGATGCGCTCGAAGGCGGCGATCTGGGCGCGGGTCTCGGTGTCGCGCGCCGGTTCGTCTGCGGAGGCGAGATGGGTCATCAGTCCGACGACCTCGAGCGACCTACTCTGCAGCACGAACGCGAGCACCTGGTCGAGTTCGGTAGGCAGAAAGCCGACACGCCCCATGCCGGTATCGAACTTGATGTGGACGCGTGCGACCGTCTGCTGTTGCTCCGCCGCAGCCTCCAGTTCGCGCATCGTTGTCATGGTTCCGAGCTCGGCGCTGAGGTTCTCGCGCAGCAGTTTCCCCATCTCGTGAGGGAGCACATTCTGCACCAGAATCGCGGCGGTGATTCCCCGGGCTCGGAGGGCGATGCCCTCATCGGGGAAGGCAACACAGAAGCAGCTGGCGCCGACCCGCTCTAGGGCCTGGGCGATGCGCACGGAGTCGACACCGTAGCCATAGGATTTCACGACCGGCATCACGGAGACACCGCCGGCAGCAACGCGCAGCCGTCTGTAGTTCTCCACGATAGCGTCGATATCGACATGCAAGAGTGTGCTGGAGACTGCGTCGAGGAGCTCGGCGGCGACGGTCTCGAGGCGCGCGGGCCGGCTCCCCTTGAGCAGAACCCTGTCGCCGGGCTGTGCCCAGTGTTCGAGCAGCTTGGCGGCCGAGGCAGCGTCGGCGGTCGTGACAACGGCGCTCGCAGCCATGCCCGCCTCGATGGCGGCCGCGACAATCTCTGCGCCACCATCACCGACGCCAATGAGCCTGTCGACGCCGAGCCGCGCGACCAGTGCGCCAACCTCGCGGTGTGCACGGAGCGAGGCCTTTCCCAGCTGCGCCATGCCGCCAAGGACAGCGATGGAGCGACCAGCAGTGCGCTCCTGCTGCAGGAACCGGAGCGCTGCCGCAACGCTCTCGGGGTCGGCGGTGTAGGCGTCGTTGATGACCACCAGTCCGCGGGTGGTGGAGCTCCACTCGAGGCGGCCCGGCGATGGCTGCCAGCGCGACAGTCCGAGCGTGGCCTCCTCCTGCGAGACGCCCAGCGCCAACGCACAGGTGATCGCCAACGCTGCGTCGGTTCGGAGGACCCAGTTGGAAGCCCAGTTCGCGGTCAGAAGCTGCGTCGCTCGAGCCGGTTCCACCTCCTGCGCGTCGCAGGGGAGCGGGGCTACCGCGAGCAGCGCGAGCGACTCCGACTGCGGAATGAAGATTTTACATCCCTTGGACATCTCAGCAAAGAGCTGCACCTTCTCGGCTGCGATGCCCTCTCGGCTTGCGAGACCCTCGAGATGCGCCGAACCGACATTCGTCCAGATGCCCATGGTGGGCCGCACCATGCGCTGCAGCCGGAGCATCTCGCCCGGCTGCGAGATGCCGCACTCGATGATTGCGACATCGGCGCCGGGGTCGAGACCGAGGAGCGACTGAGCCACGCCGACCTGCGAGTTGTAGCCGAGCGGCGTGCCCGTGACGCGGAGGGCGTCGGAGAGCGCGCAGACCAACATCTCTTTGGTGGTGGTCTTCCCGTTGCTGCCCGTGATTGCGATGACCGCGCCCGAAAACCGGCTCCGCGCGATGCTGGCGAGTGCCTGGATGGCAACCGTGGTATCTGCGACGACCACAAAGGCGTCGCCTGGGCGGCGCACGGACGGGAGCTTGCTGCAAAGCGCGACGGCTGCGCCAGCGTCGAGCGCGGTTCGGACAAAAGCATCGCCGTCTCTCTGGGCTTGAAGCGCTACAAAGAGGTCTCCCTCGCGCACACCGCGGCGGGTGTCGATGATGGCGCGCTCACACCTGCGCTCGCCATCTCCCACCAGCTCACCGCCAGTCCAGGCAGCGATCTGCGCCGCTGTCGCGGGCCAAATCACGGGTTGGAGCTCAGCGCACGCTCGAACTTCCTGCGCACAAATGCGGAGGAGCGTACCAGGTCGAGTGCAAGCTCTGCGTGGCCAACGGCATAGCCGTTTCCGACCATGAGGTTTGCATCCTTGCCCACCCCCTCCGCGCCGAGCGCGGCCCGCGCGAAGCTGGTGGCCATGTTAAAAAAGTAGACCGTTCCGCCCTCTCGCACAGAGAGGATGGCTGCCATCTCGGTCGCATCGACATTGGCGGTGTTGATGACCACATCGGCCTCTCCACCAAGCAGCTCCGTGATGCGGCGTGCGGCGCCGAGTGCATCCTTCGCGTCGACCGCATCCCCGGCATCGATGACACCCTCGGCGAGCGCTTCGCTGAGCGCCTCGACCGAACGATCTACCGCCACCAGCCGGCCTGTAGAACCGAGCGCAAGCCGTGCCTGTGCCATGCAGAGCGTGCCGCTCTTGCCGGCGCCAAGGATGGCGACGCGCATGCCCTCACGAACCAGTCGTGCGGTCTGTGCGGGCGCCCCGCAGACGTCGAGAACCGACAGCGCGAGCGCCTCGGGGAGGTCGGCCGGCATGACCACAAGGGGTGCCGAGGCGGGGAGGAAGGCGCGCCCCTCCACGACGACCTGGTCGGAGCCGAGACGGACCTCGTGGATGGCGTCGAGGCGGAGCGGCGTAAGTGTGAGCGAGACGAGCGTGGCGATGCGGTCGCCCACCCGGAGCGGCACGGGGCCAACGTAGTCTTCGCCAAGGGCAACGACCCTACCGAGGAGCATGCCGCCGGAACCGGTAACAGGGTTCTGCATCTTCCCGCGCGCGGCGACGATGGAGGCGATGTGGGTCGCGACGGCGGCCGCATCGCGGCCGACAGCACCGATGATCTGGTGGAACGAGGCCGAGTCGATGTTCAGCAGCTCGACCGCGATCTCCACCTCATCGGCGCGGCATGGCCCTGCGGGGTCGAGCTGTTGCGCGCCCTGCGGCAGCGAGCCTTCGGGTGCCAGCACACGATTCTCGCCCCAACGGCCTGCTCTGTTCTGGTCTGCCATGGCTCTCTCCTTCAGCTCAGCGCGAGCCGCTTCATGACCTGCTGCAGGTCATGCCACGCCGCCTTCTTCAACTCCGGTTTCTGGAGCAGCAGGGTGGGGTGGAAGGTGGGCATCATGGGAACGCCGTGCAACTCCATCCACTTGCCGCGATCTTCTGCGGTGAGCGTCTCATCGGGCTTGAGCGCGGCCAGCGCAGCACCGCCGAGCACGACGATGACCTCTGGCTGTGCGATGCGGATCTGCGCGGCGAGAACGGGACGGCATCGCCTCACCTCCTCAGGATGGGGGCGCCGGGCGGGGGTGCTGCGGCACTTCACGACCGAGGTGATGTAGACCTGCTCCGGGGTGAGTTTCATGGCCTGCAGCATCTTGCCGAGCAGTTCGCCCTCGGGGCCGGCGAGAGCGGTTCCCGTGCGGTCTTCCTCTGCGGTGGGCATGTCGCCAACGAACATGATGCGGGGCCGCTCTGCCCCCTCGCCGAAGACCAGATGTGTTCGGTCATCGCAGAGCGGGCAGCGATGGCAGTCGCCGAGCTGGGCGCGGAGTGCGGCGAGCGTCGTGGCCCGCTGCGGGACGGCGTCTGGCGGGCGGTTGGAGGAGAGTGTCTGGCTGACCGACTGGGCGAACTCCTCCATGCGCCTTCCGATCGCCTCGTTCGAAGCGGCAGACGGCAGCTCGGAGGTTGCAGGCGTTGCAGCGTGACGGGGTGCACCGGTGGGGAGCGGAGCCTGTCGTTGCGGCGCTGAGGCTGGTTGCGGAGCCTGCCGCTCGGCCGGAGCGGGCGGTCGTGCGGCAGCAGGTCGTGGCGCTTCGCGACGGGCAAGCGTGGTGAGGCCGAGCTCTGACTGCCGACGGAGCCAGGCGGCGAGGTCGCCGGCCAGCTCCTGAAGCAGCATCTCATCGGAACGAACACCGCTCATCGCTTCCTCGCCAAACAGCCCTCTGCCCAGGCCACGATCGCCGCAGCGATCTCACGCTTCTCGGCAGGCCCGAAAGAGACAGCGCCTCCCGCTCCATCGTAGCACTGCACGCAGTTGCTGTCCGAGCCAAATGCGCCCCCCGCTCCTACATCGTTGGCAACGATGCCGTCGAGTGACTTGGCGCGGAGCTTCTCTCGGGCATACCGCTCCATGTCGTGCGTCTCCGCCGCAAAGCCAATCAACAGGTCGGGGCGGACGGCCGATGCAGAGAGCTCCGCGAGGATATCCGGGGTGCGCTCCATCTCGAGCGTCCAGGGGCCGACTCCCTTCTTCACCTTTCCGACGCGGCGCTCGACGGGCCGGTAATCTGAGACAGCGGCGGCCATGAAGACCACATCGTAGCGCTCCGCCAGCACCGCCTCGCGCATCTCTTGGGCGCTGGTCAGGTCGATCCTGCGGATACCCCACGGGGTGTCGAGGACCGTGGGGCCGGAGACCAAGATAACCTCTGCACCAGCGATCCAGGCTGCCTCTGCCAGCGCGTATCCCATCTTGCCGCTCGAGGGGTTGGAGAGGAACCGCACGGCGTCGAAGTGCTCTACCGTGGGGCCGGCCGTTACGAGCAGGCGGAGCGACTCCCAAGGGCGGTTGGAGAGCGCCCGCAGCAGACAGGGCAGCAGCCAGCGGCTCGCTGGGAACCTGCCCGCTTCGGGAGCCTGCACGAGCGGCAGTTCGGCCCGTTGCACCTGCCATTCACGCTTCGCCGCTGCACCGCCGAGGACCAGAAGTGCGTCGGCCTCCCACGATGCGGCGACTCGCTCAACCGCAAGCCCCTCTCCGAGCAAATGCTCCAGCGCGGCGGCTCCGAACCATCTTGCCGCGCCGGGAACCTCATGAATCCCAACCCGTGCTCCGGCGCTGGCAAGGAGCCGCGCGAACGCAATGGTCTCGCTTGCTGCAGGCTCGTCAGAGACCGCAAGCAGGAGTCTGCGTTGGTTGAGGAGAGTCACTGCCCGCGCTCCATCGAGAGCCAACCTTGCAGGCCATCCGCACCATGCGCATCGAGCTCCATCACGCCCTCCTCGGCCCAGCGGAACAGGGAGGCGAGGAGGCCGCCTGTGAGCCCCCAGACGAAGTCACCTTCGTAGTCGAAGGCCTGCATGGTCACCTTGCGACCACCACGCTCAAACTCCTGCGGCCGGCGCGCATCGGGGTGCATGAGCCGCTCCACATCGGCCACGATGACGCGCGCAATCTCTGCCTCACTGAGCACGAGAGCCGGCGGTGCATCGAGCCAGCCAACCACCGGCACAACACGGTAGCCACCGATGCTCCACGCCTCGTCCAAACAGCCGAGCGTCTGGACGGCCTCGGCTTCGATACCGCACTCTTCCCAAAGTTCGCGGAGCGCAGCTTCGCGCGCGCCTTCATCGTCGCGATCGAGGCGCCCGCCAGGAAAGGAGATCTGCCCCTTGTGGGTAGAGACCTGCTCGGTCCGCACGGTGAGGAGTGTCTTGACCCCGTCGTCATACCAGAAGGGCATGAGCACGGCAGCGCGCCGGAAGTAGGCCGGCACCACCTCGTCTCGGAGCTGCTTGGGCTCGTGGGTGGCGAGGGCGTCGAGCCGCGCGCGGAACCAGGCTGAGAAGGGAGGCTGCTCGTTCATCGTGTCGCCGAGTCCCGCGGAGGGCTCAGTCCTTCTTGATGAGGTTGAAGACGCGGTCCGGGCCGGCTGGCACGATGCGAAAGACCCGCATCATGAGCTTGCGCATGGACTGGTTCGGAAGGAGCACCTTGGCAGAGTCTTCACCGAGCGACTCGTGGAAACGGCAGCGGCCCAGCGAGGGATGAAGGAGCACATCTCCACGCTTGAGGTGGTCGAGATCCACATCCTCGCTGTTCTCGATGTCCTCTTGGACCTTCGCGGAGAAGGCGGTGACGGCGCCCCAATCGAGCGCTGCCGCCGGCGAGGGGGGCGGAGAGGAGAGGCCGCTGAGCGGAGCCGCGGGCTGCACGCGCATGGAACCGCCCTGCGATGTCGAGGGGCGAGCAGGCGCGATCGGAGCAGGCATGGAGCGAGAGACGACCTGCGGCGGCGTTGTGGTTCGAGGCGCTGCGACCTCGGGAAGGGCGCGGGCGGGTTGGCCCGCCGAAGCGGAGGCGCCGAAAGCGGCAGTTCGCTGCAGCAACACGGTGATGTCTGCCGCAACGAGGCCGAGTACCTGCCCTCCTCGGAGCGTCGGTTGTCCGCCGAGCGTCGCAAGGGCGGTGGCCATGAGGCGCAGCCGCTCCGTCTTCCGCGCATCCCAGCCACCTTCGAGCGAGAGCAGCAGGCCGCCCTCGTCGTCGGCAAGCGTGACGGTCGCGCTGCTGTTGCGACCATCCGAGAGCCTGATCTGCTCGTAGCGGCCGGAGGCGCGCACATAGCCCGTTGGCCAGCCGAGCGAGAGCAGCGCTGCGGTCACAGCACCCGCCACCTCTTCACCCTCGGCAAGACGCAACTCCAAGACTCCCTCGTGCTCGCTCATGATTTGCTTTCGCTCAGATAACAGGCCAAACGGAGGGGGTTCCCAGCCGCGCCTGCCTTATTGCCTCCAGACCACAGCGTGTCAACGCAACCCCAGACCACCGGTGCGCAGCAGTCCACGCGCAGCGCGCTCCTCTCGGCGGCGTTGCTGCTCTCTGCATCTACGCTGCTGAGCCGCATTCTGGGCCAGTTCAGAGACCTCCTGCTGACCTGGAAGTTCGGTGCCTCTGCCGACACAGACGCCTACCTCGCGGCCTTCTGGCTCCCCGACCTGCTGAGCTACTTTCTAGCAGGCGGTGCCTTCACGATCTCGTTCGTGCCGGCCTTTGCCAAGGCGGTGAGTGAAGGTCGGAGTGCCGACGGCTGGAAGCTCTTCTCGAACATCGCGACGCTGACGGCCTGCGTGCTGCTGGTGAGCATCGGACTCTGCTGGTGGTTCACGCCTGAGCTGGTCGCGGTGATGTATCCCTCCTTCTCGGCGGAGCAGCAGGCGACAACATCGACCCTCACCCGCATCATTCTGCCGGGTCCTCTCTTCTTCTTCATCGGTGGCCTGCTGACCGCGACAGAGACGGTCCGCGGTAGCTTCGCTGCCGCCTCTCTCACACCGCTCGTCTACAACCTCGCCATCATCTCCGGCGGCCTCTTTCTTGCGCCCTGGGTGGGGGTCGCGGGTTTCTCGTGGGGTGTTGTGGCCGGCGCAGCCCTAGGCGCCCTTCTGGTGCCGCTGGCGTTCGCCTGGTCGAGGGTTCGCTTCAGGCCGCGGCTCGACCTCGCCGACCCGGAGCTTCGGAGCTACCTCTTGGCCACCGCGCCGCTCCTCATCGGCGTCTCGCTGCTGACGGTAGATGAGTGGATGGTGCGCTACTTCGGCGCGACGCTCGGCGTGGGCGCGATCACCCATCTGAGCAACGCCCGCAAGCTGATGCTGGTGCCTGCATCACTCATCGGACAATCGGTCTCCTACGCCATCCTCCCATCGCTTTCGAACGACCTGGCGGCAGGGCGCGTCGATGAGGCAAATGAGCGGATGAGCAGCAGCATCGGCTCCATCGTCGCGCTCGCTGCGCTCGCTGCTGTCGCCCTCGCGAGCGCGGCGGGCCCCATCGTCAGCACCATCTACCAACATGGTGCCTTCGGTGCAGAGGACGCCACCGCAACCACATCCTACCTCCGCGTGCTTGCGCTGGCCGTGCCCGGCTGGTGCCTCGCCACGGTGGCCTCACGGGGCTTCTACGCGCGGCAGGAGAACGGGCGTGCCATGCTCATCACCTCGGCCATCACCCTGCTCTCTCTGCCCGTCTACGGCTTCGGTGCGCACAACGGCGCCGGAGTGGGATTGGCATGGGCCTCGGTGGCCGGCTGCACGTTGCAGGGCATCGCGATCGCGGCCGCGCTGGACTGGCGTCACAAGACGCAGACAGTTGTCATGACGCTGCGCGGTTCGGCTGCCGGACTATTGTTCGCTGCTCCTGCAGCAGCGGCGGTTTATGGGTGGAGCGCTTGGGGGTCCGAACGCCTTGCGCTGGTGCACCCGTGGGACGCCGCGGTCTCGCTCGGAGTCAGCTGTTTGGCTTTCGGACTGAGCACCATCGCCTATGTGTGGCGGTCGGAGCCGGTGCTGTTCGCCAAGGCAACCAAGCTGCTCCGAAGAGGCGGCTCGAAGTAGTCAGATTTCGCGGGGCAAAAACGAGTGAGGCCGGCGTGAAGGCCGGCCCCGGGGAGCATCCAATCGGAGCCCCAGCCTGGATTAGAGGCTGGTCTTAAGATTGGGGGCGGCCTTGAAGCCGACCGACTTGCTCTCGCCGATCTGGATGGTCTTGAGCGTCTTGGGGTTGCGACCCTCGCGTGCCTTGCGGGTCTTCACCGTGAAGGTGCCGAAGCCGGGGTAGGAGAAACGACCCGCTGCGATCGCGTCGGCGGTGGTGGCGAAAACCACCTCGACCAACTCGGCAACAGCCTTCTTGCTGTGACCTTCAAGCTTGCTGTGGACCACGTCAATGAGTTCTGCCTTCGTCATCTCATCCTCCAACGGTGTATTGCGGAGAACCACCCCCGCAAGCTCTTGAATGCAAAGGATATTTAATCCTTTGGAGCGTCACTACGATAAAGCCTGCGACGGAGCAAAGTCAAGCACAAAATGCATCGAAAAACCGCGCTGCGCCGCGTCAATCCTTGCGTTGCGCCCCCTCTCGCCTCGCGCATCGCCCGCCCGACCCGTTTCCGGAAAGTTCCGCGTGCGCGCAACTCCCTTTAGAATCCGAGCGGATAGCGGACTTCGGGCAGGCCAAGGTGTGCCCGCGCCTCGGTCACGCTCCACGGCGTGCGCCCTGTTTCTGCGGCCATGCGGGCTACTTCGGCCACCAGCTCGTAAGATCCTGCGGCGAGCTGGCCCTTGCGGAGAAAGATGTTGTCTTCGAGGCCAACACGCACATGGCCGCCCCATTCCAACGCGTGACGGGCCATCACAAGCTCGTGGCGACCGATGCCGGCGACGCACCAGGTCCACCCTGCAGGCAGCCGCGAGACGAGGTAGCGGAGGTGGCCTGCGTCGGCC
>JABMMX010000373.1 GCA_013205435.1 Deltaproteobacteria bacterium
CCAAAGCTGCCGCAAAGCCAGCTCCGGCTGCCGCGAAGGCACCTGCCAAGCCCGCTCCGGCGCCTGTCGCTCAGGTTGCAGCCAAGCCCATGCCGGCGCCCGCTCCTGCCGCCAACCCTGCCGCCAACCCTGCTGTGAAGGCTCCAGCAAAGCCCGCCGCAAAGCCCGCCGCGAAGGCTAGCAAAGGCGCAACATCTGCCTTAGTCCCCGCCAATTCCACCGAAGTTACGCCTGTTAAGTTGGAGCCTGCTGTGATTCCGAAGAAGACTGGAGGCGTTGGCAGCATCCTCGCCGCGCCTGTGCCGAGTTTCATGAACTCGCTGAACCCACCCAAGCCCGCTTCGCGTGCATCCGAGGCCGCCGAGCCCGAAAGCTACGGCGAGGCTGAAGAGCTCACCAAGGAGGAGCTCAAGGCGCTCCGTGTCATGCTCGTCGAGGAGCGTGAGCGCACCATGATCAAGTTGCAGGAGCATGTGAACGAGGTCACGGGCGAGAGCGACAATCTCCCCGATGAGATGGACCTCGCCACGCGCCAGTCTGAGCAGGCCTACCTGCTCCGGCTCGCCGACAAGGAGCAGAAAAAGCTCCAGGAGATCGACCGCGCCCTCGCGAAGTTCGAGCGCGGCGAATACGGCTACTGCGAAGGGACCGGTGAGCCCATCGGCATGAAGCGTCTCTCGCTTCGCCCTTGGGCCCGTCACGGCATCGAGTTCAAGGAGCGCCTTGAGCGCGAGCGTGGCGGCCGCGCCAAGCCCGGCCAGTAGCCCCCATCATTCGAAACGAACGAGGCCTCCTCATCCGCTTGCCGCGGGCGAGGAGGCCTCTCTCGTTCTTGGCCGCGAAGGCCCGTTAGGCCTAGGCCTCTTTGCGAAGCGGCGTTGCCAAGTCGAGGCGCGGGTGGAGCTGCTTGAAGTTCTCACGCGTGATGCCTTCACCCTCGTTCATTCCATCCATCTTCTGAAGCGCGGCGAAAATGCCGTGCGCAGAGGCCAGCACATCGCCCGTGTGGCCCGACTCGGAGATGGTGTGCATGTTGCGGATGGGGAAGCCGACCGAGGTCGCCGCAGCATCCACCGCGGCGAAGACAGCCGCCATGGCGTCGGTTCCGGTGTCGGTGCCGACAACCGACCGCTGGAAGGGCACGCCGGCCTCGCGCGACGCCGACTCAATCACGGTGTTGAGCGCCTCGCTGACGATCGAGCCGACCGCGAGCGTGAACCCCTTGCCCATCGCCAGTGGGTTGAATCGCCGGTCGCCCACGCCGGGCGCGGCCTCGTAGTCGTGGTTCACATCGATGGCGATGACCGCATCGGGCCGCATCTCGCCGGCAAGCACGCGGCTGCCAAGGCGGCCGATCTCCTCGTAGCTGGCGATGCCGCCGAGCAGGCGGATGTTCTTAAGGCCCCCCGCCGCTGCAACGAGGCGGCAAACCTCCATCGTCACGAAACAGCCGAGTCCGTTGTCGAGGTAGGCGCCGTAGAAGGTGTTGTGGGCAAAGCCCCGCTTGATCTGGCGGTTCAGGATGATGCTGTCGCCGGCGCGGATGCCGAGCTTTTCGACCTGGTCGCGCCGCTTCTCCCCATGGAGTTGCAGCTCCACGTAGAGCATGTTGGGCTTGATGCCCTTCTCACCCTGGCGCAGCGGAAGGTCGGCAAAATGAATCGCGCCGATGGCCTCAATGGTGCCACCGTCGATGACGCGGTAGCTGCCGGGGTTCTCGACGCTCTCCGAGAAGATTCTCACCTCGTGGCCCATCAGGGTCGCCGGCATGAAGGAGTCGCTGTCGATCCAGATTTTGCCATCCTCGGAGATGCTTCGGACCTGCATGCGGATCTTGTCGGCGTGGCCGATGAGCATGACGGTGAACCGCTCGGTTTCGCCGGGGTGGGTGTCGAAGACGACGCCGGCGCTGCCCGCAAAGCGGAGCGCAGCCCAACCGGGCAGCTTGAACTCCTCGAAGTAGGGCTCAAGCACGCCGAAGGTCATGGCGGCCTCGAGGCCGATGGGGCTCGGTGCCGCGAGAATCCGACGCATGATGTCGAACTGTTCATCGGGCATCGGCTCTGTCCAGGGCTTCGTCATCGTCTCGGTCATCTTCGGTTCTCCTCGTCTGGGATTCGGTTCAGGGCGCGACCATAAGCGCGGTCGGGCTTGGCGCATCAGAAGTTGCAAAGGCGTGGGGCATGGCCTCGGCCGCGTGGACTGCCGCCACGCCGCCGGCCAGGTCGGCGACAATCATGCCGGTCTCCGGGCCGGTGAGCCGGTTGACCTCATCGAGCGTGGCACGCGCCGCCTCTGCCGCGCTCATGCCGGCTGCGATGCGGTCGCAGACCGACTTGGTGGTGAGCGTCCGGATGCAGTACTCGCCCCTTCCCGTCGCGCTCGCGGCACCCGACGCGGAGGCATAGGTGCCGGCGCCCGGGATGGGGACATCGCCAACCCGTCCTGCCAAGCGGAGCAGCACGCCGCCTGTGCTCGTCGCTGCGGCGAGGTGGCCATGACGGTCGAGCGCGACCGCGCCGATGGTGCCGCGGAAGATCGCGGGATACTTGTCTACGAGCTCGCGATGGCGCGGCATCCAAGCCTCGCCTTCGGAGCGGAGCAGGGCGATGCGTTCTGCGTAGAGCGCGCGCGATGCGGGCGTGGTCGGGTCGTAGTCCTCGAAGCCGAGCGCCCGCGCGAAACGGTTGGCACCCTCGCCGGCGAGCAGCGCGTGGTCGGTCTCCTCGAGCACCTTGCGGGCCACGAGGATGGGGTTCCGCACCCGCTGCACATTGGCGATGCCGCCGGCGCGGAGCTCGTGGCCCAGCATGAGGCAGGCATCCATCTCACAGAGCCCGTCGATGTTCGGAGAGGAGCCGGTACCCGAGTTAAAGGTCGGGTCGTCTTCGAGGATGCAGGCCGCCGCACAGACCGCATCGGCCGCGCTGCCGCCCGCAGCAAGAAGTTCGGAGGCCGCTGCGACCGCGCGCGTGACACCGGCGAGCGCCGCAACATGTGCCTCCGCTGCCCAGGTTCCGGCGCCGCCATGTACGATGATGGACCAGTTTGCTTGCAACCGTCTCTCCTGCAGGAGCCTCCGCCGGACGAAGCCGGCCAAACCTCGTAGAGCCGCAGGCTCGGCGCGGCAAGAAGGTTGCGCGGCAGTCGTGTGAAATCCGACCCCGCACGACGAACTCTGCTAGCGAGGCGCCCGTCTCACTCGCGACCCACGGAGCCCCTCATGGCCAAGCCAGCAAAGAACACGCGGATCTCGCTCGACCCCGACGCCGTCCGCAAACTTCTCCTCGATGCGGGAGCCTCGGTCGAACTCGGCAAGGCGCTTGGACTCGTCTCGGAGCGGGGTGGGGCGAACGCCGATGCGCACCGCAAGCTCAAGCAGGTGGCCCACTTTCTGCGGCAACTCGATGCGCCGCTCGCCGACCTCTACGCCCGGCACGACCAGCCTGTGGTGGTCGATGCCGCAGCAGGCAAGTCCTACCTCGGCCTGGCGCTGTTCGAGGTGCTGATGCAGCCCGTCGGGCGCGGTACACTGATGGCGCTCGAGTCGCGCCCGGAGCTCGTCAAGCGGGTGCGAGAGATCGCGGCCGAGCAGAACTGGACCCGCGTGCAGGCCGTGGAGGGACGCATCGCGGAGGCGCCGCTGCCCGAGCGGATTCACCTCATGGTCGCGCTGCACGCCTGCGACACGGCAACCGACGAGGCGCTCATCGCTGCGGTGACCCGCAACGCCGATTACATCGCGGTGGTCCCCTGCTGCCAGGCGGAGCTTTACCGCCAGCTCGGCGATGCCTCCATGCCGGAGCCGTGGCGCCTGCTCTGGGACCATCCGCTCCACCGCCGCGAGCTCGGCGCAGCCTTCACCAACGCCATCCGCGCCAGTGTCCTCCGCTGCCTCGGCTACGAGGTCACGGTGACCGAACTCGCAGCCTCGGAGCACAGCCCCAAGAACGAGCTGATCCTCGGTCGCCGCGTGGGCCGCTTCCACAAGCCCGAGCGGGTCCGCCTTGCGGCGCTGCTGGCCTCGCTGCCCATTGTGCCGATGCTGGTCAGCGCGCTGCTCCCCGAACTCCTCCCGTCAGGCGGTCAGAGTTCGATAAAGCCTTCGACCGAGCTGCCGGGCGTCGCCGATACAGAGGCGTAGAGCGCTGCGACCTCGTCGTCAGCCAGTCGCCGCCAGCTACCGGGCTGCGGCACATCGCTGAGCGACTGCGTGGCGTAGGTAATGCGCTCGAGCGTGATAACGGGCGCCTCCACAGCGCGCATCATCCGACGCACCTCGTGGTACTTGCCTTCGATGAGTGTGAGCTGCCAGCGGCGCCCCTCCTCATCGAGCTTCTGCATCTTCCGTGGCGCCGGAACATGGCCGTCGCGAAGCGTGATGGCACCGGCCATAAGCTGCTCTGCGACCGCCTCGGTGATGGGCGTGCGAAGCGTTGCCTCGTAGCTCCGTTCGACCTGACGCTTGGGGTGGGTCAGGCGGTGCAGGAGCTCGCCGTCGTCGGTGAAGAGGAGCAGGCCGGTGGTCTCGATATCGAGGCGACCGACCGGCTCGACCCGCTCGGTGAGGTGGGGCCAGGGCAGCGAGTTGAAGACCGATGTGCCGCCGTCGTCGACCCGTGAGGTGACCACGCCGACCGGCTTGTGGTGGGCGAGCACGACCGGCCCGGTGCGGGCGGCGACGATGGTGCAGCCGACCTCGAGTTCGGGGTAAAAGCGGTTGCGGAGCTGCCAGACGCCTCCCTCTTCGGGGGTGAAGCGGAGGGGCTCAGCGTCTACGGTCAGCTCGCCGCGACGGCTTCCCGTCCATGCCTCCGCGAGCCATTCGCTCGCGCCACGATCAAATCCGGCTGACTGAAGAATCTTGCGGGCTGCGATGCGCATCGCCTAGCGCCTCGCTGCAACAAGAAGGTCGCGTTGTCTCAAAGGAAGCCTCATGTCGAAGGGTGAACTACCCGGCTCTGCCCGCCTGCTGGCGCGCGTAACCGATCCCGAAGAAGCTGCTCCCTCGGCGGTCTACGCCTTACCCGACATCGCGACGCTCCGCACCATTGAGTCGCTCTGGCCGACCACCGTCGCGCACACCTTCGACTACACCGTGAAGCGGGCTGCGGCACGCCTGCCCGTGACCTTCGGCAGCCCGCCCGAGAGCGCAGCCGGCCCGCTCGTCGTCATGCTCCCCAAGGGCAAAGAGCTCACCCGCTGGCTCTTCGCGCACCTCGCACAGAAGGCTGCGCCCGGATGCTCGCTCCGGCTGGTCGGTAGCAAAGACGAGGGTATCGGTTCGGCCGACAAGTTTGCCGGCGAAGGGTGGCGCTACGTCGACACCGTCGCCTACGGCAACCACGCCCGCATCGAAGCCTTCGAGCGGACCGACGAACCGGCGCCGGCGATGGAGAGTTTCCGGACCCTGAATGCGAAGGTGGAAGCCATCGGAGGCCCCGTCTCGCTTGAGGTCTCGACGGCGCCGGGTGTCTTTGCAGCCGACGGACTCGACGAGGGCTCCCGCCTGCTCCTCCGCCACCTTCCCGCCCTGCAGGCTACCTCCGCCCTCGACCTCGGTTGCGGCGCCGGCTGGCTTGCCCGCTTCCTGCTGCAGACCGGCAGGGCCGCAAAGGTGGAGGCGGTCGATACCCATTGGATGGCGCTGGAAGCGACCCGCGCCACGCTCGCCTCGTTCGGTGCCGCAGCCACGGTGCGCGCCTCCGAGGGGCTCTCCGACGCCGCCGGCGGCTACGACCTGGTCGTCTCCAACCCACCCTTCCACCAGGGCCACACGCAGACCGTCGACCCGACGCTCCGCATGATTGCCGACCTGCCGCGGGTCATGCGCTACGTGGGCCGGCTCTACCTGGTCGCCAACCGCTTCTTGCCCTACAACGAGACACTGGATACCGCTTTTGAGCGGGTTTCCGTGGTTGCTGAGACAGGCAAGTTCAGGCTCTACCGGGCCGAGGCGCCCAGAGCGGTCGCACCGAAAGCAGCGCCACTAAAAGCAGCGTCACCGAGAGTCGCACCAGCGAAGACGGAGCCACCGAAGACAGCGCCAGCGAAGCCAGAGCAGCGGCGCGACAGGGCCCGCAAGCGGTAGAGACAGGTAGGCGAAGCAGGGGAGGACAGCATGGAGTGGATGTTAGGGTGTATCGTCGGAGTGGGGCTCGCTGCCGCAGCGGGCTTTCGCCTCTTTGTGCCGCTGCTCGGCTTGAGCCTCGCCTACACCCTCGATTGGATGGAGCCGTCGTCGGCCTTTCACTGGCTCGACAGCTGGATTGCCGTCACCGCGCTCAGCGTCGCGACCGTCGTCGAGATTGGCGCCGTCTACATCCCCTGGCTCGACCAC
>JABMMX010000374.1 GCA_013205435.1 Deltaproteobacteria bacterium
CACGATCATCAGCAAGGGCATCTCGGCCGGCGAGTCGCACAACAGCTACCGCGGCCTGGTCCGCGTCGCGCCCGGCGCAGACAACGCGCGCAACTACTCGCAGTGCGACTCCATGCTGGTCGGAGACCGCTGCAGCGCCAACACCTTCCCCTACCTCGAGATCCGCAACAACACCGCGACCATCGAGCACGAGGCAACCACCACCCGCCTCGGCGCAGACCAGCTCTTCTACCTCGCCTCACGCGGCATCGACCAGGAGAAGGCCATCTCCATGCTGGTCAACGGCTTCTGTGAGCAGGTCTTCAACAAGCTCCCGCTCGAGTTCTCGGTCGAAGCCGTCAAGCTGCTCGAGCTCAAGCTCGAAGGCTCCGTCGGTTAACTGTACGCCCATCCCATCGAGAGTCCCCCGTGAACCTGCTCCACATCAAGAACCTGACCGCCAGCATCGACGGCAAGGAGATCCTCCGCGGCGTCAACCTCGAGGTGAAGCCTGGCGAGGTGCATGCCATCATGGGGCCCAACGGCTCCGGAAAGAGCACCCTCAGCAAAGTCATCGCCGGCCACCCCGACTACGAGGTCACGGGCGGCGAGGTCATCTACTCGCCCCAGTTCCGGCCCAAGGACCTGCTCGAGATGGAGCCCTTTGAGCGGGCCCGCGAAGGCATCTTCCTCGCCTTCCAGTACCCCGTTGAGCTGCCCGGTATCTCCAACGAGCTCTTCCTCCGGGCCTCCTTCGACGAGATCTGCCGCGCCCAAGAGGTGCCGCTCCTCTCTGACGCCGACTTCCACGCGCTGCTGCTCGAGAAGGCCAAGCTGGTCGAGATGGACCCCTCCTTCCTCAGCCGCCCCGTCAACCTCGGCTTCTCGGGTGGCGAGAAGAAGAGGAACGAGATCTTGCAGATGGCCATGCTGCAGCCCCGCGTCGCCTTCCTCGACGAGACCGACTCGGGCCTCGACATCGACTCGCTCCGGCAGGTCGCAGGCGGCGTCAACAAGCTCCGCAGCAGCAGCAACGCCTTCGTCATCATCACCCACTACCAGCGGCTCCTCAACTACATCACTCCCGATGTGGTCCATGTCTTCTGGAACGGGCAGATCATCAAGAGCGGCGGCCGAGAGCTGGCGCTCGAACTCGAGGAGAAGGGCTACGACTGGCTCAAGCCCGAGGCCCAAGGCCCCGCATGAGCGCCCCCCTCTCTCCGCTCTTTGAGGCAGCCGCAGCCCGCCTGGCCGACGGCGGCAACCGGCCCGAGGCCGCAGCCGCGCTTGCACGGCTGCTCGCAACCGGTCTGCCCACCCGCCGCGACGAAGACTGGCGCTACCTCCAGCTCGCGCCGCTTGCAGCGCTCGCACCCGAGGCCGGCATCGAGGCACCGCTCCCCGCCCTGCCCGACCACCTCGATGGCGAGCTCCGGCTCGTCTTCGTCGACGGCCAGCTTGCAACCGCGCTCTCGTCGCCCGAGAGCGCTTGGGCAGCCTGGCGGCACGATGGGGCCGTGGCTCCGCTCACCGCCTTCGGCGAGCTCGCAGCAGCCATCGCGCCTGCCGCCTTCGGGCTCGCGCTACCTGCCGGCCTGCAGCTCGCCGGCCCGCTCCACCTGCTCTTCCTCCACACCCGGAGCGGAGCCACGCTGAGCGGTGCCACCTTTGCGCTGTCGCTGGGTCGCGGCGCCGAGGCCACGCTCGTCGAGAGCCACCTCTCGTCTGAGGGTGCCGGCGGCCTCGCCACGGTCGCCATCGACCTCACGCTGGCCGACGGCGCAGCCCTCACCCATGTGAAGTTCCAGGAGCTTGGCCGCAGCCTCTCCCACCTCGCCGACACCCGCATCACCAGCGGCCGCGACGCCCGCTACAAGAGCGTCTCACTCACGGGCGGAGCGCTCCTCTCGCGCGACACGCTCGCCGTCACCGTGAACGGCACCGGCGCCCACACCGAGCTGCAAGCCCTCTTCCTCCCCGGCGAAGGGCAGACACACGACCACCACACCGCGCTCGACCAGCGGCAGCCCGACTGCACCGCGCGGCAGGTCTACAAGAGCATCCTCCGCGGCAACGGCCACGCCATCTTCAACGGCAAGGTCTTTGTCCGGCAGGCCGCCCAGCGCACCAACGCCGACCAGTCGAGCAAGAGCCTGCTCCTCGACAAGCGCTGCCGCGTAGACGCCAAGCCGCAGCTCGAGATCTTCGCAGACGATGTGCGCTGCACCCACGGTGCAACCGTCGGCCAGCTCGACAAGGCCGAGCTCTTCTACCTCATGTCGCGCGCCATCCCGCGCCAGCGGGCCGAGGAGCTGCTGCTCCACGGCTTCGCCGTCGACATCCTCAACGAACTCGGCCACCCCGCACTGCTCGAGCGCGGCCTGGCGCTCCTCACCCGTTTCTCGGAGGCGTAGTCATGGGCTTCTACATTCACGTTCAGGAGACACCCAACCCCAACGCGGTGAAGTTCATCTCCTTCTACACCGTGAAGTCGCACGGGAAGAGCAACTACCGGAGCGCCGAAGAGGGCGAGCATGTGCCCGCCGCGCGCGAGATCTTCGCGGTCGGCGGCATCGAGCAGATCTACCTCTTCGACAACTACATCACGGTCACCAAGCGGAGCGAACTGCCCTGGGGCGCGCTCTCCAAGAGCATCCTCGACCTGCTCCAGATTTCGCTGCCCGTGCACGACCCCGACTTCACCGACCCCGAGCCGCCGGCATCGGAGAACCAGAAAGAGAAGACCCCCGAGATCCTCGCCATCGAGGAGATCCTCGACCGGACCGTGAAGCCCTACCTCGCTGCCGACGGCGGCGGCATCGAGGTGGTGGAGCGACAGGGTGACAAGATCTTCATCAAGTATCAGGGCGCCTGCGGCACCTGCCCCAGCTCCGTCGGCGGTACCCTCATCGCCATCCGCGATGTGCTCCGCGACGAGCTCGGCCCCGACATCGAGGTCATCGAAGTGGGCGGCACGATGTTCGGCTAGTGAGCCGAGCAGACCTCCAAAACGGCGAAGGGCCGGTGAGCAGCGCTCGCCGGCCCTTTTCGTTGCGGGCGACCGCTTAGAAGGGGCGGAGCTCGACGCCGCGGAAGACGTAGTTCGAACCGGCCGCAGCGAGCGAGGTGTAGCTGGTGGGCGTACCCGTGGTGCCGTTGGTGCTGCTGTCGACCACCTTCACGAGGCGGTTGTTCGCTGTAGCCGTCGTGGTGGCGTAGAGGGTGGCGGTGCCGGCGGCGCAGGAGCCAGTGAGGCCGCGGATGCCTCGGCCGCCCGTGAGCGGGTAGGCAAGGCTGGTATCGGTGTTATCGCCGAAGAGCTTGGAGTAGCTGGCGTTCCAGGTGGAGCCGCTCAGGTCGAAGCGGCGAAGGCCGCTCGTCGAGCTGGTGCCCTCGTCGGCCACGTAGGCGCGCTCGAGCGTGCCGTTGCCGTCGCAGTCGAGGAGGACGAAGGCGGTGGGGGCCGTCGCCGTGATGATGCGGGTCGCCGTCGTGCCTGTGGCGGTGGGCAGGCCGGAGGTGCCCACCTGGTAGATGCCGGCCGGGCTCGAGGCAGTGCTGAAGTAGAGGTTGCCGCCGAAGATATCGACCGCACGGCTGCTGCTGATGGTGTTGTTGACGCGGACAACGCCAGAACCGTTGTAGTACCAGACGCCGCTCGTTCCGCCGACGGCGTAGAAGGTGCCCGAAGCGCCGGGGACTACGCTGCGGAGCTGGTCGTCTTCGAACACGCTCTCGTCGACCGAGATCTGGGCGGTAGGGGCGAGGCTGCCGCTGATGAAGTTCACCACCTTGTTGTTGCGTGTGAGCATGCTGCTGCTGCTTGTGCCGATGTTGTCTCGGTAGCCGCCGACCAGGATCTGGCCGTTGGCGATGTTGAAGTAGCCGGCGCTGGTGGAGGTGCCAGAATCGTTGAGTTTGTAGGTACCGTCAGTGAAGTCGGTGCTGGTGAAGAGGCTGCTGCCGCCCGTCGCGGCATACTCCACCAGCGATACCTGCGAGGCGTCGCCCGTGAGCGACGAGGAGCCGTTGCCGATGCGCTCAACCAGCACGTTGCCGGCGCGGGTGCAGGCACCCGACACAAGCCTGTAGCCGGTGGTGCAGGAGGTGGCGACGCAGGCCGCGTAGCTGGTGCCGTTCCAGGTCTGGGTGCCCGTGCCGCCCGTGACGGTGCAGGCGCGGGTGTCGCTGACGCAGGCGCCCGACTCATTGTGGAAGTTGGTGTTGCAGGCGGTCGTGGCGCAGCTGCTCCAGAGAGCCGGGGCGATACCGAGCGGTGCGATGCGCTGGTCGTCGTCGTTATCGCCCCAGCAGACCACGCTCTTGTCGCTCTTGAGCGCGCAGGTGTGGAGCCTGCCCGTGGAGATCTGGGTCACGCCCGTGAGGCCGCTCGGGACCGTGCGCTGGCCGTCGCCGTTGTCGCCCCAGCAGGCCACCGTGCCATCGCTCTTGAGCGCGCAGGTGTGGGTGCCGCCCGCAGAAACCTGGGTCACGCCCGTGAGGCCGCCCGAGACCGAGCTCTGGCCGTCTTCGTCGTCGCCCCAGCAGGTGACCGTGCCGTCGCTCTTGCGGGCGCAGGCATGGGCGCCACCGGCCGAGACCTGCGTGGCGGTGTTGAGGCCCGAGGTGGGATTGCGCTGGCCCTCCGTGTTGCTGCCCCAGCAGGAAACCGTACCAGCGCTCCGGACCGCGCAGGTGTAGAAGTCGCCACCGTCCACCTGGGTGAAGCCCGAGTTGGTACCCGTGACGGTGCTCTGGAGGCTCGAATTGGAGCCCCAGCAGGTGATCGTACCATCGCTCTGGAGGGCGCAGGCATGGCCGTCACCGGTGGTGACCTGCGCCGCGTTGGTGAGGCCCGCAGTGGGCGTAAGCGCGCCGTTGGAGCTGCTGCCCCAGCAGGTGACCGTGCCGGTGCTGCGGAGGCCGCAGGAGAGGCTGCCGCCGGCTGCGACATCGGTGAAGTTGCTCGCACCCGCGGGGACCGTCGTCTGGCCCTGCACATTGTGGCCCCAGCAGGTGACGGTGTTGTCTTCTTTGAGCGCGCAGGTGTGGGCCTTGCCGGCCGAGACCTTGAGCGCAGCAGCAGGCGTCCAGCTCTGCGTGCCCGTGCCGTTGGTTACGGTGCAGCTGCGGGTGTTCTCCACGCAGGTGGCAGTCTCGAGGTGGTAGCCCGTGGTGCAGGCGGTGGCCGCGCAGGTGCTGTAGGCGCTGCCCGACCAGATCTGGGTGCCCGTGCCGCCCGTGACCGTGCAGGCGCGGGTGTCGCTGGTGCAGGCGCCAGACTCGACATGGTAGGTGGCGTTGCAGGAGGCCACGGTGCAGCTGCCCCAGGCGCCGCTCGTCCAGTTCTGCGTGCCCGAGCCGTTTGTCACGCTGCAGGAGCGAACGTCGCTCACACAGAGACTCGCCTCGAAGTGGTAGGTGCTGTTGCAGGCGGTGAGCTGGCAGCTGCCCCAGGCGCCGCTCGTCCAGCTCTGCGTACCCGAGCCGTTGCCGGCGCTGCAGACGCGGCTGTCGGCGGCGCAGATGCCGGCCTCGAGGTGGTAGGTGGCGTCGCAGGTCGAGGCCACGCAGGCGTTCCAGGCGCTGCCGCTCCAGCTCTGCGTGCCGGCGCCGTTGGCCACCGTGCAGCTGCGGCTGTTGATGCAGGCACCCGCGTTGAGGGTGTAGCCCGCGTTGCAGGAGATGGCGGCGCAGGTGCTGTAGGCCGCGCCCGTCCAGCTCTGCGAACCGGTGCCGTTGGCGGTGGTGCAGCTGCGGGTGTCGATGGTGCAGAG
>JABMMX010000375.1 GCA_013205435.1 Deltaproteobacteria bacterium
GCCCAAAGTCGACCACGTAGTCGGCCTGCTCGATGGTGTCGCGGTCATGCTCCACCACCAGCACCGTGTTGTTCCGCCGCTTGAGCGCATGCAGCATGTCGAGCAGCCGCCGGTTGTCGCGCTGGTGCAGGCCGATGCTCGGCTCGTCGAGCACATAGAGCACGCCCGCCAGTTCGCTGCCGAGCTGGGTGGCGAGCCGGATGCGTTGCGCCTCGCCGCCCGACAGCGTCGGTCCGGCCCGATGCAGCGACAGGTAGGGCAGCCCCACCTCGACCAGAAAACCGACCCGCGCCGTCAGCTCCTTGAGCAGCTCCGTGCCCACGGTCGCCTCCGGCCCCACCAGCTTCACGCTCTTGAGGAAGGCATGCGCCCGCTCCAGGTTCCACCCCGTCAGGTCGGAGATCGCGGTCCCCTGCACCAGCACCCCGCGCGACTCGCCGCGCAGACGCGAACCGGCACAGGCAGGGCAGGGCGCGGCGCTGCAAAAGCCCGTCAGCCACTCCCGCACATTGTCCGACTCCGCCTCCAGCACCCAGCGCCGCACGATGGGGACGACCCCCTCCCAGACCAGGTTGCTCGCCCGCTTGCGGCCCGACAGCGTGAGCGGCCGCGCCTTGCCGTCGCCATGCAAAATCAGCGTCCGATGCGCCTCCGAGAGCCGCTCCCACCCCGTCCGCCGCGAAATCTCCTCATGGTCGCAGAGCGCGTCCAGCACCTTGAGCAGCAGCTTCGACTCGGAGTTGTTCCGCTTCTCCAGCGCCGCGATGCAGCCCTTGCCGATGCTCGCGCCCGGGTCGGGAACCACCTTCGCCGGGTCGGGCTGGTGGGCCACGCCGAGGCCCAGGCAGCTCTCACACCGGCCGAGCGGCGAGTTGAAGGAGAAGCTCTGCTGCGTCACAGGCGGGAAGTCGATGTCGCAGGCGCTACAGCGGCTGAGCGTGGAGAAGAGCCGCTCTGAGAGCCCCTGCTCGCCCTCCGCCGGCGTCACAATCAACTGGCCGCTGCCAATCGAAAGCGCCTGGTCGATGGCCGCCAGCACCCGCTCCTTGGGCATCGCCCCTGTGAGCCGGTCCACCACCGCCTCGATGGTGTGGCGGGTGTTCTTGTCCACCTTCTCGATCTCTGCGAGGTCGAGCACCTCGCCGTTGAGCCGCACCCGAACCAGCCCCCGCTTGCGCAGCGAGGCGAACAGGTCGCGGAACTCGCCTTTGCGGTTCCGAATCAGCGGTGCCAGCAACAGGTAGCGGGTCGACTCCGGCAGCGCGCCCAGAAAGCGCGCCATCTCGGCCGGCTTGCCGCCGCCCACCGCCGTGCCGCACTTGTGGCAGGTCTGGTGGCCGACGCGGGCCCAGAAGACCCGCAGATAGTCGTAGACCTCGGTGATGGTCCCCACGGTCGAGCGAGGGTTGTGGACCACCGACTTCTGCTCAATCGAGACGGTCGGCGAGAGCCCGCGGATCTCATCCACATCGGGCTTCTGCGTGTCGCCCAGGAACTGCCGCGCATAGACGCTCAGCCCCTCGATGTAGCGCCGCTGCCCCTCTGCAAAGAGGGTGTCGAAGGCGAGCGACGACTTGCCGCTCCCCGACGGGCCGGTGAAGACCACCATCTTCCCCTTCGGCAGCGTCACCGAGACATTCTTGAGGTTGTGGACGCGCGCTCCGGTGACCTGTATCGACCTCATGACCTTGCCTCGTTTGGGTGGGCGAGGCGTAACGCTCTGCGCCTGCCGAGGCAAGCATGCAGACCGCCACAGCACGCAGCCGCTCCATGTTTCAATCACCGCGCGCAGTCGCACTCGCGCAGGCCATCGGCACCACCCTCCTCGCGCTTGTCGCGCTCACCCTTGCCGGTGCGGCGACGCACATGCTCAACCCCTACCTGCAGGGCGCGCTTGCGACCCTCGCGGGCGGCGTCGGCGTCTCGCTCCTCGTCGCAGCCGGCCGCCCCTCCTACCTCGCGCTTGGCGCAATCTCGCCCCAGCTTGCCCTTCGCGCCCTCCTGCTCGGCGTTGCCCTGGCGGTGGCCGGGAGCGTCCTCATCGAGCTCGAGCGGCGGGCCATTCCCTCCTTTGCCGCGACCATGCTCGACCTCGAGAAGCACTACGCGGAGCTGCTCCGCCCCGCAGACCCGCGGGCCATCCCGGCGATTCTGCTGTCGGTGGCGGTCGCGCCCGCCTTTGCAGAGGAGCTCCTCTTCCGCGGTGTCATCCGCTCCCAGCTCGCCGCCTTCCTGCCCGCCAGCCGCATCGTCCTCGTCGCGGCCCTCTTTGCCTGCCTCCATGTGATGCCGCCGCTGCTGCTCCCCATCTTCGTCGTCAGCCTCTTCTGGACCACGCTGGGCGAGCGGGCTGGCGGCTGGCTCGCACCGGCCGTTGTCCATTTTGCCTTCAACGGCTTTAACGGTGTGGTGATGCCCCGCCTTGCGAGCACCGAGGAGCTGCCCACCTCCCACCTCTTGCTGCTCGGCGGAGCCATGTTTGTTGTCGCCGCGCTGCTGCTCCGCTGGGCGCTGGCAGGGCTGCCCGCCGTCAAAGAAGCCTCCCCCCGTTGACCAACCGCGCGGTTTGACGCAGGATGCGCAACCTCCGCAATCGCCCCATGGGTCCTCATGCGCGTCCGTTTCGCCGGCCTCTCCGATGTGGGGAGAAACCGGACCAACAACGAAGACAACCTCTTCATCTCGCGTCACGAACCCATCTGCGTGGTGGCCGACGGCATGGGCGGCCACAAGTCGGGGGAGGTGGCCTCGGAGATCGCGGTCAAGACCTTCCGCGACATCTACGACACGGCCCTCTCCGACCCCCACCTCCGTGAGCTGCTCCGAGACCGCGCACCGGCCTGGCCCTTCAAGCGCCGGCAGCCGGAGCATGCCGAGGAGCGGCGGCTGGTGCAGGCCACGCTGCTGGCCAACCAGCTCATCTTCGACCATGCCTCCACGCAGCCCGACTGCCGCGGCATGGGCACCACGCTGGTGGGCGGCTACTTCCTCGAGTCCTCCATGTACCTCGTCCATGTGGGCGACTCGCGCGCCTACCGGCTCCGCGCGGGCCGCCTCGAGCGGGTGACCAAGGACCACAGCCTCGCCGACGAGTATCTCGCGCTCGGCCTGCTCAGCAGCGACGAGGCCGACGGCTTCGCCTACAAAAATGTCATCACCCGCGCGATGGGGTTGCACCCCGTGGTCGAGCCCGAGGTCGCCTCGCTGCCTGTGCTGCCGGGCGACCTCTTCCTCTTCTGCAGCGACGGCCTCACCGACCCGCTCAACGACGCCCAGATCGCCACCATCCTCGGCCACTACGGCACCGAGATAGACCAGGCCAGCCGCGCCCTCATCGACGCCGCCAACGCGGGCGGCGGCCCCGACAACATCACGGTCATCCTGGCCGCGATTCGGTAGTTCGGGCAGGGCGGGGGCGGCGCTCGTCCTCTGCCACTAGGTTGGACTGCGCCTCTCGCGCCAGCACCTGTTTGCCCTGATGGACGCGGGCGGCTGAAGTTCCTCGCAGGCAGTCCGCTGTCTCCCTCCGAGGCTGGCGGCATGGGTGCGGCGCTCCCGCCGTGCGACTGTGAGGCAGGCCTTTCGCCCGCAGCAGGCGCCCGAGTCTTACCCTTGAGCATGACGTAAATCGGCTCTCCTGTGCATGGATGTCTAAAATTTAATGAGAACACTTGCGAAGATTTCTTTAATCCCGACCATTCTGGATCTTTGGTTAGATCTTTGGCGCTTTACTTGGTGGAAAAATGACCTAAGGTTGCGCGCCATGGCTCCCTTCTGAAGGGGCCTTCGCGCTCCCTTGAAGGCCTCCATCATGCGTTCGCTCCCCTCTCTCCTCCTTGCATTCACCTGCCTTGGCGCCCTCGTGGCAGCCTGCGGCGACGACGCCGACAAGGGCACCGAACCTGGCGCCGACACATCGGGAGCAGCCGACACCGGAGGAACCGATGGCTCCACGGACGGCTCTGCCGTAGCCTTCGTCGCACCAAAGACCCCGGCCATTCAGCCTGCTCCCACCCCCGTCTGCCAGGTCGATCTTGACTGCGGCGCGGGCGATTTCTGCTTCGTCAAACACTGCGCGGCCCAGTGCAGCGAAGAGCGGCCCTGCGAAGACGGCACCGATTGCGATGCGCGCGGCCGCTGCGGCGGCGGCCTGAAGGCCATCGACGAAGGCGACCGCTCCGCCTCCTTCCGCATCGTCGAGCCGCCGCCACGCCGCACGCTCGTTTCGCGCGATACGACGGAACTCCGGTTCGAGATTCGGTTCGAGGGTACCGCAGTTCCCACCAACCTCGCCTTTCGAGCCGAAGATGAACTTGGTCAGATCGACGGCACCGTCGTTCGGTCAGTGCCCATCGACAGTGGCGTAGCGCAGATCACATTTCCCTTCGACGGTGCGGAGCTCGCAGCCACCCCCGAAGGTTCGACGCTGCTGACCATCGACAGCCTAGCGGGGACGCTTCAGTTCCTGCTCGTCGCCTTGCCATCGGAGGCTGGCATCTACCAGGCCTCCGTGCGTATTGCCTCGCTCGGCAATACTGAGGTCCCGATCTCCTTTGAGATTGTCACCTCCCCGCCCGGTGCGCCTCTCTCCGCCGCCGTCGAGGCTTGGCTTGTGCTCGACAACGCACCGAGCAACCTCTTCGCGCCATCGGGCGAGGCAGCGGTGAGCGAGCAGGCGCGGCCGCTGGTCTTTGATACGCTCCTGCAGCGATGGGTTGCGACCTTCCGCAACGACTACACGCTGCCATCTGGCGCGGCGATTCGGACCTTGAACGCGCTGCCTCAGCGCACGCTCCGCTTCGAACTAAGTCTTAACCCGCCGACTGGTCTGGTGGGTAGGGTGACCGACCGGTGGACCGGTTTCTACGACCTCCGCTCCACGGGTGGCGTGCTCGAGCCGTCGCCCCTCGTCTTCGATGGTGAAATCGACGGATTCCGTATCCAGGACAGCCGGCTGACCTCCGACCTGACGCCGGCGGAACTCGCCGCAGTGCGCATTGCGCCTCAGGGGGAGCCGTCGCTCGACGCCTGCACCGATGCCATGTTCCCGACTACCGCTGGTGCAACAGGCGATGCGGGGCTCAGCTTCGATGCGGGCGCAGGGCGCATCTACCGGTGCGAGGCACCCGAGCGCATTCTGGGCGGAGGCACCGCCTTCCTCGTGAACTCGGTCGCCACCTTCCGCAATCTGAGCAACAGCGGCGCCAACCCCGAGCAGGTTCGCACCGAATGCGCGCTTGCCGTTGCCGAGACGGCGCTGGCAACGGGAACGACGGCCGAACTGCTGCTGCAGTTCTTCGACGGCGACGGCGTTACCCCCGGCGGCCGCTCCTTCGACGCCTTTATGCAGGACTGCGCCCAGGGTGTGGATGAGCTCTGCCGGCCGAGCCCCGAAGTGTTGTGCGCCCGTCAGTTGCTGGCCTACGCCTACGCGACCCCCATCAACGGGCTCAATGCGGACGACAGCAGCCGCGTCTCCGATGCCTTCGAGCGGGCCAGCCGCGAGGCCTTCCTCGGACAGCAGCTCGGCGCCTTCCAGACCGACGCCGCGCTCCGCCTCTCCTGGCTCAAGTCGACCGACTTTCCGGCCATTGTGACCGCAGCGCTCCAGTCCTTCGTCGGCGGCCTGCTCACCACCTGGCAGACGAGCGTGCTCGATGTGCAGCTGGACGTGGTCGCCGGTCAGTACGACCCCGCTGCGCTCTCCATCCTCGGCCGCCAAGTCTCTGGGCCCGAAGCGGCGAAGCGCAAGGAGATGCTTCTCGAGATGAGCCAGAGCTGGCGCGGCGCTGTCGATGCGCTCGGACTCGGCGCCCGCCGCTGGAACGAGCTGCTCAAGGGCGATGCCGAGCGTGCGGAGCGGTCGGCCTTTGTATCGACGCGGACCCTCGACTTCTATCTCTATGCGGGACTTGGATCCGTGCTCAATCTCCGTTCCGACGCAGGCTTCGCGAACGCTGCCTTCTCGAGTGGGCTGAGCTCCCTCTCGCGGGATGCGAACCCGCTCACGCTCCCCTTCTCGGAGCTCGTCTACGCGAGGGACGGGGATGTTGTGGTCACGCAGTCGCTCGACCCCGCCTCATCCAACTTCAACCTGCTGACCCGCCGAGAAGAGGCCGCTACAGCGGCACTGGAAGTGGCCTCGGCTTCGGTTGGTACCATCATCACCCAGAGTACGGAGCGGGAGCTCTCGACAGCCCAGATTCAGAACCAGCTCAACAACGAGATTGGCGAGACGGTAGACCAGCTCATCGAACTGTGCGGATTGCCGCAGGGCTGCACCCGCGACGAGGTTGTCCGTGACCCCGCCTGCCGCATCACCGTCGAGGTAGGCCGATGCGGCTACCTCCTCGCCTTGGACGGGTCGGGCGTGGAACAGGCGCGCGGCTACAGCACCTCCGAAGCGGCTCTGAAGATCGGTGGGTTGGGCGAGGCACTTCAGGCGGCTCTGATCGCTCGGGCAGAGATCCTGACACTATCCTCTCGCATCACCTTGGCAACCACTTCGGCAGAGGCCTTCGCCGGGAACATAGAGGCCTGGAACGAGACGCGGCTGCTGAAGGCGGCGGAGGTCGACTCGCTTATAGCTGCCCGGGCCGGCGCGTGGACGGGTGAATTGGCGCGGATCACGACCAACATCGCTCAGCAGAACAGTCTTCGTGCCCAATTGGCCGAGGACGCAACGGCGGACGCTGCGGCTTGGGCGACCATCCGCGAAGATGGGCTCAACAACGACTACAACCGTTCGTTGGTCCTTGAGGGGCTGAACTCTGTCGCCAGAGGGGTTCAGGCCCGCGGCGACCTCTCTGCCTTTAACGCCCGGATAGAAGGAGAAGGCTTTCCGGCGTTGAGCGGCACCTCGACGGACCTCCTTTTCTCAGTCGCTCGGCTGAAGCTGCGCGGGCCGGCTGTGGCTAAGGTTGTGACCCTCAATGTCTTGGCCTTTGCGCTCAAAGCGGGTGCGGGCCTCGCTAAGCGGAAACTGGATTACGACAGATATCTCAAGGATGCCCAACTCGAGGGCCTCGCGGAGGCAGACATCGGTGAAGACCTCGGCTCCAGGAACAACATCGCGGCACTCTCGGCCGCGGCTGACCTCGAACTGACCGCCCAGCAGGTCGCGGAGTACCAGGTCGACCGAATCATCGCGGCCGTTCAGGCGCGCGCAGAGGCCGAATTGGCCTACGAGCGCGACAAGGTAGAACTTCGAGATCGGCGAAACAAACTGCTTGGGTTGCTGCAGGACCTCGCAGCCTATGACCTCAACCTTACACAGGCCGAGATCGTCGTAACGCAGCGCATTATCGAAGTGTCGCAGGTGAGCCAGAAGGCCTCGCTCCTCGACGCGCGGTTGCGCGAGCTCGAACTGCAGCGCTCCAACATCCTCTCCATCATCGGCAGCCCCTCCGTGGTCTTTGCCTGGGCCAACAAGCTCACGCAGGCCGAGTCGCAGCTCGACAGAGCGAAGGCTGCCATGATGGATTGGCTGGTGGCCATGGAGTACTATGCCGTCCGCCCCTTCATGGACCAGCGCATCCAGATTCTGCTGGCGCGTAACCCGACGCAGCTGGAGGCCATCGCCGCCGAGATGCAGCGGCTCACAAGCGCCTGCGGCGGCAACACCAACACGCTGAGCGTGACGGTCAGCCTGGCCAAGCTGCTCAACTTCACGGCCGACAGGACCGATGCGGTCGATGGCGCCAGCTAATCCTCCGAGGAGCAGTTCCGCGCGGCCCTTGAGCGCGCCGACGTCTCCGTGGACCGCCAGTCGCAGCTTGGCGGCCCACTCGGCCAGGCGGAATTCTGGGCCAACCCGGATGTATGGGCCATCGAGTTCCCCATCGACCTCCAGTCCTTCCCAAACTTGGCCTCGAGCTGCAACGCCAAGGTGCTCTCTTTCGACTTCGCCTTGGTGGGCGATGGGCTCGGGGAGGCGTTGCCGACTGTGACGATGGTCCACAGTGGCTCGAGCCGGCTTCGGAGCTGCCAGCCCGATCTCAACGACTACGTCGCCCAGTTCGGAACCGGCGCCACCCGCTTCGCCGACCTGACCCGTCTTCGCACGGCGCCGCGGAGCATCTCGCCCGTGGCCGAGGTGGGAGACTTTGCGCGCCTCCCCGACCTCACGAGCGGCAATGTAACGCTCGGCGGCCTACCGCTCGCGAGCGACTATGTGGTCGTCATCGACCGGGGGGCGGGTGAGAACCCGCAAATCGACTGGGAGAAGCTCGAGGACATCAAGGTCCGCGTCAACTTCACCTTCCAGGACTTCTTCCCCCGCGGGGAGTGTCAGTGAGCCGCCGGCCGGCTCCTCGCTCCGCACCGCGAACCCTCTCTCTTATCTCTTCGGAGCCTCGTCTCATGTCTCTCTCCCTCGCTTCTTCTCGCCTCCTTCCCTTTGCTGCTCTTCTGCTCTCGATCGCCGCCTGCGGTGATGAGGGCAGCAGCGACGCCCCTGCCGATGACACCTCTACAGATTCTGCAGACACGGGCGCCGATACCGCCGGTGATACCGGCATCGACACCTCAAACCAGATACAGGCGACGCCGCGGCCCGCCCTCGTGCGGCCTCAGCTCGGAGCCTGCAACCTCGACTTTGACTGCGGCGCAGGCACCCACTGTTTCACGGGGCGTTGCGTGGTGCAGTGCGCGGAGACCGCGACCTGCGGTGCTGCGGAGACCTGCAGCGACCGCGGCCGCTGTACCAACCCCAACAAGGGTCTGGATGACGCCGCCGATACCCTAGGCTTGAAGTTTGCCGATGCCCCCGGACGAGATGTCAAGGTGGGGCGTACCGCCACCTCCGTTACGCTCTCCACGACGCTCCGCGGTGAAACGCTGCCGGCACAGGTCGCTTTCCGTCTCGAAGACAGCGCCGGCCTGCTCGACGAGGCCGCTCTGCGCACCGCACCGGTCGTCGATGGCAGGGTCGACTTCGAGGTTCCCATCTCTGGCGCCGACCTGCTTGCGCAGCCGACGCGGGATGTGACCGTCCGTCTCTCGTCTGAGGCCGGATCCTTCGCTGTCATTGTCGGTCTGGAGCCGACCGTCGACGCGGCCTATGCTGGTCAGATCTTCGTCTCGACTTTCGGGACGGTGGGCATTCCCGTCGCCTTCGAGATCGTGACCGAGCCTGCAGCGTCGACGCTGGAAGCTGCGACTGCCGCCTGGTTGGTGCTCCCTTCGGGTGTGTCGCATGTCTTTTCGCCCACGCCGCCGAGCGGAGTCGAAAGCTGGCTCGCACAACCGCTTACCTTCGATCCGCTGCTGAACAGCTGGGTGGCCAGCTTCCGGCACAACTTCCCGCTCGCCTCCACCTCGGTCCTCGACCCCTCCGTGACCGACGGCATCCAACGGACGCTCCGCTTTGAGCTGAAGTCCGACAGCCCCGGTTCTGTCACGGGCCGCTTCACAGACCGTTGGACCGGCATCTACGATTCACGGAGCGCCGGCGGCGTGGTGGAAGCGCAGCCGGTCGTCTTCCAGGGAGACCTCGAGGCGTTCTTGGTCGGACCTGCGCGGGCGCAGGCTGACCTCGTAATCGACACCAATGACGCAGTCGCGATTGCCCGCGTGGCCCTCCCGGGTTTGGACAGCTGCACTGCGGAAATGTTCGGCACGCCCACCTCCCCGACCACCGCGAACGGCGCGAGCGGGATTGTCTCCTGCGGCGTGTCCGATGCCTCGGGCAACGCTATCCTGAACGTCGCGCAGTTTACTGCGACGACGACGAGCGATGCCCGCCGCGCCGAATGCGCCCTGGCCGTGTCAGAGGATTCGCTCCTGGGTGAGACGACGGGCAGCCTGCTGCTGCAGTTTTTCAACGGCGACGGTTCCACGCCGGGCAACCAGACCTTCAGCGAGTTTATGGCCGACTGTGCCGCCGGTACGGGCGGTCTCTGCCGGCCGAGTGCCGAGGTCCTCTGCGGCCGCCAGCTGCTCGCCTACGCCTACAGCGCTCCGGTGGCTGAGCTCGCCGCCAGCGCGGAACTCGTCGACGCCTACCAGCGCGTCACCCGCGAGGCCTTCCTCGGACGTCAGCTCGGCGCCTTCCAGACCGACGCAGACACCCGCGAGGCCTGGCTCAAGTCGAGCGACTTCCCCGCCATCGTCACCGCCGTGCTCCGCGACTTTACCGCCGGCATCCTGAACGATTGGAAGGTAAATGTGCTCGAGGCTCACCTAGACGTCGTCGGCGGGCAGTACGATGCCGCCGGCCTCGCGATGCTGTCGCGCCAGCTCATCGACCCCGCAGCCATCGATGGCCGTCAGCAGCTGCTCTTCGAGATGAGCCAGAGCTGGCGAGGTGCGATGGAGTCGCTCACGCTGGGAACGCAGCGCTGGAACGCGCTCCTGTTTGATGATCGCGAGCGGGCTGCGGTCAGCGACGAGGTGGCGACCCGGTCGCTCGACCTCTACCTCCTCGCAGGCGTAGCCTCCAACCTCAACCTTCGGGCCGGAGCAGGCTTTGCCAACGCCAGCTTTGGTGCGGGCTTCGGAGCGCTGGCCCGCGAGCGGCGCAAGCTGAACCTCCCCTTCGACGAACTTATCTATGCCCGCGACGCAGAGGTGGTGGTCTCCAGCTCGCTCGACCCGCAGGACGACAACTTTAACCTGCTCGGGCGCCTCGAGGATGGGGCCAATGCTGCGATCGGCGAGGCAGCCGGTTCGGTCGGTGCCATCATCAGCGAGGGCACCGAGCGCGAGCTCAGCACGGCGCAGGTCCGCAACCGGTTGAACAACGAGGCGGATGCGCTCCGAGATGAACTCATCACGCTCTGCGGGGTCCCTGAGGGTTGCGCCATCGCCGATGTGGGCGTGGTTGCAGGTTGTGATGTGACGGTAGCCGCAGGCGAGTGCGGGTTTCGAATCGCACAGTCCGCTGGTGGAGAGCCGACGGTCGTGGGAACGAATGTATCCGATGCCGCCTCGGCCTGGAACGCCATCCAGCAGGCGCACAATGGAGTGCTTATCGCGATGGCAGAGATGGCAGCGGCGGAGCAGCGGGCCGCGCTCTCGGAGTCGCGCGCAAAGGCTTTCGAGATCGCCATCGAAGAGTGGAACACAGCGCGGAGCGCGACGACCGCCGAGATTCAGGTCCTCATCGATACTCGTAGCGGAGAATGGAGCAGGAGCATGCGGGGGATCGCTGAGAGCATTGCCTCCCGAAATGACGCTCGGGCGACGCTCGCGGCGGACGCAACGGCAGACGCAGCCTCATGGAATCAGCTCCGCGTGGATGGCGTCGCGACGGACTTTGGCAAGATTCGCGCAGCCTTCGGCCTCCGCCGCACCGCGGATGCCGCGTTGGCTGGCGCCGGTGTGGTGAACAAGTTCTTGGATGCCTCCATTGCAGGTCTCATACAGGTCGAAGGTGACTCCAACGACCTTTTCGCCACGCAACGTGGCGCGCTCGCGATGAAGGGAGCAAAGATCTCAAGTGCCGCGGACGCTGCGGCCTTCGCCCTGCAGACGGGCGCGGAGGAACTCACGATCCAGCGCGATCAGGCAAAGGCGCTTCGCGAGGCCAACCTGAGCAACCTGCGGGAGCAGGACCTTGCCGACGACCAGGCGACGCAGGACGAGATCGACGCGCTGCGCGATCAGGCCCAGTTGGATCTCTCGGCACAGCAGATCGCGGAGCTCCAGGTCGACCGCGTTATCGAAGCGCTCAACGAGCGGACCGAGGCAGAGCTTGCCTACAAGCGCGACCTTGTCGAACTGCGTGATAGGCGCGACGAGGCGAAGGGCGCGCTCGATGACCTCGCCACGATCTCGCTCCGTGTCGGCCAAGCCGGTCTCGGCGTCTCCCAGAAACTGCTGGAGTACCTTCAAGTGGTGCAGCGTGCGGAGCTGATTGCAGGGCGGCTTGCAGTGCTCGACGGGCAGCGCCAGAACATCAACCAGCTGCTCGGAAGCCCCGCCGTAGTCTTCGCTTGGGCCAACCGCCTCAGCGCCGCCGAAAGCGAGCTCGAGCGGGCCAAGGTGGCCCTCATGAACTGGCTGGTTGGAATGGAGTACTACGCGGTTCGCCCCTTTATGGACCAGCGCATCCAGATTCTTCTGGCCCGCAACACCTACCAGCTCGAGGCGATCGCCGCCGAGATGACCCGTCTGCAGGATAACTGTGGTGGCGCGCTCAACACCGCCTCTGCCGAGGTCAGCGTGGCAAGGCTCATCGGTGCGGATCTGGACGAGAGCAACGCCGAGACGGCCGAGCTCGCCAGCCCGAAGGAGATGTTCCAGGCCCGTATCCGGCGCGGCGATGTCTCCGTGGACCGCCGCGTGCGGCTCTCGGGTGAGATTGCGGGCGCCGATGTTGCGACCCGTCGCGACCTGCTCTCCACCACCGTCACGCTCGATATCGAGCGGTTTGCCAACCTCGGCTCAGCCTGCAACGCCAAGATTGTCTCCTTCGATGTGGAACTTGTCGGCGAGAACCTGGGCGATGGGCTGCTGCCTACTGTCAACATTGTCTACGATGGCACCAGCAGCGTCCGCTCCTGCCAGCCCAACCTGAGCGATTATGTCGCCCAGTTCGGCCCCGGTGCGACCGCCTTTGGCGAGTTGACCAGCTTCCGGAGCCCGGCGCGTTCGGTCTCTATCGTAGCAGGGCAGGGCGAATTCCCCACCGATGGCTTCGCGCCGGGCGGCAACCGGACGCTCAGCGGCCTCCCGCTCGCCAGCAACTACACTGTCATCATCGACCCGACCTTGGGCGACAACCGCCAGATCGCCTGGGAGAACCTCGAGGATATCCGGCTCCGCGTGAACTACGGATACCAGGACTTCTTCGTGCCCGGCGTCTGCGAATAGCCCGACACCTCCTTGTCTGACGCACCGCGCACGCGCTCCATGGGCGCGCGCGGTGCCGTTTGAAACTTCTTCATCTTTGTCTCGCTCTCGGAGTTCTCCTCATGCATTTTTCCGCCCGCCGCTCCTCGCTCCTCTTTGCCGGAGCGCCGCTCCTCTCTCTGGGTCTGCTTTTCCTTACGGCCTGCAGCGACAACAGCGGCTCCTCGCCCACCCCAACGCCCGACGGCTCTGCAGAGGCGAGCGGCGACACCGGGTCGGCCGTGGAGGATACGGGCGATAGCCCAGACACCCGGGACGCAACCGACACCGCCGCCGATACCCGGGACGCAACCGACACCGCCGCGGATACCCGTGACGCCGGAGATACCGGTGCGGACACGGCGGCAGATACTGCAGCAGATACCGCCGATGCTGCGGATACCGTTGACGCAGGTCGGGTGCCTGGCACCGTGCGGCTCTCCAACTACATCGGCTGCGACTCGGATGACGAGTGCCCGGTCGGCACCGGTAACTGTGTGACCGCGGTCGCCTTCAACCGCACTGCCAATGGCAGCCCAAGCCGCGTGACCATCGCGGAGCTCGATGCCACCTGGACGCGGAGCGGCGTCTGCTCGCGGGTCTGTTCGGACCAGGTCGATGCCTGCGCCGAACTCCGGTTGCCCGGCGCGCCGGACGAGGCCTACGCCTGCCAGGTAGTCGCAGTGGGCGCACCGCCCTACGCGCTCGACGGCTCCGGCGCGCTGCCCGACCCAACCACGCTCGACCCGGAAGAGCAGACCAAGGGCGTCCCCTTCGCCGCCGTCTGTCTTCCCCCCTTCCGCGTGACGACCGGCTATGGCCCCGACTTCTGCGAACCCTGCAGTGATACCAACGCCTGTGAGGCCGGCTCGGCCTGCTGGCTCGACGCCCCCTTCGCGGCAGAGCCCTCAACCTCCGGCGTCTGTCTAACGGCCTGCGACGGCGCTGACGGCGCTGACGGAAGGTGCCCCATCGGCTTTGACTGCACCACCCTTGACCCTTCCGCGGGCGCCGTGCTCGGCGGCGCCGCTGCGGGCACCTTCTGCGTGCCGAAGGCCGCGACCTGTGGCGCCTGCCGCGATGCCGATGGTGATGGCTTCGGCACCGGCATCTGCGACGGCAACAACGCCACGCCCCACGACTGCGACGA